>NZ_JARKOT010000200.1 GCF_029977985.1 Propioniciclava sp. | reverse complement strand
TGTTCACGAACCCCTCCAACAGCTTCCGGAGCAGGTCCGGGGAGGACTGACCGAGCAGCGTGTTCAGGAACAGGGCAGGGTCGTCGATACTGGAAACAGCGGTCATCGTTGGTGCCCTTCTTCGATCGGTTGTGAGAGATCTCTCGAAGAATCACCCGATGACCGCCCCCACGTCCGGAGCGACACGGTTCAGATCACCGGGTCGTACACCACTCTGCCGGACTCAACTCCAGGTCACCGCTGTTGTTGCGTCGGACTCCCAGTCACGGTGGTGACGCTTCCTGAAGACTGCCCCCTTCGGGGCCCCGCACCCTTCAGATCAGGCTGTTGTGATGGCGCTCGTGTGCCCGGCTTCGGGAACGAGCAGGAGCGAGTGTTCGTTTGCGAGTTCAGCGGTCTGGGGGAGGCGTCGCCCGACCGCCCGCCGGCGCTGCCGGCCGACCCGCCCAGCCGGCTGCCGCCCGATTCGGACGCCCGCTCCTGTTCGTCGGCCTCAGCCGCCAGGGTCCGGGCGGCCGCCGCGCGTGTGTCCGCGGTCACCGTGAGTCGTGGAGCGAGTTACGCGTTCCAGCGCTGCCGGAACCTCTGCGCGTCCCCACCGCGCCAGGGCGAGGAGGGAGTCCCCGCGTCAACGCCCCGCGGATCGCCACCAAGCGCTGTGAACAACGATCCGGGGCGCTGCCCACGTGCCGTAGCTCCGCGACGTCCGCTCCGACCATCGTCATGTGTCTGCTCCTGTCTGTGGGGTGGTGACGCCAGCCTAGAACCGCCCACCGACGAAGGGCATGGGGAGCGCTCCCCGCCGTTTCGTCCCGCGGCCGGTTGTCTAGGCTGACGGCATGGCTTCGATCCTCATCACGGGTTCCTCCGACGGTCTGGGACGCCTCGCCGCGCAAGCGCTGCTCGCCGGGGGGCACGACGTCATCGTCCACGCCCGCAACCTAGCGCGGCTGAGCGCCTGCCAGGACCTACTGGACGCCGGCGCCCGCGGCGTCCATGGCGATCTGTCCGACCAGGACGAGGTCCGCGGCATCGCGGAGCAGGTCAACCGGCTCGGCCAGCCGGACTCGGTGATCCACAACGCCGGCGTGCTGGACGGGCCCGTCCTCTCGGTGAACGTCGTCGCCCCCTACCTACTCACCGCCCTTCTGCCGGACGCCGGCCGCCACGTCTACCTCAGCAGCAGCATGCATCGGGGCGGTTCGCCGAAGATCGACCGCTACGACTTCGCCCACCCGGACGCCGCGTCCTACTCGGACTCGAAGTTCCTCGTCACCGCCCTGATGCTCGCCCTGGCCCGCCTGCGCCTCGACATCCTCGCCAACGCCGTCGACCCCGGCTGGGTCCCCACCAAGATGGGCGGCACCGGGGCCCCCGACGACCTCGACGACGGCTGGCGCACCCAGGCGTGGCTCGCCGCCGGCCCGGACGCCGCCGCTCACGGCTCCGGGGGGTACTGGCACCACCGCCGCCGCCAGGACCCGCACCCGCAGACGGCCGACGCCGGCGTCCAGGACGAACTCCTCGTGAAGCTCGCCGAGCACACCGGCGTCGGTTGGTGAGGCCAGAACTCGGTCGAGCGTGAGCAGCACCTTGATGGCGCGGCGCTCGTCCATGGCCTGGTAGCCCTCCGCAGCGTCGGGCAAGGGGGAGTTCCTGACGACGCCCAGGTACTCGTGGCCGAACTGCCGTGGCTGGTCGAGGGTCTCGATCCCGCGGTATGCCTACAGATCGGACCCGCAGATGCAGGTGGTCGTGTCGCGGATGATCCTCAGTTCGGTGATGAACTCCACTCCACCAACGAACCCCGCACCGCGGAAGCCCTGGGCGTCGCCCTGTCAGTGCCCCCTGGGGCCCTCGTCCTATCAGGCCAGGGCGGCCTTCACCCGGGCCGCGATCGCCGACCCCTCGGCGCGCCCGGCGGCGCGCGCGTTGACGGCCTTGATGATCTGGCCCATCTGGCGCATCGTCGGCTTCTCGCCGGCGGCCGCCTCGGCGGCGGTCACCTCCTCCGCGACGAGGGCGTCCAGGTCGGCGTCCGCGAGCATGGCGGGCAGGTAGGCACCGATCACGTCGGCCTCGGCGAGCTCCTTGGCCGCGAGTTCCGGACGCCCGCCGTCGGTGTAGGCCTGCGCCGAGTCCTTGCGCGTGCGCACCTCGCGCTGGAGCACCTTCACCTCGTCGTCCTCGGACAGCTCGCGAGCCTCCTTGCCCGCCACCTTCTCGTTCTTCAGCGCGGCGATCGCCATGCGCAAGGTGGTGGTGAGCGTGGTGTCGCGCGCCTTCATGGCTGCCACCATGTCGCCGTGGAGTCGGTCCTCGAGGGTTCCCATGGGTGTCCTTTCGTCGCCCCGATTCTCCCACACGGCCCGGACGCCGCCGGCGCAGCCCTACTTGACCGACCCGCTCATGAGGCCGCGCACGAAGTACCGGCCCAGGAAGAAGTTGACCAGCAACGTCGGGAAGGACGCGACGAGCACGCCCGCCATCATGCGCGAGTAGTCGGGGTTCTGGGCGGACGCCAACTCCTGCAGCGCATAGGTCACTGGTCCGGTGTTGCGGTCGGTGAGGAAGAGCGCGAACAGGAAGTCGTTCCAGGCGGACGTGAACTGCCAGATGAGGGTCACGACGAAAGCAGGCGCCGAGACGGGAAGCACGATCGAGGAGAAGATCCGCCACATGCCGGCGCCGTCGACCCGGGCCGCCTCGAGGATCTCGTCCGGCACGGCGGCGGCGTAGTAGTTGCGGAAGATGAGCGTGCAGATGGGGATGCCGTAGATCGTGTGGGCGATGATCAGCGTCGGGATGCCGGTCAGGAACGGCAGCGAGGAGTTCATCGCGATCATCAGCTGCTGCAGCGGGATCATGACGGCCTGGTAGGGGATGAACATGCCGAACAGGAACATCGTGAACACGACGTTGGCCCCGGGGAACTGCCACTTGCTGAACACGAAGCCGTTCATCGACCCGAGGAAGGACGACACCACGGCAGCCACGACGCCGAGCGCCAAAGACCGCACCAGCGCCGGCGCCAGGGCCTGCCAGGCGGCGACCCACCCGGTGGTGCTGAAACGGGCCGGCAGGTCCCAGGCGCCGGTGACGGTGAAGTCGGCAGGGGCCTTGAAGCTGGTCACGAGAACCACGTAGATCGGCATGAGCACGAGCGCCGCGAACAAGATGAGCAGCGCCATGCGGATCGAACGCCATGTGAGTTGGCCGGGCGTCGCCGCGCGACGCCGCGGCCGTGGGCTCACGTCGGTCCGGTCGGCAACAACGGCGGTCATCGCTTGGCCACCCTCTCGGTGCGGTTGGTGTAGACGAGGTAGGGCACGACGACCACCGCCACGATGAGCAGCAGGATCGTCGCGTTCGCCGCGGCCATGGGCGCGTTTCGCTGCTGGAAGAGCTGCACCCACATCAGCGTGGCGGGCACGTCGGCGATGAAGTTGTTCTGGCCGGCGATGGCGTAGATGAGGTCGAACGTCTTCATCGACATGTGGCCGATGATGATGAGCGCCGAGAGGGCGATGGGGGTGAGCTGCGGGAACAGCACGTGCCGGTAGATCTGCCACTCGCTCGCGCCGTCGACGCGCGCCGCCTCCCGCTGGTCCTCCGAGATACCGCGGAAGCCCGCGAGGAAGAGCGCCATCACGTACCCGGACAACTGCCACACCGCGGGCAGCGCCATGGCCGCCATGTTGAACGCTCCCGGATCCGACCACCACCGGCTCTGCAGCCCGGGCAAGCCGAGGTTGAGGAAGAGACGGTTGAGGCCGATCGCCTCGTGGTCGCCGATACCGGGGGAGAGCAGCCACTTCCACACGGTGCCGGACGCGATGAACGACACGGCCATCGGGAACAGGTAGACCGAGCGGAAGAACCCCTCCGCGGTCACTCCCTTTTCGAGCAACAGGGCCCACAGGATGCCGAAGACCATCGTGCCGCCCACGAACACGACGGTGAGCACGAGCAGGTTCCACAGGGCGTGCTGATAGCGCTCGTCCCCGAGCAGGTTGGCGTAGTTGGCGAGCCCACCCTCGCTCACCACCTTCTCGTTGCCGGCGAGCGTGCGCTGCGTGACCCGCTCGAACGACGTCGCCACGTTGCGGCCGATGAGGCCGTACACGAACACGATCACCAACAGGATCGACGGGGCGACCATCGCCAGCCCCTGCCACTTGTTCCGCACAGATCTTCTTCCCCTCGTCAGCCGGGAGAAGGCCCCGGACGCCGGCGGCGTCCGGAGCCTCCTTCCCCGAACAGGCCGATCAGCGGTTCGCCTGCGCGGCCGTGGCGAGCGCGGACACGAAGCCGTCCACGTTCCGGTCGCTCGCGAACCGAGAGACGGCAGTGGTGATGTCGGCGCTCCACGCCGTCTCCACGGCGGCACCGTGGGTGATGGACGAGGCGATGGTGTCGTTGGTGAACGACTCCATGGCCGACTGCTGGTAGGTCGGGAAGGCACTGGCGGGCACGTCGGTGCGGGCCGGGATGGAGCCCTTCGCGATGTTGAACGCCTGCTGGCCTTCGGCGGATCCGACGAGGTTCAGCCAGTCCTTGGCGCCGTCGGGGTTCTTCGCGCCGACGGGCAGGGTGAACGAGTCGGCGAGGAACAAGAAGGTGCCGTCGGTGCCCGGCGTCGGCGAGTAGGCGTAGTCGGCCTCGGCGATGTCACGCGAGGCGAACTGCGCGACCGCCCAGTCGCCCATCACGTTGTAGGCGGCACGCCCGTCGATGACCATGTCGGTTGCGGCCGGCCAGTCGTCGGCGCCGCCGGTGTTGGCGTAGGAGAGGAGCGTGCCGAACTTCTCGGCCGCGGCCTTCACCTCGGGCGCGTTCCAGTCGCCGTCGGTGAACAAGGCGTTGTACTGGTCGGCACCCAGCTCGCTCAGCAGGACGCTCTCGAAGAGATGGAGCTGCGTCCACGGGGCGGTCGCCACCGCGAGCGGCGTCTCGACGCCGGCTGCCTTCAGCTTCTCCATGTCGGCGATCCAGGCGTCGAGATCGGCGGGAGCTTCCTTGCCGAGGCCGGCCTTCTCGAGCACGGCCGGGTTGACCCACACCATGTTCGAGCGGTGGACGTTGGAGGGCACCGAGTAGATGTTGCCGTCGACCGTGATGAGATCGAGCAGGTCCTGCGGGAACACCGCCGAGCCGCCGAGGCCCTCGATCACGTCGTTGACGGGCTGCAGTTGGCCGGCCTGGATGTAGTCGAAGAGCTCCGCGCCCGCGTGGCCCTGGAACGAGTCCGGCGGATTGTTGTTGTTGAGGTCGGCCTCGAGCCTCGCCTTCGCGTTGGACCCCGCGCCGCCCGCGACGGCCAGCTTGACGAAGGTGTCGTTGGGGTACTCCTCCTTGAACAGCTTCTCCAACTCGCCCAGGCCCAGCTTCTCCGAGCCCTCGGCCCACCACGTGAAGACG
The DNA here is from genome assembly GCF_029977985.1 of Propioniciclava sp. Taxonomy (GTDB): domain Bacteria; phylum Actinomycetota; class Actinomycetes; order Propionibacteriales; family Propionibacteriaceae; genus Propioniciclava. The sequence continues at coordinate 29,685 of NZ_JARKOT010000200.1, read as the reverse complement.
CCCACTTCTCCGCCCGCACCACCGGAGCCGCCGTCCGTCGCCTACGTGGTCGTGCCCCCGGTGGGAGCGGTCGTGGTCGTGCTCGGGGACGAACACCCCGCCAGCACCAAGAGCCCGGCGATGCCCGCGGCCACCAGTGTCCTGAATCGCATCCAAACCTCCTCGTTCGGCCCGGTGACGCCCCTGTCGCCGGCTGTTGATGCTCCAGTTTCGCAGCCGCGCGCAGACGCCACACCGTGCGCAGATAGCGATTTGTTCACATCTCGCACGAATACGTTGTGCCCTAGGCTGGCCCGTCATGGGTGCCCGCCTGTTCACCGCCATCGTCCCCCCGCCCGCGCTCGTCGAGGAGTTGGACGCCTTCCTCGTGCCTCGGCGCGAAGCCGAGACCCGCCTCCGTTGGACGCAGCCGGAGACGTGGCACCTCACCACCGCCTTCATGGCCGCCGTGGGCGATCGCCATCTCGACCGCCTGGTCGAGGGACTGACGTCGGCGGCGTCCCGAACCCGGCCGTTCGGGTTGCAGCTCGGCCGGGGTGGCGTCTTCGGCAGCCCGGACGCCGCCCGTCACCTCTGGCTCGGGGTGACGCAGGGGGCGTCCGACCTGGCCTCGCTGGCCGTGCGATCGCGGAACGCGGCCGGGCACGCAGGCGTCCGGACCGACGGGGCCGCGTTCACGCCCCACCTGACGCTGGCGCGGGCCCACCGGAAGGTCGACGTGCGCCGCTTGCTCACCGTGCTCGACACGTTCGACGCCCCCGGTTGGGAGGCGACCGAACTGCTGCTCATCGAGTCGCACCTGACCGACCGCACCAACCGCTACGAGATCGTGGAACGGTTCCCCTTCTCCGCGGATACCCTTACCCGCGAGCCAGCACCCGTGGAGGACCAGTGACGACCGAACGCCGCTTCGAGACCCTTGCCGTGCACGCCGGGCAGGAGTCCGCCGACCCGACGACGAACGCCCGTGCCGTGCCGATCTACCAGACGACCAGCTACGTGTTCGACGACACCCAGCACGCCGCCGACCTCTTCGCGCTGCGCCGGCCGGGCAACATCTACACGCGCATCATGAACCCGACGAACGCGGTGCTCGAAGAGCGCGTGACGGCGCTCGAGGGCGGGTTGTCGTCGTTGGTGACGGCGTCCGGGGCGTCCGCGATCACCTACGCGGTGATGACGCTGGCCAGCGCCGGCGACAACATCGTCGCGTCGGCGAAGCTGTACGGCGGCACCTACGCCCTGTTCGCGCACACGCTGCCGCAGTTCGGCATCGAGACGCGGTTCGTCGACCCGGAGGATCCCGCCGGCCTCGCCGCGATCGTCGACGCGCGGACGAAGTGCGTCTTCGCCGAATCCGTCGGCAACCCGGCGCTGAACGTGCTCGACGTGCCGGCTTGGGCGCAGGCCGCGCACGCGCTCGGGCTGCCGCTCATCATCGACAACACCGTGCCGACGCCCTACCTGTGCCAGGTCGTCGACCACGGCGCCGACATCGTCGTCCACGCGGCCACGAAGTACTTCGGCGGCAACGGGACGACGATGGGCGGGGTCATCGTCGACGCCGGCTCCTTCGACTGGGCCGCGCACGCCGAACGCTTCGGCAACCTGACGGGCCCGGACGGCGCCTACCACGGGGTCGTGTGGACGGACGCCGCCGGCCCGGCCGCGTTCATCACCCGGGCGCGGACGGTCATGCTCCGGAACACGGGGGCAACCCTGTCGCCGTTCAACGCCTTCCAGATCTTGCTGGGGCTCGAGACCCTGCACCTGCGCATGGAACGCCACAGCGCGAACGCGCTGGCGGTGGCCGAGTTCCTGGCCGCCGACGAACGGGTCGCCTGGGTGCAGTACCCGGGCCTGCCGGGCGACCGCTACCACGACGTCGCCAACCGGGTCCTGGAGGGTCGCGGCTACGGCGGCCTGGTGAGTTTCGGCCTGAAGAGCGGCCGCGAGGGCGGCTCCCGGTTCATCGAGGCCCTCGGACTCTTCAGCCACCTGGCCAACATCGGCGACGCGAAGAGCCTCGCCATCCACAGCGCGACCACGACGCACAGCCAGCTCAGCGAGTCCGAACTGGTGGACGCCGGGGTGGCGCCGGAGGGCGTCCGATTGAGCATCGGCATCGAGAACGCCGACGACCTCATCGCCGACCTGGACCGGGCGCTGTCTGCGTGACCCCGCACGACGCCCCCGACTCGGTCGGCCTGGTCCAGACCCGGACGGTCCGGCTCTTCACCGACGCACCCCTGCGGCTGACCCACGGGGGCGAGTTGCGCGACGTCGAGGTGGCGTACGAGACCTACGGCCGCTTGGACGCCGCCGGTGCGAACGCCGTCTACATCTGTCACGCGCTCACCGGCGACGCACACGCGGCGGGCTGGCATGCGGGGGATCGGCGTGCGGGCTGGTGGGACAACCTGATCGGGCCGGGCAAGCCGCTCGACACCGATCGGTTCTTCGTCGTCTGCGCCAACCTGCTCGGCGGCTGCCAGGGCACGACGGGGCCCTCGTCGGTCAACCCCGCGACGGGCCGAGCGTGGGGGCTCGACTTCCCGCTGCTCGTCATGGAGGACTTCGTGGCCGTGCACCGGGCGCTGTGCGGTCAGCTGGGGATCCGACGGCTCCTGGCCGCCCTCGGCGGATCGCTCGGTGGTATGCAGGTGCTCCAGTGGTCGCTCGAGCACCCCGAGGAGGTGGCGAACGCGCTCGTGGTGGCGGCATCGAGCCGCCTGACGGCGCAGAACATCGCCTTCTCCGCGGTGGGACGCCGCGCCATCACCGACGACCGTGACTTCCGGGAGGGCCAGTACGCCGCCGCCGGCGTCAACCCGGACACGGGACTGTCGATCGCGCGCATGATGGCGCACATCACGTACCTCTCGGAGGACGCGTTCACCGAGAAGTTCGGCCGCAACCCGCAGTTCGATGCGCACCGGCCGGGCTTCGGCATCGACTTCGCCGTGGAGAGCTACCTCGACCACCAGGGTCAGGCGTTCCTGGAGCGCTTCGACGCGCTCAGCTACCTCTACCTGAGCCGGTCGATGGACTACTTCGACCCCTTCGCGCGCGTGGGCGTCCTCGACGCCGTGGTCGCCCGGCCAGTGAACTACCTGGTGGTGTCGTTCGACTCGGACTGGCGCTTCTCGACGGCGCACTCGCTGCGGATCGTCAACCGGCTCGAGCACGCGGGCCTCCCGGTGACGTTCCGCGAGATCCACAGCTCGTTCGGGCACGACTCGTTCCTGCTGGCCGACCCGACCTATCATGCGACGCTGCGGGCGTTCTTCGACCGGGCCCTGGAGGTGGGCGTGTGAGCGCGTTCCTGCGTCCTGACCTCGCCCTCGTCGCCGACCAGATCCCTGTGGCGTCCCGGGTGTTGGACCTCGGCTGCGGCCAGGGCGATCTGCTGCGCCAGCTGATCGACGAGAAGGGCTGCGCGGGCACGGGTGTCGAGATCGACCCGAACGCCGTGCTGGCGGCGATCCGGCGGGGGGTTCCCGTGCTGGAACGCGACATTCCGGCCGCGCTCGACGACCTGGCCGACCGCTCCTACGACTGGGTCGTGCTGTCGCGCACCCTGCAGACGATGCTCGAACCCGCCCGCGTGCTCGCCGGCATGGCGCGCGTGGGGGAGCGGCTCATCGTGTCGGTGCCGAACTTCGGCTACTACCGGAACCGGCTGCGCCTCCTGCGGGGTCGGATGCCGGTGAGCAAGGAACTCCCGTACCCGTGGTACGAGACGCCCAACCTCCGGTTCACCACGCTGGCCGATCTGGAGGACCTCTTCGCCCGTCAGGGTCTCACCATCGAGCGCCGGTTCACCTACACCCAGACCGGACGCCGCCTCCGCATGTACGGCCGCATCCCCAACCTGGCCGCCGGGGCAGCAGTGTACGTGCTGTGCCCGCAGTCCGCGGGCTGATGCACGCCGGATGGGTGCTGAAACGCCGCTTGGGTGCAGAAGCGCCGCTTCCGCCGGGAAGTACGCCGCCTAAGCGCACGTATGCCGCGCAGACGCGGCGTACGTGCGCCCAAGCGGCGTCGCTGAAATTGTCGCTGGAGTTGAAGGGGGCCCCGAAGCCGCCGGCACCACTCAGCGGGGCAAGTTCTCCGCCGCGCGGAAGGCCCCTTCGAGCTTCGTGGTCAGCTTGCGGACGTCCCACGCCTCCTCCCAGGACCAGTGGCACGGCCACCATCCCGCCTGGCGCAGTGCCTCGTCCCTCATGACCTGTCGATGGGCGGCGTCCTCGGGGGTGTCGCCCGCCTTGAGGAGACGCCCGAACTTCGCCTTGCCGTCGACCTCACCGACCACCCGGTGCTCCTCCCAGGCGAAGTCGCAGGTGGCGAGCCAACCAGCGGCGTCCCTGACCTCGAACTGAAGGGTGGGGGCGGGCAGGCCGGCCCGGGCCATCGTGACCCTGCTCGCCGACTCGGCCGGGGATTCGGCGCGGGCATCGGCGAAGGCAATGACCTGCCGAACCCGCCCGGCACCCGTCCTCTTCCCGACGGACTCGGCCCGCGCCAGCAGTTCCTCCCGGGTAATGCGGCGGGCGAGACCGCGGTCAGCCATGGCGACTCCCCAGGCGTAGGGAGCCGAACGGGCCACATCGGCGACGGTGCGCGCCACGGAGGTCACGCGCAGACCGTTGACGGTGACCAGATCGTCGGCCTCGAGCGGGGCGACGTGCACGTGGTAGCCCGAGCGAACCCGGGCGTGCGCGGGCGGGGCTGCGGTGAGATGGACGAGGGGTGGGTCGACCAGCCGGATCGGGAGACGGTGCACCAAGGCGGCGCTCTCGTGGGAGAGCACACTGGTGCTCTGGCGCATCAGCACCGCGCGCGCCCGCACCAGGTGCGCTGCTTCTTGAGCCACCTCGCCACCCGTCCGGATCACCCCGCGCACCACCCGCGCGAGCGTGCCGGCCTTGAGGGCGTTGTCGAGGTCGCGTTTGCTCCAGCCATCCGCACGCAGTTGTTCGGTGTGCCGCAGAATCCAGTCATCCATGCGGTCAGCCAAGCATCCCCGAGGACGAAATCGCCGAACGAGTTTCGTGACCTGTGGATGACACGCATTTCTGGGGATAACCCCGGGTTGGGTGAGGTTCGTGGCGACTTCAATTCCAGCGACGCCGCTTAGGTGCACATACGCCGCGCAGACCCGGAGTATTGGCACCTATCCGGCGTACTTCCCGGCCGAAGCGGCGTTTCTGCACCTATCCGGCGTGGATCAGTGCTCCCGGAGGGCCTTCAGGATGCGTTCCGCGCTCCCGCCGAGGTTGAGCAACTCAGCGAGCTGGGCGAACTCCTCGGGCCGGGCCGGGGACGAAGGAAGGGTGAGATCCGGCGTCCCGAGGTCGAGGTCGCGGGCGGCCCGGACGACCTCGCTGGCGGGGCCGAGGTAGTCGATGGACGCCCCCAGCGCGCGGGCCACGGCGGGGGACAGCCGGTCGCGGGCGGCGAGGATGCCGTCGAGATCGCCGTAACGGGCCACCAAGGACGCCGCCGTCTTCTCCCCGATCCCCTTCACCCCCGGTAGCCCGTCGGAGGGGTCGCCGCGCAGCACGGCGAAGTCCACGTAGCCGGCCCCCGTGATGCCGTACTTGGCCGACAGCCAGGCGTCGTCCACCCGCTCGTGCTTCGCGACGCCCCGGGCCACGTAGAGCACCCGGACGCCGTCGGCGTCGGAGACCAACTGGAACAGGTCGCGGTCGCCGGTGACCACGTCGACCGGTCCGGGCGCCCCGGCGGCCAGCGTGGCGATCACGTCGTCGGCCTCGTAGCCGGGCACCCCGACGACGGCGAGACCCAAGGCGTCGAGCACCCCACGGATGAGGGGCACCTGCGCGGTCAGCGCCTCGGGCACCTGCTCGACGTTGCCGTGCGCGACGCGGTGCGCCTTGTAGGTGGGTACGAGGTCGACGCGCCAGGCCGGCCGCCAGTCGTCGTCCCAACAGCACGCCAGCCGGTCGGGGGCGTACTCGGTCACGAACCGGGCGATGAAGTCGAGCAGGCCGCGGACAGCGTTGACCGGACGCCCGTCCGCACCGACCAGCGAATCGGGCAGCCCGTGGTAGGCGCGGAAGTACAACGACGCCGTGTCCAACAGCAGCGTGCGGGGAGCGTTCACGGTGTGCAGTCTGGCAGACCCGGCGTCCACGCTTGTGGAACGATGAGCCCATGGAGAGCACCGACGCCCAGATCCTCGCCCTGCTGTCCGGCGACGGCCGCATGTCGTTCACCGACATCGGCAAGGCCACGGGGCTCTCGACGTCGGCGGCACAGCAGCGCGTCCGGCGCCTCGAGCAGCGCGGCGTCATCACCGGCTACCGGGCCGTCATCAACCCCGAATCCCTCGGCAAGGTGCTCACCGCGTTCATCTCGCTGCGCGTCGTGAACCCCGCGGAGGACGACGACATCTCCGGCCGGCTCGAGACGATCGACGGCATCGTTTCCTGCTACTCGATCGCGGGCCGGGCCAGCTACCTGCTCATGGTGCAGGTCGCCAAGCCGGCCGATCTCGAGGCGTTGCTCAACCAGATCCGCCAGTCCGCGAGCGTCACGACCGAGACCACGCTCGTCCTGTCCGTGCCGTTCGCCGACCGGCCCCTCACCCCCGAGGACGACGACTGACTCAGGACGCCGCCCCCTCGCCCAGCCGCGCCAACAGCAGGGCCTCGGCCAGGCACGCCTTCCCGAAGTCGCCGAGGTCGAGGGACTCGTCGATGCCGTGCATGCGCGAATCGGGATCGCACACGCCCGTGACGAGGATCTCCGCCTCCGGGAACAGTCGCTGGAAGTCCGACACCATCGGGATCGACCCGCCTTGGCCCATCTCGACCGGCTCGACTCCCCAGGCCTCCGCGTAGGCGGCGCGGGCGGCGTCCGCGATGGGGCCGGCGAGGGCGACCGTCGTGCCGGTCGCGTGGCTGGGGTCGGAGAAGATCACGTGCGCTCCCCACGGCACGTGCGCCACGAGATGCTCCTTGACGGCCGCCATCGCCGCCGCGCCCTCTTGGCCCGGCGCCAGCCGGACGCTCACGCGAGCCCGCGCGACCGGTTGCAGAGTCGGAGACGCCTCGGCGACGCTGGGCGCGTCGATGCCGATGACGGTCACCGACGGCCCGGACCAGAGGCGGTCGGCGACGGACGCCGTCCCGATCAGTCCGACCCCGTCGAGGACGCCCGTCTCGGTGCGCAGGCGGTCGCTGGGGTAGTCGAGCTCGAACGCGTCGTTGCGCAGCAGGCCGGCCACGGCCACATCGCCCTGCTCGTCGTGGAGGCTCGCGAGCAGGCGGATGAGGGCGGTCGTGGCGTCCGGGACGACGCCGCCGTACTGCCCCGAGTGCAGCGCGTGGTCGAGGGTGCGCACCTCGACCACGAACTGGCACATGCCGCGCAAGGCGGTGGTGAAGGCGGGCGTCCCGACCTGCCAGTTGGCCGAGTCGCAGATGACGTAGGCGTCGGCGGCGAGCCGGTCGCGGTGGCGCTCGAGGATGGTGGCGAGCGACGGCGAGCCGATCTCCTCCTCGCCCTCGACGAACACGGTGACGCCGACCGGCGGCTGGCCGTCGAACGCGCGCAAGGCCGCGAGATGGACGGCGATACCCGCCTTGTCGTCCACGACGCCGCGTGCGACGAGGCGCCCCTCCCGCTCGGCGACGACGAACGGATCGGACGTCCACAGCGCCACCTCGCCGGTGGGCTGGACATCGTGGTGCGCGTAGAGGCACACCGTGGGAGCCCCAGGCGGCGCGGGCCAGCGACCGATGACGGCCGGCTGCCCGCCCTCGCGGACGATCACCACGTCGGGGCAGCCGGCGTCGCACAGCAAGAGGGCGACGGCGTCCGCGCTGGCGTCGACATCGGCGTGGTGGGCGGGCAGGGCGCTCACCGACCGGATCGCGACCAGGTCGGCGAGGTCGGCCAGCACGCCGGGGAGCAGGGCGGAGACGGTTGCGCGGAGTTCACTCACGTCCGTGAGGCTAGCGCGTGTGTCCCCGCCCCGCACCCGTCAGGACTCGGCGTCCTCGTCGGCCACGGAGCCCTCGACCGTGCCCTCCTTGAGCTGGCGGCCGGTGCCGTGCTGCACCGCGATCTTGCGCGGCTTGGCCTCCTCGGCCACCGGGATGGTCAGGGTGAGGACGCCGTCGGTGTAGTCCGCCTCGATGCGGTCGAGGGCGACGCCGTAGCCGAGCGTCAGCTGGCGGGCGAACGTGCCGGACGGCCGCTCGTGGGCGAGCCACTGCACCTCGCCCTCGTCGGCGGGACGGTCGGCGCGGATCGTGAGGGTGCGCTCCTCGATGTCGATGTCGATCGAGGCCGGGTCGACGCCGGGCAGGTCGACCTTCACGACGAAGGTCTCGCCGGTGCGATAGAGGTCGAGCGGCATGCCGGCCGCGGACGGCGACCGGAACGCGGTGCCGAGCAGGCGCTCCATCTCGCGGAAGGGATCGTTGCGCTGGGCCATGGGTGAACCTCCTGGAACGGGCGCCCCGGAACGGTTCCGAGACGCGTTGAGTTGACTCCTCAACGCGGCGCCTCCGCGCACTATTCCACGGTTGAGCCTCCTTCGCTCAATCTTGGCGGGAGCTACGCTACGCGGGTGATCCGGGCCACTGCGCTGCCCTCGTGGCTGCTGCTCCCTGTCGCCGTCGGCGGCGGGTTGTTCGCCTCGGCGTCCTTCGCGCCGTTCGGCCTCTGGCCGCTGGCGTTCGTCGCGGTGGCGGCGCTGGCGTGGGTCAGCGCCCGCGCCCGGCACCTGCCGGCCGCCGTGGGGCTGGGCTACGCGTTCGGGCTGGCGTTCATGGGCACGTCGCTGCTGTGGCAGACGTCGATCCTGATCCTCTCCTATGCCGGGCTCACGCTCGTCACCGCGTTCGTCTACGCGGCGATCGCGGGCACCGTCCGTGTCGTCCGCCGGTTGCGCTACGCGCCGGTGTGGCAGGCGGCCGGCTGGGGCCTGGGGGAGTGGGTCATGTCCGTCTTCCCCTTCGACGGCTTCGGCTGGATGCGGCTCGGCTACGCGATGCCCGACGCCCCGCTCGCCGGCTTCTACCCATTCGTGGGCGCCGCCTTCGTCAGTTTCCTCGTGGCGCTCGGCGGCTGTCTGCTCGCGTGGGTCGTCCTCGGGCCCGGACGCCGCCGCGCGGGCGTCGCGGCGGCCTCCCTCGTCGCGATGCTCCTGGCCGGCGGCCTCGGCACCCTCTGGGACGCCCCGCGCACCAACCAGGGCACGGTCGCCGTGGGGTGGGCCCAGGGCGGGGCGCCGGGTGGCGGCGTCTACGGCCTGGGGCCGGCCCGGACGATCACGACCAACCAGGGCATCCAGACCGCGCTGCTCACCGACGATGTCGCCGCCGGCGCCCTGCCCGCGCCCGATTTCGTCGTCTGGCCCGAGAACGCCACCGACCTCGACCCCCGCAGCGACGCCCCCACCCGCCGCCTCGTCCAGGCCGCCGTGGACGCCGCCGGCGTCCCGATCCTGGTCGGCTCGATCTACGAGGACGCCGCCGCCCAGACCCGTCAGACGGTCGCCCTCTGGTGGGACGGCACCGACGTCACCCTCGGCTACGCGAAGCGCAACCTCGTGCCGTTCGGTGAGTGGATCCCCTTCCGGTCCGTCCTGCTGCCGCTGGTCCCCGAACTGCGCTACGTCGGTGCCCAGTCGGTGCCGGGCGTCGGCCCGGGGGCGATTCCCGTCACGCTGGGCGACGGCCGGCAGGTGAGCCTCGGCGTCGCGATCTGCTACGAGGTGATCTTCCCCGAAACGCTGTACGAGGCACGGGACGCCGGCGCCCAGCTCATGTTCGTCCAGAGTTCCAACGCGATGTACCAGGGCACGAACCAGATCGACCAGCAGTTCGCCATCACCCGCGTCCGCGCCGCGGAGATGCGCACGGAGATCCTCGTCGTCACCACGTCGGGCGTCTCGGGTCGCATCGGCACGCACGGCGAGGTGCTCGCCCGCTACCCGCAGCACGAGGGCGCCCACGGCGTCGAGACGATGGCGCTCACGCACGCGACGACGCCCGTCATGGCCGTCGGTAGGCTCGTCGAGGCGTGCGTGGCGCTCGCCGGCGCGGTTGCCCTGGCGATGGGCCTGTTGGCCGCGATCCGTTCCCGCCGGGATGGAACAATGGACGATGCGCCCGCACCGACCGCGGGCCAGTGAGGAGAGGATTCCATGGTGGACGCCGCGTCCCAGCGCCGGGTGCTCGTGATCATCCCGACGTACAACGAGATCGAGAACGTCGACATGATCACATCGCGGCTCCGGGCGGCGACCCCCGACGTGCACATCCTCGTCGTCGACGACAACTCACCCGACGGCACCGGACGCCGCGCCGATGAGCTGGCGGCGTCCGACGAGCACATCCACGTGCTCCACCGCACGGGCAAGGAGGGGCTGGGAGCGGCCTACCTGGCCGGATTCGCGTGGGGCCTCGACGCGGGCTACGACGTGCTCGTCGAGTTCGATGCCGACGGCAGCCATGCGCCCGAGGACCTGCCGCGGGTGCTTGCCGCGCTCGACGGCGCCGACATGGTCAAGGGCAGCCGCTGGGTCAAGGGTGGCAGCGTGGTCAACTGGCCGAAGTCCCGCGAGATCCTCTCCCGGGGCGGCGGGCTCTACACGCGCCTGTGGCTCGGCATTCCGGTCCGCGACATCACGGGCGGCTTCAACGCCTTCCACGCCGACACGCTGCGCAAGGCGTTGCAGAACCCCATCGACAAGCACGGTTACGGCATCCAGCGCGATCTGACGTGGGCGGTCCACCGGGGGGGTGGCCGCATCGTCGAGGTGCCGATCACGTTCCGCGAGCGTGAGCGTGGCGACTCGAAGATGGACTCGACCGTGGTGAAGGAGGCTATGAAGTCGACCACGCTGCTCGGCATCGATCACCGCCGCAAGCAGCTCAAGGGCCTCACCGGCCGCCTCGGGCGCCGCGCGCAGGACGCGGGGGAGGTCACGGGTCGCTTCGTGGGCGCGGTGGGTCGGGCCGCGCAGGACGCCGCCCACGAGTTCCGCCACCGGGGCGAGCAGCCGCCGGCCGATCCGACCGAGCCGAGGCGGAACGGCTGATGCGCCGCACGGGCTGGATCGTGCTCGCGGTCCTCATGCTGGGGGCCGTGGCAGAGGTCTGGCTGCTCGCGTGGCTCGTCCAGACCCTGGGCCTCGGCTGGACTTTCCTGATCCTGCTCGCCGGCGCAGGGCTCGGGGTGTGGCTGTTCCGGCGCGAGGGTCTCCGCACGTTCCGGTCGTTGTTCGAGCGGCCCGAGAGCGCCGCGCAGGCGGGCAACCGGGTGACCGACGCGATGCTGGTCGTCCTCGGTGGCTTCCTGTTGTTGCTGCCGGGTCTGATCACCGACGTGCTCGGGCTGTTCTGCATCCTGCCGGTCACGCGACCGATCGCGCGCCGCGGCGTCCAGGCTGCGCTCGGCGCGTTCCTCAAGCCCTACCGCGACCGGGCGGTCCTCCTCGATGCGCGCCTCAACCCCGACACGGTCGTGCGGGGTGATGCGGCGCCGGAGGATCCGACGGTCATCCGCGGCGAGATCGAGCCCTAAGGCTCACGATCCCTCCGACCTGATCTGGTCCAGACGCTCGGCGAGGATCTCCTCGAGTTCGGGGATGGAGCGGCGCTCGCGGAGCATGTCCCAGTGGGTCCGCGGGGGCTTGCCCTCCTTGACCTCGGGCTGGACTCCGTCGGCGCGGCGCGCCTCGGTGCCGCAACGCGGGCACTCCCACAGTGTGGGCAGCTCGGCCTCCGCCGCGAACGTGAGGCTGAACTCGTGGCCCTTCGGGCACACGAACGCGATCTCCTGGCGGGCGGCGAGCTCGACCCCTGCCCCGTCGGCGAGGCTCTTGCCGCCGAGGCCGTGTCCCTTGAGTGACTTGTCTGGCATGTCGTCCTCCTTCGACGCCCTCAACGCTACCGGGCGGTCAATCCTTCCCCGCCGGCCTCGTGGTGCTCGCGCACGCGCAGCATGAGCGCGAGGCCAGCGATGAGGATGACGACGATGCCGAGGATGCCCCAGTACTGCGTGTTCGCCTCGCCCGTCACCGCGTGGCCGAGCCCGATGGCGCCCCCGAATGCGAGCGGCGACAGGAACGACACGGCCCGCCCCGTCGTCGCGTACAGGCCGAAGATCTCGCCGGCCTTGCCCTCCGGGATGAGCCGCGCCAGGTAGGAACGGGAGGCCGCCTGGGCCGGCCCGACGAAGGCCGTCATGCCCATGCCGAGCGTCCAGAAGACGATCTGGCCGCCGGCGTGGAAGACGAAGACGCCGATGCCGAGCAGGACGAGGGCACCGAGTGCGATGAGGATGACGCGGCGCGGCCCGATGAGATCGTCGAGGAACCCGAACGCGATGGTCGAGAGGCCGGCGATGAGGTTGGCGGCGACGCCGAAGAGGATGACGCTGCTGGGCGAAAAGCCGAAGGTTCCGATCGCGATGGCCGCGCCGAAGGCGAACACGCCCGACAGTCCGTCGCGGAACAGCGCCGACGCGAGCAGGAAGAACAGCGTCTGCGGGCTGGAGCGCCACAGGCGCCGGATCGACTCCCACAGCAGCCGGTAGGACGCCGCGATACCCACCGACGGCGCCCGGTCGCGCGGCCGGTCCTTGAGGGCCACGAACGTGGGGATGGTGAACAGCAAGATCCACACTCCGCACAGGATCATCGACGCCCGGATGTCGAGCGCGTCGGCGTTGCTCACCCCGAAGAGCCCCACCTCCGGTTGGATGAAGCCGAAGTAGAGCGCGAGCAGCGCCACGATGCCGCCCAGGTAGCCCATGCCCCAGCCGAGCCCCGACACGCGGCCCACGTTCTTCGCCGTCGACACCTCGTCGATGAGCGCGTAGTAGTTCACGTTGGCCAGCTCGCCCACGATGGACGCCACGGCGAGAATGCCGAGGCCGAGCCACAGGTAGGCCGGGTCGGGCCGCACGAAGAAGAGGGCTGCGGCGAGCACGGCGATCACCCACGTCTGCCAGCGCAGGTTGCGGACGGTGTGGCCGGTCCGGTCGGAGTTCTGGCCGAGCACCGGCGCGATGAGTGCCACCACGAGGCCCGCGAGCCCCGTCGACAGCGCCAGCGACTGGGAGGTGTAGTTCGTCTCGCCGAACGCCTCGGTCACGATATAGGCGCCGAACACGAAGGTGATGATCACGGTGTTGAGCGGCTGGGTGCCCCAGTCCCACATGGCCCAAGCGAGCACCTTCCGGGCGGGCGCGCCCTGGGACTTCTCCAGCGCGGATCCCTCGTCGTACGTCATGCGTTCCCCTCCCAGAGGTCACGGTCGATGAGGACACCCCGGAGCGTCTCCAAGTCGTCGGACACGATCCCGTCGACGCCGAGGTCGATGAGCCGCTCCATGTCGGTGCGGTCGTTCACGGTCCAGATGTGGACCTGGGCGCCCCGCGCGTGCGCGGCGGCGACCATGCGGGGGCTCAACAGGAGCAGGCCGGTCTCTTCGTGCCGCTCGGGCATCTGGAACACCCTTCCGGCCAGGGGGAAGACACGACGGACGCCGCGCAGCAGCCCGAACACGGCCATCTCGACCGGCGAGGCGGACGTGGGCACCCTGCCGGCGGTGAGGCGCCGGAAGCGGCGGATGGTCCGCTCGCCGAAGCTGCCCACGCACACCCGGTCGTGGGCGCCGTGCCGGTCGAGGGCTGCCACCAGCGGCTCGACCGCTCCGGGCGCCTTGAGGTCGATGTTGAAGCGGGCGTGGGGGAGGGCGTCCAACAGGTCGTCGAGTGTGGGGACCGGCTCGCTGCCGCCGATCCGCGCCCGGCTCACCTCGGCCCACGGCAGATCGGCGACGGCGCCGGCGGCGTCCGTCACGCGGTCGAGCACCGTGTCGTGGAAGGCGATGAGGACGCCGTCGGCGGTGGTGTGGACGTCGGTCTCCAGGTGGGTGAAGCCGAGCCGCCACGCCGCCTCGAAGGCGCGCAGACTGTTCTCGACCTCCGCGGGGGCATCGGCGCTGACTCCGCCCCGGTGCGCGAGGGCGACGAACCGACCGCGGAAGTACGGTAGGTCGCCGGCGGTCGCTCGCATGCTGCACACCCTAGGGAAAGACCACGGGTGGGTGCACAATGGCCCACCGTGACCACCATCTTGTCGATCCAGTCCAGCGTCGCCTACGGCCATGTCGGCAACAGCGCCGCCACGTTCCCCCTGATGCGCGTGGGGTGCGAGGTGTGGCCGGTCCTCACCGTCCACTTCTCCAACAACACGTCCTACCCGGGCAAGAAGGGGCCGCTGCTGCGACCCGAGGACGTCCACGACGTCGTGGCGGGGATCGACGACCTCGGCGTCCTCGGCCGCGTCGACGCCGTTCTCACGGGCTACCAGGGGGCGCCGGCCATGGGAGCGGAGATCCTCGAGGTGGTCGCGCTCGTCAAGCAGCGCAACCCGCAGGCGATCTACTGCTGCGACCCGGTGATGGGCGACGTCGGCCGGGGCATGTATGTGCTGCCCGGCATCCCCGAGTTCGTCCGCGACCACGTGGTGGCCGCCGCCGACGTGATGACGCCGAACCACTTCGAGCTGAACTTCCTGACCGGCCGGGAATCGAGCACGCTCGACGAGGTGCTGGACGCCGCCGGTGCGCTGCGGGCGCAGGGGCCGGAGGTGGTGCTCGTGACGTCGGTGGTCGTCGACGGCGCCGCCGACGACACGGTCATGATGGTGGCCGTCGACGGCGAGGGCGCCTGGGGCGTCACGACGCCGCTGCTCGGCCGCACCTTCACCGGCTCGGGCGACTTGACGGCGGCCATGTTCCTCGCCGCGCTCCTCGCCACCGGCTCGCCGGAGCGGGCGGTGGGCCGGACGGCCGACGTGGTCTACTCGGTGCTGGAGCGCACGACCCAACTCGACCAGCGCGAGCTGGCGCTGGTGGCGGCCCAGGACGACCTGGTGTCTCCGCGGTTCACGTTCGAGGTGACGCGCCTGCGGTGAGCGGCCCGTCGGCCCGGGCGATCAGTCGAAGAACACCTGGACGTCGGCGCCCAGCTTGTTGAGCCGGTTGGCGAGGTCCTCGTAGCCGCGGTTGATGACGTAGACGTCGCGAAGCACGGTGACGCCGCGCGCGGCCAGGCTCGCCAACAACAGGCACACGGCGGGCCGGAGGGCGGGCGGGCAGACGAGTTCCTGGCTGCGCCACCGGGTCGGCCCGTCGACGACGAGGCGGTGCGGGTCGAGCAACTGGGTGTTGGCGCCTAGTTTGTTGAGGTCGAGCAGGTGGATCGCGCGGTTCTCGTACACCCAGTCGTGGATCAGCGTGCGTCCCTCCGCCTCGGCCGCGATGACGGCGAAGAAGGGCAGGTTGTCGATGTTGAGGCCCGGGAACGGCATCGGGTGGATCTTGTCCTGGGCGGCGTGCAGGTTGCTGGGGTACACCGTGATGTCGACGAGCCGGGTCCGGCCGTTGGCGGCGGCGTACTCCTCGCTGAGCTCGTAGCGCAGCCCCATGTCCTCCAGGATCGCCAGCTCGATCTCGAGGAACTCGATGGGGGAGCGGCGGATCGTCAGCTCGGACTTGGTGACGACGGCGGCCGTGATCAGGCTCATCGCCTCGATCGGATCCTCGGACGGGGCGACGCGCACGTCGGCCTCGATACGCTCCACGCCGGTGACGCGCAGGGTGGTCGAGCCGATACCGTCGATCGTGACCCCGAGGCTCTCGAGGAAGAAGCACACGTCCTGCACCATGTAGTTGGGGGACGCATTGCGGATGACGGTCGTGCCCGGGTAGAGGGCGGCGGCCATGAGCACGTTCTCGGTGACCGTGTCGCCGCGCTCGGTGAGGGTGATGTGGCGGACGCCGCTCGTGGTCTCCCGCACGGCCGCGTGGTACCAGCCGTCGGTCGCCTTCACGTCGAGACCGAAGTACTGCAGGGCCTGCAGGTGCGGGGTGACCGTGCGGGTGCCGAGGTTGCAGCCGCCGGCGTAGGGCAACTCGAACTCGGGCAGCATGTGCAGCAGTGGGCCGAGGAACATGATGACGCTGCGGGTGCGGCGGGCGGCGTCCACATCCATGGCGGCGAGGTCGAGCACTTCGGGGCGGACGAGCTCGAGCTCGCTGCGGTCGTCGGACCAGGTCACCTTGACGCCGATGCTCCGGAGCACCTCGAGGATGCGGTTGACCTCCTCGATGCGGGCGATCCCTTCCAGAACGGTGCGGCCCTTGTTGAGCAGGGAGGCGCAGAGCAGGGCGACTGCGGCGTTCTTGGACGAGCGGACGTCGATGCTGCCTGACAGCTTGGTCGGACCCTTGACGCGCATGTGCATCGTGCCGGACGTGGGCGCGAGTGCGGGATTCTGCAGCGCGTCCGCGATCTGGGCGACCCGGTCGAGATCGAGGTCGAGTGCACCGCGTTCGATCTGAGCGAGGTCGGCCGGAGCGATGTCGAGCACCTCGGCGACCTGTTCGGGGGAGAGCCCCCGCTGCATGCGGGCGTCCCGGATGAGGCGGCCCACGCTGGCTGGAGTGTTCTGCGTCACAACGGAACATGGTAGTGCTCCGGGTCGCCAACCCCGGCATGAGGGGTGGCAACTTGCGGCGTGGGAGGCGTCCGGACTGGTTTAGAGTGACCCCATGAGCTCACACTTCGACGTCGTCGTCCTCGGCGCGGGCCCCGGTGGGTACGTGGCCGCGATCCGTGCCGCCCAGCTGGGCAAGAGGGTTGCCATCATCGAGAAGGAGTACTGGGGCGGCGTGTGCCTGAACGTGGGCTGCATCCCGACCAAATCGCTGCTGCGCAACGCCGAGCTCGCCCACATCGTCACCCACGAGGCCGACAAGTTCGGCATCTCCGGTGAATTCAGCCTCGACTACGGCAAGGCGTACAGCCGCAGCCGCGAGGTGTCGGAGCGGATGGTCAACGGCATCCATTACCTGATGAAGAAGAACAAGATCACCGAGCTGCACGGCTGGGGCACCTTCACGGATGCGAAGACGATCGAGGTCGCGGGCAACGACGGCGCGAAGCAGAGCGTCACGTTCGATGCCTGCATCATCGCGACGGGGGCCACCACGAAGCTCCTGCGGGGCACGCAGTGGAGCGAGAACGTGATCAGCTACAAGGAGCAGATCCTCGCCCAGTCGCTGCCGAAGTCGATCATCATCGGTGGCTCGGGCGCGATCGGCACCGAGTTCGCCTACGTGCTCAACTCCTACGGCGTCGACGTGACGATCGTGGAGTACCTCGACCGGATGGTGCCGAACGAGGACCCGGAGATCAGCAAGGAGCTCGCGAAGGCCTACAAGAAGCTCGGCATCACGGTCCTCACGTCGACGGCCGTGACGAGCGTCGAGGACACGGGGTCGGGCGTTAAGGTCACCGTCGAGCCGGCCAAGGGCGGCGAGGCGAAGGTGCTCGAGGCCGACACGATGCTGCAGGCCATGGGCTTCGCGCCGCGCCTGGAGGGCTACGGTCTGGAGAACACGGGCGTGAAGGTGTCCGAGCGCGGCATGGTCGAGATCGACGACTTCATGCGCACCAGCGTCGACGGCATCTACGCGATCGGCGACGTGACCGGCAAGCTCATGCTCGCGCACACCGCCGAGGCCCAAGGCGTCGTGGCCGCCGAGACCATCGCGGGCGCCGAGACGTTGCCGATCAACTACGACATGATCCCGCGGGCCACCTACTGCCAGCCGCAGATCGGCTCGTTCGGCTACACCGAGGCCCAAGCCAAGGAGAAGGGCTTCGAAGTCAAGGTCGGCAAGTTCCCGTTCTCGGCCAACGGCAAGGCATGGGGTCTCGGGGACGCCGTCGGTTTCGTCAAGGTCGTCGCCGACGCCGAGCACAACGAGATCCTCGGCGCGCACATGATCGGCCCGGACGTGACCGAGCTGCTGCCCGAGCTCGTGCTGGCCCAGATGTGGGACCTGACGGCTGAGGAGGTCGGCCGGGCCGTGCACGCGCATCCCACGCTGTCCGAGGCGATCAAGGAGGCCGTCGAGGGCGTCTCCGGCCACATGATCAACCTCTGAGGCGCCTCACACGAGGGGCCAGGGGTACTGGTAGTCGTGGGTCGGCCACGGTAGCTCCCGCTCGCGCAAGAGCCGCCGGACCCGTCGGCGCACGAGTTCGGCCTCGTGGTCGTCGATCAGCTCCGCCACCGCGGGAGGGATCTCGGTCGCCAGCGGTGCGATCTGGCCCAGGAGGGCGGGGGCGATCGCCTCGCCGGCGAAGTCCCAGATGACGGTGCGCAGGCGCGCGTGGGCGCCGAAGCACAGGCCGTGGTCGATGCCCCAGAGGTGACCGTCGGCGTCGCAGAGCACGTGCCCGCCCTTGCGGTCGGTATTGTTCGTGATCACGTCGAACAGCGCCATGCGCCGCAGCTGGTCGTGCGTCTCGGGGCGCTGTTCGAGCAGGGTGAAGTAGTGCTCGCCGTCGTTCTCGACGAACCACTGCACCGAACCGACGCCGACCGGCGCGTCGTGGCGCACGACGGTGGGGGGCACCAGGTGCCAACCCAGCCACTCGCTCAGCTCGAACGCCGCCAGCTCGCGGGCGTGCAGGCCGGGGTCGAAGTCGTGCAGCGGCCGCTCGCCCGCCTCGGGCTTGTAGATGCCCCACGCGTAATCGTCGCCCTGCCCGAACTCGACCACGAGGGTCAGGTTGGTCGACTCGGTGACCCGGCCCAGCACGCCGAGTTCCGCCGACGCGAGCAAGCCGAGCTCGCGGGTGAACGGGGGCTCAGGCGTGCTCACGGCCCCGCAGCTCCTTCAGCGACCCGGTGGTCGTGTTCGTCGTCAGGACGCCGAGGGAGCCGTCGGGTGCGTAGCGAATCACCGAGACGGACGCCGGGTTGACCCACAACCGCTGGAAGGCGTCCAGCGGCGTCCCGAGAGCGTGGGCGAGGGCGGCCTTGATCGGGTCGGCGTGGCTGAAGCAGGCTACGACCTGCCCGGGATGCGCGCCGCGGATCGCGTCGAGAGCGGCGACCATGCGGTCGGCCATTTCGGGAAAGCTCTCGCCGCCGGGAAAGCGGAAGGTCGACGGCGCTTTCTGGACCGTTTCCCACTCCGGCAGCTGGGTCAGCTCGTCGATGCGGCGTCCGGTCCAGGCTCCGAAGTCGGCTTCGATCAGGCCGTCGTGAGCGACGGCGTCCAGCCCGAAACGGGCCGCGGAGGGCGCGGCGGTCTCCCGGGCGCGCTCGAGGGGCGAGCTGTAGATCGCCGCGAGCGGCAGTCCCTCGAGGCGCTCGGCCACCATGGCTGCTTGGTGGAGCCCCGCCTCGGAGAGGTGCAGTCCGGGTGCGCGACCGGGAAGGACCTGGCCGGTGGTGGGGGTGACGCCGTGCCGAACGAGGAGCAGGAGCGTGGGCTGGGTGGCCTCCATGGGGCGCGAGCGTACTCGCCTGCCCCGCGGTGGGGCTTGCGTCCGGGGGTTAGGTTGTGCGCGTGAGTGAACGCCCCAGCATTGCCACGGCCGGCGCACTCAAGGCGTCCGGCCACACCTACCGAACCCTGCGCGAGGAGATCCGCGCCAATCTGCTCGCCAAGCTCGCTTCCGGCGAGGACCCTTGGCCCGGCATCCACGGCATGAGCCGCACGGTGCTTCCCCAGTTGGAGCGCGCCCTCATTGCGGGCCACGACGTGGTGCTGCTGGGGGAGCGCGGCCAGGGCAAGACGCGCCTGCTGCGCACCATGGTCGGGCTGCTCGACGAGTGGACCCCAGCGGTGGAGGGCTCAGAGTTGCACGAGCACCCGTTCGACCCGATCACCGACGCGACGCGCCGGCGGGTCGCCGAGGAGGGCGACGACCTGCCGATCACGTGGCTGCACCGCGACGAGCGCTACGCGGAGAAGCTCGCCACGCCCGACACCTCGGTGGCCGACCTCATCGGCGATGTGGACCCGATGCGCGTGGCCGAGGGGCGCCGGCTGGGCGACCCGGAAACGATCCATTTCGGGCTCATCCCGCGCTCGAACCGAGGCATCGTCGCCATCAACGAGTTGCCCGACCTCGCCGAGCGCATCCAGGTCGCGATGCTCAACGTGATGGAGGAGCGCGACATCCAGATCCGCGGTCACGTGCTGCGCCTGCCGCTCGACGTCCTGGTGATGGCCTCGGCGAACCCCGAGGACTACACCAACCGCGGCCGCATCATCACCCCGCTGAAGGACCGCTTCGGCGCCGAGATCCGCACCCACTACCCGATCGAGCTCGACGACGAGATCGCCGTGATCGAGCAGGAGGCCGAGCTGGTCGGCGCCGTTCCGCCCGTGATCCTGGAGATCTTGGCTCGCTTCACGCGGGCCTTGCGCGAGTCGCCGTCGGTCAACCAGCGGTCGGGCGTCTCGGCGCGTTTCGCGATCGCGGGCGCCGAGACGGTGGCCGCCGCCGCTCGGCATCGCGCGACGGTGCGTGGCGAACCGGACGCCGTCGCTCGCCTCGTCGACCTGGAGGCAGCGGTGGACGTGCTCGGCGGCAAGATCGAGTTCGAGTCCGGCGAGGAGGGCCGCGAGTGGGACGTGTTGGCCCACCTCCTGCGCACCGCCACCGCCGACGCGGTGCGGGCGCACCTGCGCGGGATCGACCTCGGCCCGTTGGTCGCGGCCCTCGACGGGTCACGCACGGTCGTGACGGGCGAACAGGTGACGGCGCGTGAACTGCTTGACGGCCTGCCTCGTCTCGGCGACTCCGACCTCTACGAAACGATCGCCGAGCGGTTCGAGGCGACCAACGACGGCGAGTGCGCGAGCGCCATCGAAGTCGCTCTCGAAGGCCTCTACCTCGCCCGCCGGATCAGCAAGGAGTCCGACGACGGGGAGACGATCTACGGCTGAGGAGGTGCCCATGCCGAGCCACCACCGCTCTCGTTACGGGCGCTACACGGGCGGTCCGGACCCGCTCGCGCCGCCGGTCGACCTGGCCGAAGCGCTGGGTGCGATCGCCGACGACGTCATGGCCGGGTCCAGTCCCGAGCGGGCGCTGCGCGAGTTCCTGCGCCGCGGCGGGCGCCAGCAGCAGGGCTTCGACGACCTGGCGCGACGCGCCCGGCAGCGGCGTGGCGATCTGCTCCGGCGCCACAACCTCGACGGCACCCTCACCGACGTGAGGAAGTTGCTCGATGACGCCGTGCTGGCGGAGCGCAAGCAGCTCGCCCGCGACGCCCTGATGGACGACGACGACCGGGCTTGGCGCGAGATGCGGCTGAACAACCTGCCACCGTCGACGGCGGCTGCGGTCAACGAGCTGGCGTCGTACGACTGGCAGTCGGGCGAGGCGGCGGCGTCCTACGAGAAGATCAAGGACCTGTTGGGGCGCGAGTTGCTCGACCAGCGGTTCGCCGGCATGAAGCAGGCGCTGCAGAACGCGACCGACGAGGACCGGCAGGCCGTCAGCACGATGCTCACCGACCTCAACGACCTGCTCGCCAAGCATCGTCGCGGCGAGGACACCCAGGCCGACTTCGACGCCTTCATGGCCAAGCACGGCGAGCACTTCTCGGAGAACCCGCGCACGGTCGACGAGCTCATCGACTCCCTGGCAGCGCGGGCCGCGGCGGCTCAGCGGCTGCTCAACTCGATGAGTGCCGAGCAGCGGCGCGAACTCATGGAGTTGTCGCTGCAGGCGTTCGGTTCTGCGTCCCTCGTTGCGCAGTTGGACGCACTTGACGGCAACCTGCAGGCGCTGCGTCCCGGGCTGGACTGGACCGGATCGGAGAGCTTCCGGGGCAACGAAGGCCTCGGGCTCGGCGACGGGACGGGCGTGGTCCAGGACCTTGCCGAGTTGGACGCCCTTGCCGAGCAACTCGACCAGAACTACTCGGGCGCGCGGGCTGCCGACATCGACCTCGACGCGATCATGCGTCAACTCGGCGAGGACGCCGCCGTTTCGGCTCGCGCGCTCGGCCAACTCGAGCGGGCGCTGCGCGAGGGCGGGCTGCTGCGGCGCTCCGCCGACGGTTCGTTGCGGCTGTCGCCGCAGGCCATGCGCCGGCTTGGGAAGGCCTTGCTGGCGGACGCCGCCCGTCACCTCTCAGGGCGTACCGGGGCGCGCGACGCCCGCCTCGCGGGGGCTGCCGGCGAGCAGACGGGGGCGACGCGTCCGTGGGAGTTCGGCGACGCGCAGCCGTGGGATGTCACCCGTAGCCTGACGAACGCGATCGTGCGCACGGCCACGGAGGGCACCGACCCGCAGGGCGGCGTCCGCCTCGACGTACGCGACGTAGAGGTTGCCGAGACCGAGACGCGGACCCAGTCGGCAGTGGTCCTGCTGGTGGACACCTCATACTCGATGGCCGCGGAGGGTCGCTGGGTGCCGATGAAGCGGACGGCGCTGGCGCTGCACCACCTGGTGGGCACGCGTTTCCGCGGGGACCGGCTGCAGGTAATCGCGTTCGGGCGGCTGGCCCAGGTGATGGCGATCGACGAGCTGACAGGGTTGCCCCCGGTGCGCGAGCAGGGCACGAACCTGCACCACGGGCTCCTGCTGGCGGAGCGGTTCTTCGCCCGGCACCCGAGCATGGACCCGGTGCTGCTCGTGGTGACCGACGGGGAGCCGACGGCGCACCTGGAGAGCTACGGCGACGCGTGGTTCGCCTGGCCGCCCGACGACGAGACGATCCGTAAGACGGTGACCCAGCTCGACCGCGTGACGCGGCGCGGCACGCGGACGACGTTCTTCCGGCTGGGCGACGACCCCGGCCTCCGCCGCTTCCTCGACGGGCTGGCCGACCGGATCGGCGGACGCGTCATCGCCCCGGACCTCGGCGACCTCGGCGCGGCGGTGGTGGGGGAGTACCTCCGCTTCCGGCGGGCCGGGCACGACGATCTCGACTGGGAGGCGTGACGCCTCAGGGCCGCAGGGAACTGAGCGATCCCACCCAGCCCTCGGGATTCACCACGGTGCCGTTCTCGAGCACGCTGAAGTGCAGATGGGGTTTGGTGGAGGAGCCGGTGCTGCCGACCCAACCGATGAGCTGGCCGCGCTCGACCCGTTGCCCCGGCGAGACGGCGGTCGCCTCCAGGTGCAGGTAGTTCGTTCCCACGCTGCTGACACCACGGAGCGAGCCGTGGTCCACCTTGATGTAGAGGCCGGCGCTGGCATCGCTCGCCACCGTGGTGACGACTCCGGACTCCGCAGCCACGACCGGTTGGCCGGCCGTGTTGCCGATGTCGATGCCGTTGTGGAAGCGGTAGACGTGCTGGATCGGGTGCCAGCGGTTGCCGTAGACGCCGGTCGGGCTGCCGAGGGTGCCGGTGGGCTGTCTGAGCGCGGTTCCCGAGTCGGGGACGGCCGCCGCGGCAGCGGAGCTCTCCTGGGTCGTGCAGGCGTAGGACGCGGACACGTACCCTGCGGCGGTCCGGATCCAGCCGCCCTCGCGCTCACCGGAAAACACGTCGCCGCGGCTGAGTCGGCCGAGTTCTCGGCTGCGCTTGGTGGCGGCCTCGCGGACGCGCACCCACGGCGTCCCACACACTGTGAACGACTGGCCGCTCGCCGCGGTTGCGCGGGCCGGGCCGCTGGAGGGGCAGGTGTAGTAGGCGGCGACATACCGGCCGTCGGCCAGTCGGAACCAGCGTCCCTGTTGAACGCCGCTGAGTTGGGTTCCGCGGCTCAGCCGACCCAGCTCGCGGGAATCGGTCGACGGGGCTTCCCGGACGCGGACCCACGGATGGTTGCAGACGACGCGGCTCTCGGCGGCCGAGGCGTTCGGGCTGGTGGTCACGCTCATGACGAGCGTGCTGGCGAAGGTGAGCGTCGCGACCAGGCAGGCGCGAACGAGTTTCGACATGGCTGAGTTTCTCCCAGGCGACAGCGACGTGGTTCCTGAGAGCCATCCTCATGATCTCAGTGATCTCACAGCAAGCCGTTGTGACCGACCGGGCGGGAAGTCTCGACGGGCAGGTGAGAGTGCCGCCCGCGTGTCCGGGGGAGGGGAGTGGGGGGCGTCCGGTTAGCTGGCTTCGTGGGAACCAGGTACCGATGGCAGATCCAGCCCCGCTTCTTCGTGATCCTGGCGATTCTGGCGGGAGTCATCGCCTCGATCTGGGGGCTCACGGCGCTGGTGGGCGTCCTGACGCGGCCGAAACCGCCGGAGCTGCCGGGCGGCGGGCGGGTCATCTTCCCGGACTATCGGCTGTTCGGGTATTCGGGGTATCCGGGGGCAGGGGCGCTGGGGCGGCTGGGCACGGGCGACATCGATGCGCGGCTGGACGAGATCGTGGCGTCGGGGGCGGACTACGCGGGGGACCGAAAGGTCATGCCGGTGATGGAGCTCATCGCGACCATGGTGCACGCGACGCCGGGCGACGACGGGCTGTACCGGACGCGGGTGGCCGACGACGTGATCGCGAGCTGGCTCGAGACCGCGCGCAAGCACAAGGCGATGCTGCTGTTGAACATCCAGCCGGGGCGCTCGGCGATGTTTGACGAGGTGCGCTACTACGAGAAGTGGCTGGTGAACCCCGACGTCAGCCTGGCGCTCGACCCGGAGTGGGCCGTGGGGCCGGACGAGGTGCCGGGCAAGGTGTTCGGGCACACGACCGGACAGGAACTGGACGCCATCGCCGGCTGGGTGTCGGAGCTCGTGGCGGCGAACAACCTGCCCGAGAAGGTGGTGCTGTACCACCAGCTCCACGAGGACATCGTCACCGACGAGGACCTGCTGCAGCCGGCGGAGGGCGTCGTGCTGATCAAGTCCGTCGACGGCATCGGGACGCCGACGGCCAAGACGGGCCTGTACTACCGCATCGCCTCACGGACGCCGGAGCACGTGCACCTGGGGTTCAAGCTGTTCTTCGAAGAGGACGCCCGCCACGGGCCGTTGATGACGCCCGCGGAAGTCATGGATCTCAGCCCGGAGCCGGAATACGTGCTCTGGGAGTGAACTCGTCGATCGGCTGAATCCAGTTGCCGCTCTGCGATCCTTGGTGCATGCCGATTGAGATGGGTCTGTGGAGGATCGACGGAGAGACACCTCACCGCCTCACAGCGACCGCGCTTCCGACCGAGTCGATGCTGGAGGACTTCCTGGAGAAGGATCCTTCGCTGTTGGGCACGGCGGTACTCGTGATCGGACGCCAGGTCCGCACGCCCTACAATATGTACATCGACTTGCTTGCGGTGGACGCCGACGGCGTCGTGCACGTTCTCGAGCTCAAGCGGGACAAGACCCCTCGCGAGGTGGTCGCCCAAGCGCTCGATTACGGCTCCTGGGCCAGCACGCTCACACGCGACGACCTGATCGCGATCGCCAACGAGCACCTCGATGTGGCTTTCGAAGCGGCCTTCGCCGACACGTTCGGAGCACCTCCGCCCGACGAGCTGAACGCTGAAACGCAGCTCACCATCGTGGCCACCGAATTGGACGACAGCTCCGAGCGCATCGTCACCTACCTTCGGACGTTCGGCGTCCCCATCAACGCCGCCTTCTTTGCGCACCTGGCGGACGAGGACCGCCGCTACCTGGCTCGCTCGTGGCTGGCCGAACCGGGCGAGGCGGCGTCCGGGCCACGGCCCACCAAGAAGGGAAAGCTGGCCGACTGGAATGGGCAAGATTGGTTCGTTTCCTTCGGCGAGTATGAAGCAGGACGCCTCTGGGAGGACGGCCGGAAGTTCGGTTTCGTCTCTGCCGGGGGTGGCGATTGGTATTCCCGCACCCTCCGGTCGGTGCCGTCGGGAGCCCGAATCAACGTCTACATTCCCAAAGCCGGGTACGTTGCGGTCGGCGTCACGCTGGGTGAGGCGCATCGCTACGACGAGGCGAGCGTACGGGTCAACGGGCAATGGACGCCGTTGCGAGACTTGCCCCTCGCTGGTCGCTACGGCCACGGCGAGTCACCGGAGACCGACAGCGACGAGGACGCCGAGTACGTCATCCCGGTCGAGTGGGTCACGAGCCGTCCGCGTGAAGAAGCGTTCTGGGAGAAAGGGATGTTCGCCAACCAGAACAGCGCCGGGAAGCTCCGCCAGGAGTTCACGCTCAACAAGCTCGCGGAGCACTTCGCACTGGGCGACCATGACCAGAGGACATGGGGGTCTGGCTCCTTGTGACAGCGGGGCCCTTGCCAGTCCGATAATGTGCATTATGTCAGATCGCTAGTACTGTAGGGCTCTGCCCCCACCGACCTGATGTCCCCTTCTCGATCCCCAGCACTATTCGCAGGTACCTGGCACCTGCTGTCAACCGCGAGAACCAGAGTGTTCTTCGCTGCGAAGAAGGCTGCGGCTTTTCCCAGGAACTCGTTGTCCAACCGCAGCTCGGTGTTCTCCCGCCGCAGCCGCTCCAACTCGGCCCGCTCCGAGGCGTCCAGCGGCGCCTCCGGTGGGGCACCGATCCGGTCGCGCTCCTGCTGGACCCAGCGGCCCAACAGCTGCGCACCCACGTTGATCTCGCCGGCGACCGTTGCGATCGTCCGGTCGGTGTCGATCACCAGATGCGCGGCCTCCCGCCGATACTCCGGCGTGTACGTCCTTCTCTTCCTCGTCGATCCCATCGAGAACATCCTCTCCGGCGGTCCCCGACAAGGGAACCCGCCAAGACGGTGTCCGGGTTACGGGGTCAACCTCAGACCAGCGTCTTCGGCACCGCCTTGAAGTTGGTCGACAGCAGCTGCCACATCCCAGCCAGCAGATCCCCCGTGGTCCGGGACGGCAGCAACACCGCGGCGATGAACCCCGACCAAGCCGCCACCATGGTCAGCACCGGAGGCGCCACCCAAACATCCGCAGCCACCCGCACGATCTTGGGCGGGAACCACAGATCACACTGCACGATCTCCCCAGGCTGGTACTCGGTTCGGTCGGCCGGGTCCGACGGCGCGAACAACGGCCGCAACTCAGCGACCCTCGCCCGCAGCGCCGACGCTGATCGAGTCCACCCGATCCGCTCCGCGATCACCGTCGCCGGCATCGTCGGCGTCTTGGACAGCAACGCCCGGATCTGCGGCTCGAACGCATCCACCGCCGACCCCGCCGGAGCCCGTTCATACTTCGGCGGCCCATCCGAGGGCGACGCCGCCCGCACCGTGTTCCGCGCCACACCCAACTGGCGGGCGATCGCCTTGATCGCCATCTTCTCCGACTTGTGGAGCCGTCTGATCTCGGCCCAATCCTCCACGCTGATCACTCCCTCACTCTGACCGAGGGGGTCAACTTTCGCTCGGCACCTGGGGGTCAGTATTCAGGCGGCATCGACAAGCCCGACCGTGGACTCCCACGTGCGCTACATGGGCGCCATGTTCGCCGGCTACGGCATCGCCTGGCTCGACGCCGCCGACCACGACGACGTGTCTCGGTTCCGACTCCTAGCCGCACTCATGGCAGCCGGCGGAGCCAGCCGCCTCATCACGCGGGGCACCCTCGGCCGACCGGACCGCGTCCACGACGTGCTCATGGCGATCGAGCTCGTCACCCCGCTGATCGCCGAAGCCTCCATCCGCCTGAACCGGAAAGCGGTCACGAGGTGACCGAGCCGAGTGAGATCTGAGCCCCGGTGAGAAGGCGGACCGGTCCCTTCTAGCGCTCGCGAGTCGCGTCGAGTTCCATGTGGTCTTGGGTCGGTGACGTACGCTGGAGCCAATCGACCATCGTGGTCGAACGAGTGACACCCGTCACCCGCCCGCAGCGGACGTCCGCGCCAAGCCGGCGCGACCCGCCTCGAACGACAAGACCCGTCGCCGGCGCCCCGCGTCGCGACACAGGAGAACAGAACATGATCACCCACACCGCAGCCTGGCGGCTGCACCAGGTCGCGCTCACCTGCGGCCACTCCACGTCCATCCGCGCCGGCGAGCACACCGCATGGTGCTCCTGGTGCGGCCGCACCGTGTCGACCCTCGTCCCCCAGTTCTCCCGCTGACGCTCCAGAGACCCCGGGAACGGCAGATCAACGAGCCAGAGTCAGCAGCAGCAGGCCACGTCACCACACCATCTCATCCGGGTTGACCGACAGCATTACTCGGAGCGGACACCGGGCCCTCAACCACGTCGGAGAAGGTGCAGCACGGTTTGGTAGTGCTCCGTGACGTGGCCGCCCAACTCTTCTGCGGCGTCCTGGACAGCGGCCACTTCCGCCGGCGTCCAGTTGCTGAAGGTCTTGAACAGGAGTCCGATCTGCTGGGCGCTCAGGTCGATCGACCAACGCCACCGTTGGGTCCGCACGGGCTCGAACCAGCCTCCCGCGGCCAACTCCTCCACGGTGGGTCGCTGATCGCGGCTTCGGCCGACGTCGCCCTCGTCCCGCTGTGTCACGATCGCCTCTACGCGCTGGCGGAACTCGGTATCCACGCTGTCGTCGCCGAAAACATTGCGCCAGACCGCCAGCCAGCCGCCTGGACGGAGCGCCCGATGAAGAGTCGGTAGCCCGACGGACAGATCGACCCAGTGCATGGCCGTGGCCGCGATCGCCGAGTCGAACCCGGCCTCCTCGAGTTGCGCGTCCTCCAGCCGGGAGACGATCACGTGCGCGCCGGAGGCGGCGTCAGCGAGCAGTCGAGCCAGTTGGACGCCGGGTTCGAGCGCGACCACGTCGCTGCCGCGGCCCAGGAGCTCCCGGGTGGCGAGGCCCGCGCCGGCGCCGATCTCGAGGACTCGAGTGCCCGGTCCGATGACGCCCTCGGGCTCGAGGGTCTCGAAGACGGCGTCCGGGTAGCGCGGCCGCGCCGTGGCGTACTCGGTCGCCATCCGTTCGAAGTGGGTTCCCGACACTCTCACGACACCATCGGCTACTGCGGCGCTTCGACGTCGGCGATCGTGAACTCGTTGCCTTCCGGATCAGCCAGCTCGACGCCCTGCCCTTCCGCACGGACGATGGTGGCGCCCATCTCCTGCAGTCGGTGGATCTCCTCGCCGGCTGGTGCGGTCGCCCTCAGCACCCAGCGCAAACGGTTCCGGTGCAGCTTCGCCGGGATCGGTGGTCCACCCCACGTGATCTTGACGCCGCCCCGTGGGGACTGGATGGCGGTTTCCTCGTCCTGGTCCCACACGAGGGGCCAGCCGAGCACCTCGCTCCAGAAGTAGCCGACCTCGGGCATGCCCTCCCCCGCTATCCCACCGATCCGTGCCGTGTTCGCCAGGAAGCGGCTGGAACTCTCGATCACGCAGAACTCGTTGCCCTCCGGATCAGCCAGCACCACATGCCCCTCGTCGCCGCGCTGGCCGACATCCAGGTGGCTGGCGCCCAACTCCAGAGCGCGGCGAACCGTGGCCGCCTGCTCCTCGTCCGACGCGCTCGTGAGGTCGAAGTGCATGCGGTGGCGTCCGGCCGGCTTGGGCTGCCGCTCCGGCACGAATCGCACCTCGAAGTCGGTGTCCACCAGACCCGGGAGTCTCGTGGTCGACGAGGGCTCCCTCCCCAGGATCGCCGCCCAGAACGCCGCCAGGCGCTCGGGGTCGTTGGCGTCGAACTCGAGCGCCTCCAGTCGGATGCCCACACCGGTCTCCTCTCGCCAGGTTGTGCGTCTCCGAGTCTCGCACGCCCCCGGGCACCGGGCGTCCGCGCGTGCGTCCGAACTCGTTGAGCTGGGTGGCCCGAGGTATTGAACAGGTGTTCGATAGAGGGTAGGGTGGGTGCATGTCCGACACCCCCCGGCATGACCCGAACGATCCGGTCCCCGACCGGCTGGCCCGCCTGCGCGCCGCCGATCTCGCCGAGCGCGCGGCCGAGGTGGAGAAGGTGCGGCTCCTGCTCGATCTGGCCGACCTGTG
>NZ_JARKOT010000192.1 GCF_029977985.1 Propioniciclava sp. | reverse complement strand
CGTGTTGGACGCCCTCGCCGTGGCCTACGACTACCCCGTCGACGTCGAGTTCACTGTCAACATCACCAGCAGCGGCGACGTGCGCGTCGGCATCGTGCAGTGCCGCCCCCTGCAGACCCGTGGGCCCGGCGCGGCGGTGGCCATGCCCGAACTGGCGGGCACCGGTGGCGTCCTGTTCGAGACGCGCGGGAACTTCATGGGGGGCAACGTGCGGACCCCGCTGCGGTACGTCGTCGCGGTGCGGCCGGAACGCTACCTCCGGCTCGGGACCCCCGATCGGCACGGCGTGGCGCGCCTCGTGGGGCTGGTGAACCGGGCGCTCGCCGACGAGACGTTCGCCCTCATCGGGCCGGGGCGGTGGGGCACGACGACCGAGTCGCTCGGCGTCCCGGTGCGCTTCGCCGAGATCAACCACGCGTCAGCGCTCGTCGAGACCACCTACGCCGAGGGCGACTTCCGGCCCGAGCTGAGCTACGGCAGCCACTTCTTCCAGGATCTCGTCGAGACCGGCATCTTCTACGCTGCCGTCTTCGACGGCCGCCCGGGCACGACCTATGCGCCCGGTCTCGTCTGGGCACGTCCGAACGTGGTCACCGATCTCGTTCCGGACGCCGCCGCTCACCTCGTCGACGTGGTTCACGTGGCGCGCTTCGACGACCTCGAACTGGCCAGTGACATCGTCAGCCAGCACGTGGTCTGCTGGCAGGGCTGACGCCGCAGCGAGCCCCGGCGCGGTGAGCCCCGGGGCAGTGGCGCCGGGAGCCTACGGCTCTGGGTCGCTTCAGATGACGCCCAGGGCGACCATGGCGTCGGCCACGCGCAGGAAGCCGGCGATGTTGGCGCCGACGACGTAGTCGCCGGGGGCCCCGTACTCCTCCGCGGTCTCGTAGCAGCGCTCGTGGATGCCGACCATGATCCCCTTGAGGCGTTCTTCGGTGTGTTCGAACGTCCAGGAATCGCGCGAGGCGTTCTGCTGCATCTCGAGAGCCGAGGTGGCCACGCCGCCCGCGTTCGCCGCCTTGCCCGGCGCGAACCGGACGCCGGCACCGGTGAACGTGCGGATGGCCTCAGGCGTGCTCGGCATGTTCGCGCCCTCGGCGACCAGCGTGCAGCCGTTGGCGACGAGCGTCTTCGCGGCGGCGGCGTCCAGCTCGTTCTGCGTGGCGCAGGGAAGGGCGATGTCGCAGGGGACGTCCCAGATGGAGCCGTCGGAGACGAACCGGGCCGAGCTGTTGGCGTCCGCGTACTCGCCGATCCGGCCGCGCCGGACCTCCTTGAGATCCTGCATCTGCTCGAGGTCGATGCCACCCTCGTCGACGATGTAGCCGCTCGAGTCGGACATCGCGACGACCGTGGCGCCGAGCTGCTGCGCCTTCTCGAGAGCGTAGATGGCCACGTTGCCCGAACCGCTCACGACGACCTTCTTGCCGTCGAAGCTGTCCCCCGTCAGCTTGAGCATCTCGTCGGCGAAGAACACGGTGCCGTAGCCGGTCGCCTCGGTGCGCGCCCTCGAGCCGCCCCACGTGAGGCCCTTGCCGGTGATGACACCCGACTCGTAGCGACCGGTCATCTTCTTGTACTGGCCGAAG
This sequence comes from Propioniciclava sp., assembly GCF_029977985.1. Lineage (GTDB taxonomy): Bacteria > Actinomycetota > Actinomycetes > Propionibacteriales > Propionibacteriaceae > Propioniciclava. The sequence goes on along the minus strand of NZ_JARKOT010000192.1, from coordinate 1,308 downwards.
AGATAGCCGATCTCGCGCCCGCCGACGCCGATGTCACCGGCCGGAACGTCGATGTCGTGGCCGATGTGGCCGGAGAGCTCGGTCATGAACGACTGGCAGAAGCGCATGATCTCGTTGTCGCTCTTGCCCTTCGGATCGAAGTCGGAGCCACCCTTGCCGCCGCCGATCGGCATGCCGGTGAGGGCGTTCTTGAAGATCTGCTCGAAGCCGAGGAACTTGATGATGCCGAGGTACACGCTCGGGTGGAAGCGCAGGCCGCCCTTGTAGGGCCCGAGGGCCGAGTTGAACTGGACGCGGAACCCGCGGTTGGTGTGCACACGGCCGGCGTCGTCCTGCCAGTTGACCTTGAAGATGATCTGGCGGTTCGGCTCGCAGATGCGCGGGATGATGCCCATCTCGACGAACTCCGGACGCCGCTCCATCACCGGGCTCAGCGACTCGAGCACCTCGCGGACCGCTTGATGGAACTCGGCCTCCCCGGGATTGCGGCGGACGACGATGTCGAACTCTTCCTGCAGGGTCGGAGTGAGCTCCATTGGGGCGAACCTTTCCTCGATGAATGGCGACTTCCGATGGGGAGTCTACGACCGGGCCGAGCCGCCGGTCGTGGCCGTTCACCCAACGGCCGCCCCTCCGCCAACACGCTTCCCACAAGGGAGACCGCCGCGCGAGGTGCGCGGCGGCGTCCCTTCTCGTGGTGTCAACGGTCGGCGTGATACCGGTTGATCGCGCTCAGGACGGCCTTGAGGGACGCCGTCACGATCGAACTGTGGCGCCCGACTCCCCACAGGACCCTGGCGTCGTCTCCCTGGCCGACCTCGCACTCGACGTAGGCTGCGGCGAGGGCGTCGTCGCCGGAGCTGAGCGCGTGCTCGGAGTAGTCGAGCACCCGCACGGGGTAGCCGATCAGAGCCAGCGCGTCCACGAACGCCGACAGCGGACCGTTGCCTTCCCCGCCCACCTGCTTCTCGCGGCCGTTGACGCGCAGGGCGGCATCGACGGCGTACACCCCCTCCTCCGAGACGGAGCGGTACTGCAGCAGGTCGAGCGGCGTGTGCCGGCTGAGGTACTCGCGCTCGAAGATCGCCCACATCTGGGCGGCGTTGACCTCGCCACCCTCGGCGTCGGTGTGCTGCTGGACGACGCGGCTGAACTCGATCTGCAGGCGCCGCGGGAGGTCCATGCTGTGGTCGTTCTTCATGATGTAGGCCATGCCGCCCTTGCCGGACTGGCTGTTCACCCGGATGACGGCCTCGTACGTGCGGCCCACGTCGTGCGGGTCGATGGGCAGGTAGGGCGCCTCCCAGT
>NZ_JARKOT010000182.1 GCF_029977985.1 Propioniciclava sp. | reverse complement strand
GCCGACCCTGGGCGACGGCGAGGGCTACGCCGAGCTGCTGGCCGACCGGTCCGCGTTCGAGGACTTCGACGCCGCGGCGTACTACAACGGCCACGGCTTCGGCTTCGTCCGGCTGCAGCAGCTGGCCACCGAGCACCTCCTGGGCGCCCGCTGACCCGGGTCCGGTCCATTTCCCCACCCCCACCCCCGTGTTGTCAGAATCTCACCCGCCTAGGGCCGGCTGAGATTCTGACAACTCGGAGAAGAGCGAGGCTGAGGTGAGTTCGATGGGCAGGGTGATCGGGGTCGACTCCTCGACCCAGAGCTGCAAGGTCGTCGTCCGCGACGCGGGGACGGGTGAACTGCTCGCCACCGGACGGGCGTCCCACCCGGCCGGCACCGAGGTCGACCCGCAGCACTGGTGGACGGCCCTGCAGACGGCCCTCGCCGAGGCCGGCGGGCTCGCCGGTGTCGCCGCGGTCAGCGTCGCCGGCCAGCAGCACGGCATGGTCGCCCTCGACGCCGACGGCCGGGTGATCCGTCCCGCGCTGCTGTGGAACGACACGCGCTCAGCCGGGGCGGCCGCCGACCTCGTCGCGGAGGTCGGCGCGGACGCCTACGCGGCCCGCACCGGTGTCGTCCCGGTGGCGTCGTTCACCGCGACCAAGCTGCGCTGGCTGCGCGACCACGAGCCCGGCAACGCCGCCCGGGTGGCCGCGGTGTGCCTGCCGCACGACTGGCTGACCTGGCGGCTGCGCGGCTACGGCCCGGCCGGCGAAGCAGAGCTCGGCCCGGTGCTGGACGAACTGGTCACCGACCGGTCGGACGCGTCCGGCACCGCCTACTGGTCCCCCGCGACCGGCGACTACGACCGCGAACTGCTGGAGCTGGCGCTCGGCCACGACGCGGTCCTGCCGCGGGTACTCGGCCCGACCGAGAGCGCCGGGGGATCGGGCTTCCTGGTCGGGCCGGGCGCCGGCGACAACGCCGCGGCCGCGCTCGGGCTGGACGCCCGTCCCGGCGACGTGGTGGTGTCGCTGGGCACGTCCGGGACGGTGTTCGCCGCCACGACCCGTCCGGTCGCCGACCCGACCGGCATCGTCGCGGGCTTCGCCGACGCCACCGGCGGCTTCCTGCCCCTCGTCTGCACGCTCAACGCCGCCCGCGTGCTGGACGCCGTCGCCGGCCTGCTCGGCGTCGACCACGCCGAACTCGCCCGGCTCGCCCTCGAGGCCGCACCGGGCGCGGGGGGCGCCGTCCTGGTGCCCTGGTTCGAGGGTGAACGCACTCCCAACCTCCCGGACGCCACCGCCACCCTCGCCGGCCTCACCCTCGAGAACACCACCCGGCCGGCGATCGCCCGCGCGGCGGTCGAAGGCATGCTCTGCGGGCTCGCCGCCGGGCTGGCCGCGGTCAGGGGGCTCGGGGTCGAGGTGTCCCGCGTCCTGCTGATCGGCGGTGCGGCCGCGAACCCGGCCGTCCAGACCATCGCCGGGCAGGTGTTCGACGTCGCCGTGCACGTGCCCGGCCCCGGCGAGTATGTCGCGGACGGGGCCGCCCGCCAGGCTGCCTGGGTGCTCTCCGGACGGCGTCCCGAGTGGCCCGTGGCGATCGCCGCCACGCCCGTCCCGGACCACCGTCCGGAGATCACCACGCAGTACGACCGCGAGGCGGCGAAGCACGGGGCCGGTTCCTGAACGATGGCTGGCCGCGCGCCCCGAAACCCGGTTGACTTGGGGTGTCGGGGACAACTGGCGAACAGGGACGCACGCATGGCCGAGCAGGAGACCACCACGGAACGCGTGGGCGTCCTCGCTCCGTTCCAGCGACGGGCCTTCCGCTGGCTGTGGGCGGGCGTCGTGCTGACCAGCATCGGCGCGTGGGCGCAGACCGTCGGCGCGCAGTGGCTGTTCATCAACGACCCGAACGCCGCGACGATCGTCTCGCTCGTGCAGACCGCCGCGACGCTGCCGATGGTGCTGTTCTCCCTTGCCGCGGGCGTGCTGTCGGACGCGTTCGACCGCCGCCGGCTGCTGCTGTGGGTGCAGCTGTACTTCCTCGTCGTCGCCGGGCTGCTCGCCGCGCTGACCGCGATCGGCCGGATGCCGCCGCTGCTGCTGCTCGCCTTCACCTTCGCGATCGGGCTGGGCAACGCGGTGATGGTCTCCACCTGGCAGCCACTGATCACCGAACTGGTGCCGCGCTCCCAGCTGGCCGCGGCGATCCGGCTGGACATGGTCAGCGTGAACGTCGCCCGGGCCATCGGCCCCGCGATCGCCGGCCTGGTGATCGCCGCAGGGGGCGTGCCGCCGGTGTTCGCGATCAACGCCGCCCTGACCCTGTTCCTGATCGTCGCGCTGATCGGCTGGCGGCGTCCGGCGCCCGCGACCGCGGTGGCGAGGGAGCGCTTCCTGCCGGCGCTGCGGACGGGCGGACGGTACGTCCGGCACGAACCGGTGGTGCGGCTGATCCTGGTGCGGCTGGCCATCTTCGTCGCCCCGGCGACGGCGATGTGGGCGCTGCTGCCGCTGATCGCCAACCGGCAACTGGGTCTCGGCGCGGACGGCTACGGCGTCCTCTTCGGTGCCCTCGGCGTGGGTGCGATCGCGGCCGCGTTCACCGTGGGCCGGCTCAGCAAGGCGCTGTCGGCCAACAAGACCCTCAGCGTGATGGGCGTGGTGTTCGGCATCGCGTTCGCGCTGACCATGGTGGTGCCCGGCCTGCTGCCGGCCATCCCGCTGCTGGTGCTGCTCGGCTACGGGTGGACGGCGACCGCGGCCACCCTGAACGCCGAGCTGCAGCTGTTCCTGCCCGGCTGGGTGCGGGCGCGGGCCGTCGCGGTGTACATGATGACCTTCACCGGCGCGCAGGCGCTGGCGTCCCCGGTCTGGGGCCTGATCGCCCAGCACGTGAGCCTCGCGGCTGCGGTGTGGATCGCGTCCGGGCTGGTCGTGGTCGGCGGGCTGGCCGGGTTCGCCTGGCACTTCCCCGAGAGCGAGCACCTCGACCGGGCGCCGGTGTCGTACTGGGGCGAGGCCCAGGTGCTGTTCGAGCCCGACCCGGACGCCGGACCCGTCCAGGTGCAGGTGCAGTACGTCGTCCCGCCGGAGAGCTACGCCGACTGGCGCGAGGCGATGGAGGGGATGCGCCGCTCCCGGCTGCGCAGCGGAGCCAGCCGCTGGGAGGTGTACCGCGTCGGCGAGCAGGTCGACACCTACCTCGAGGTGTTCACCGTCCCGTCGTGGGCCGAGCACCTGCACCAGCACCAGACCCGGCTGACCGCCGAGGACCAGGACATCGAGGAGCACGCCTTCTCGTTCATCACCGGCCCGCCCCGGACCGTCCACCTGCTGCCGGCCGAGCCGCCGCCCGACCCGAGCGAGTGACCCCCATCGCCGACCTGTCAGAATCTCTGCCGGCTCTGGGCGGCTGAGATTCTGACAACTCGGCGGGACGGGTCGGGATCAGGCCCGCCAGAAGCCGGAGAAGGTGATCCGGGACGTGGGCAGGCCGGCCTTCTTCAGCGCGCGCCGACCGCCGGTGGCGAGGCCGGACTCGCCCACGACGAAGGCGTAGCCGTCCGGATCGGGGCTGACCTCCTGCAGCGCGGCGAGGGCCAGCTGGCCGGGGGTGTGGCCGTTCGTCCGCGGCAGCCAGCGCACGTCGACGCCCGCGGGCGCCGCCAGCTCGGTGACGTCCCCGCCATCGGGCACCTCGAGGAAGGCGGTGCCGGTCGCCGACTCGGGCAGGTGCCGGAGGATGCCGCGCAGCCCGGGCAGGCCGGTCTCGTCCGCGGCCAGGCAGAACTCGGACGCGTCCTCGGGCGGGTCGAACATCGCGCCTTGGTCGAGGAAGCCCACCGGGCTGCCCGGGACGGCACCCACGGCCCAGGTCGCCACGGCCCCGCCGAGTTCGTCGCCGTGCCAGTGCAGCACCACGTCGATGTCGAGCTCGGACGCGTCGGCGTCCGGACGGAAGTCGGCCACCGTGTAGTTGCTGCAGTGCGGCCGCTCGCCGGCCGGGATCATCAGGTACGACCGCCACCAGGACCGGCCCTTGACCTTCGGCAGCCGCAGCGGCGCGCCGGGGGCCTGCGGCAGGAACAGCCGGAACCAGTGGTCGCGGCCCAGCCACTCGAACGCCGCCAGTTCACCTCCGGTGATCGTCACCCGCTGGAACGACGGGGAGACCCGCTCGGTGCGGGCGACGGTCGCGGTGAACAGCCGCGGTTCGGTGGGCATGAGGCGCGGGTAGCGGGCCATGATGCGGTCCTTATCTATTTAGGTTAGGCTCACCTTACCTAATTGGGCTAGGCTTGCGCCCATGTCCGTGGCGCCCGCAATCCCCCTTGTCCGGCCGCGGAGCATCAGTGTCTTCGGCGCGCTCGTCGCCGCCGTCCTGGTCGTGATGACCGCCAGCCTCTTCCTCGGCAGCAACCCGATCGCACCGGCGACCGTGCTGCGCGCCCTGCTCGACCCGCTCAGCGACGGGGACGCGATCGTGTGGGGCTCCCGCGTGCCGCGAACCCTGCTCGGTGTCCTGGTCGGGTTCTGCCTCGGCATCGCCGGCGCGGTGATGCAGGGCCAGACCGGCAACCCCCTCGCCGACCCCGGCCTGTTCGGGGTGTCCGCCGGCGCCAGTCTCGCCGTCGTGCTCGGCGTCTACGTGATCGGGGTGAACTCGCCCGTGCTCACCCTCGCGATGGCCCTGCTCGGCGCGATCGTCGCCAGTGTGATCGTGTTCGGCGTGGCCGCGATGGGACGCGGGCTGTCCAGTCCCGTCCCGCTGGCGATCGCCGGCACGGCGGTGACGGCCCTGCTGGGTGCGGTCACCTCCTTCCTGGTGCTCACCGACCAGGAGACGCTGGAGGCCTACCGCATCTGGGTGGTCGGCTCCCTGTCCGGTCGGACGCTCGACGGCGTCGGCCCGGTGCTCATCTTCGTGGCCGCCGGGCTGATCTGCGCGGCGGCCAACGTCCGCTCGCTGAACAACCTCGCGCTCGGGACGGAGATGGCCCGCGGCCTCGGCGAGAGCCTGCTGCGCGCCCGGCTCGTCGGCCTCGGGGCGATCACGCTGCTCACCGCCGGCGCGGTCGCGCTGGCCGGACCGATCGCCTTCGTCGGACTGACCGCCCCGCACGTCGCCCGTGCCCTGGTCGGCGGCAACCACTACCGGCTGCTGCCGGCGTCCGGACTGGTCGGGATCGTGGCGCTGCTGGCCTGCGACGTGCTCGGCCGGCTGATCGGCGGCCAGGCGGAGGTCGCGGTCGGCGTGGTGCTGGCCGCGCTCGGC
>NZ_JARKOT010000181.1 GCF_029977985.1 Propioniciclava sp. | reverse complement strand
ACCCCGAGCGGGGTGACGAGCATGGGTTCGGGAGCCACCCGGCTGGGGATGCCGGTGACGTCGGTCATGATGTCGGCGATGCCGGCGAACGCACTGGTGCCGCCGACCAGATGGATCTGCTCGACCCCCTTGCCGGCCACCGCGTCCCGGACGATGGTGGAGATCTTCTGCAGGACCGGGCGCACCACGGGCAGCAGCTCGCGGTGCCGGGACGGGTCGACCTTGCGACGCTCGGCCTCCTCGAAGCCGATCTTCAGGGCGCCGGAGATCACCAGGGTGAGGTGGGTGCCGCCGGTGGGCTCGTCCGTGGTCTCCACCACCTGGCCGTCCCGCAGGATCGCGACGCCCGTCGTCCCGCCCCCGATGTCGACGACCGCGCCGTCGGCGATGCCGAGCACGGCATTGGCTGCCGTCGGCTCGTCCACCACGGCGGTGCACTCGATGCCGACGCCCTCCAGGACGTAGCCGTGTGCGCGGTGGTCGCTGATCGACACCCCCGGAGGGATGGTGACCGCCCCGGCCGTGATTCGCCGCCCGGTGCGCGACTCGATGCGCTGCGTGAGGCCGCGCACCACGTCCATGGCGCCGGCGAAGTCCCACACGATGCCGTCGCGAACCACGTCCGCGAACTGGCTGGCGCAGGCCAGCGGGCGGCCCTGCTGGTCGGTGACGGTGATCACGGTGAAGGCGGTGCCCAGATCGATCCCGACCCGGATCGGGGTGCGCGCGTCGATCCGGGCAGGCCGGGCCAGGCGGGACGCCGCCCGGGCCATCGTGGCGGCCACGCTGCCGTCGTGGCTCATGTCGCCGCCCCGGCTTTCCGCCGCAGCTGGAGGAAGTAGAAGGCGCTGCTCAGCCGGTTGAAGGCATGGCAGATGCTCGCACCATAGGGATGGTGGGGCGAGGGGAACGCCTCCATCGCGGTGATCTCGATCTCCCGCGACGTGGTGCGCGCAAGGTTCAGCCAGTGCTGCAGCTCGGGCTCGTCCTCGTCGATCGTCAGGTGGTCGATGCCCAGGGTGCCCGGCGGATCGTGGGTGACGGCATGGATCTTCTCCGCGTCCCCGTCGTGCAGCTCCAGTTCTGCGACCGGACGCTCGTTGTACTCCGCCGACGTGAGCTCCCGGCAGTAGGCGGCGATCGTCCCGAGGTCGCGGACGAGCGCGGTGTCGCCCTGCTGCCCGGCGATCCGCTGGATCAGCAGGACCAGCGCGTGCAGGGAGTCCACCCGGCCGCGCAACCGGATCCGGGGATGGGTCTTCGGCGCGTAGTGGTGGGCGTTCAGCTGGGTGAGGGCTGATGACTTCTCCGTGACCGGAGTGCCGCACGTGGTGCAGCGGGGCCGGTCGCCGCCGACGTCGATGGGAAAGGTCGATTCCCTCTCCCAGTCGATGGACTCCGGCGCAACGGTGACACCCGACGGGGAGCCCGTCTCGACGATCACCAGGGACCACTGCGCGACGAAGTCCGCTGCGGACGGCGACAGCTTCGCCCCGACGGGGATGGTGACCT
>NZ_JARKOT010000178.1 GCF_029977985.1 Propioniciclava sp. | reverse complement strand
GTTCGACGACTGCCGGGCGTGGGTCAGGAACGACTGAACGTTGCGGGTCTGGGACCAGTCCGCGGCGCCGACTCCGCCGGGCATCGCCCAGTCGCGGTAGACCTCGGTGGCCAACGGGAGCGACATCGCGGACAGCACGCGCGCCTCGATGGCGGCGAGCTGCGCGGCCGCGCCCTCAGGGGTGCGCGGGAAGCCGGATGACACACCGCTGACGCCGACGGTCGTGGCGACGGGCAGCCTGATCGCGGGAGGCAGGGTGATCGCCACCCCCGGCGTAAGGCCGGCGTCCTGCGCCACCGTCGCCATCGGCGCCGCAGCAATGAGGTCGCGCCGCTGGGCAGGGTCGGCGTCCGGGTGAGCGCTGCTTTGGACGCCGTCGGGCGCGGTTCCCGCCGTGAAGCTGGAGACCAGGGTGTAGCCCAGCCCGTACAGCAGGACGCCGCTCACCAGCAGCAGCCCCGCGAGGACGCCCAGCAGCTGAGTGCGCGAGAGCGGGACGACCTCGGCTGAGCTCGCCGGGCGGGGTGGGCGACGGCGGAACATCAGCCGACGCAGCCGTCGCCGAGGATGCCGTTGAGCATCCCGTAGCCGCCCATCAGCACCACGGCGAGCACCAGCACGCCGGCGAGGCCGATGATGCCGCCCTTCGAGAGGTGCGGGGAGTGCGTGGCTCGTCCGACGAGGATCGCCCCGACGGACACCAGGGCCGCGATGCCGAACAGCCACAGCACGGACCACAGGACCATGCCCGAGATCTGGTCGGTGTAGGCGGCGACGCCTGTGGGCGCCACCGGGCAGATCTTCAGCGGGACGATCAGCGGGTTCATGTCGGTTCCTTTCGGAGGAGGGCGAGGACGTTCTGGGCCGCCTTGAGGAGCGGGGCGGGGAGCGGGTCGGGAGTCAGGCCGGTGACCTGGAGGCGAGAGTCCAGGGGGAAGTCGGTCAGGTGCACTCGTGCGGGTATCCCGGCTGCGGCGCCTTTGACGGGGCGGGGCCACCGCGTGATCGTGGGCCCCACGACCTCCCCGAACGCGTCGCGGCCCACGAGCTCGGCGCACGACTCCAGGCGGCGGACCCC
>NZ_JARKOT010000177.1 GCF_029977985.1 Propioniciclava sp. | reverse complement strand
GGGTCTGTCAAGTCTTCGGTGTAACTCGGGTTGTCGGGTTAGCGGCGGCCGGCGGAGAGTCGGCCGTCGAAGGTGATCTCGAAGGCGTTGAGGGCGCCCTTCCAGCGTTGGGTCCATCGGGCGCGGCCCTTTCCGGTCGGGTCCAGGGCCATGATCGCCAGATAGACGCACTTCAGCGCGGCCTGCTCGTTCGGGAAGTGGCCGCGAGCCTTCACGGCTTTGCGGATCCGGGCGTTGACCGACTCGATCGCGTTCGTCGTACACACGATGCGGCGGATCTCCTTGTCGAACTGCAAGAACGGCACGAACTCCGCCCAGGCGTCGGACCAGAGCCTGACGATGGCGGGATACTTGCGTCCCCACGCCTCGGTGAACTCCAGGAACCTCTCCTCCGCGGCGGCCGCGGTGTCGGCGGTGTAGATGGGCCGCAGGGCCTGGGCGATCTTGTCCCAGTCCTGCCGGGCGGCGTACCGGAATGACGCCCTGATCAGGTGCACCACGCACGTCTGCACGATGGTGCGCGGCCACACGTGACCGACCGCGTCGGGCAGACCCTTCAGCCCGTCACACACGAGCATGAGCACGTCGTCGACGCCGCGGTTCTTGATCTCGGTCAGGACCTGCTGCCAGTACTTCGCGCCCTCGCCGCCGTCACCGACCCACAGGCCCAGGATGTCCCGGTTCCCCTCGACGGTGACCGCCAGGGCGACGTAGATCGGCCGGTTCGCGACCTGGCCGTCGCGAACCTTGACGTGGATGCAGTCGATGAACAACACGGGGTACACCGGGTCCAGGGGCCGGTTCTGCCACTCGGCCATGCCCTCGAGCACCTTGTCCGTGATGGTGCTGATCGTCGTCTTGGACACCTCGCTGCCGTACACGTCGGCCAGGTGCGCACTGATGTCCCCGTGCGTCATCCCCCGCGCCGACAACGACAGCACCACGTCCTCGATCGACCCCAACCGCCGCTGCCGCTTCGCGACGACGACCGGCTCGAACGTCCCGGCACGATCCCGTGGCACGTCAATCTGGACCGGGCCGGCCTTCGTCAGGACCGTCTTGGTCCGGGTCCCGTTACGGGCGTTCACACCGTCCTCGACGCGTTGGTGCTTGTCGTAGCCCAGGTGGGCCGTCAACTCACCCTGCAACGCGGACTCCAGGACCAGCTTGGTCAGCTGCGCCAGCAACCCGTCCTCGCCGTCCACGCCCAGGCCGAGCCGTTCAGCGTCGCCGACCAGCCGTTCCACCAACTCCCGGTCCACCAGCGGCGGGCGCTCAACCGTCGTGGGCACCTGCTCCTCAACCTCCGTCGCGACCGCCCCAGCGGCCAACTCAACCAGCGTGCTCATCGGATACCTCCTGGGAAGGAGTTACACCATTGAAAGTACAGTCCCCCGCGGGTCGCCGACGCCTGCCGGGGCGGCGGCTCGACTGTATTGAGGGTTGAGTGTGGCGGCTCTCGCGAGACCGGTCGTTCGTCGGTCGCAAAGCGCCAGACGTGGTGTGCCCTGTTGGGTGACGGCCGGTCGGTGGCGGATGATGTGGTCGATGGCGGTCATGGGCGGGTGGAACGGTCGGCGGCTGACCCTGAGGTCAGTTGCGGTGCTTCTCCTTGCCCTCGCGGGCTTCGTGGTGATGCACGTCGTCGGGTCGACAGACGTTGCCTCCGCAGGGCACCACGTCATCGCCGCGTCGAACGGTGCCCAGGCCGGCGTTGAACCGCATGACCTCCAGTCGGGCTCCGGTATTGCTATGACCCAGGGGTCGACTGCGGACGGCCCGGCGGCGGAGACCGCGTGGCTGACGCCGCCCGTCCCGCTCGCGCCGTCGGTCCCGGACGAGGACCATCACGACGGGCACCTGGGGCTGGTCGGGTGCCTGGTGGCACTGACGGGGTTGGTCGGCTGGCTCGTCGTGGCGCGCCCGGGCGGGGGTTACCTCCTGGCTCTCGCGCGCCGTGCCTGGACGAGCCCGGGTCTCGGCGCCGGCGGGGCGGTCCCATTCGGCGTTTCCCGCACTCCCGTCCGCCTCAGTCTCTGCGTCCTGCGGATCTAGAAGGGCCCGGCTGCGCCCTGCCCACCCGGGGGCGCGCGGCCGCGCGTGACCTTCACCATCCGCACGACCACCTTTGGAGACCCCGATGACTTCCCGTACCCGTTTGGCCGCCACTGGCGGCACCCTCGCCCTCGCCCTGGCCCTGGCCGGCTGTGCCGGCTCGAGCAGCACCACCAACGGCCCCTCACCTGAGCCGACCGCGCGGGTCAGCGAGGTTCCCGCGACGTACAACGACGCCGACGTGCAGTTCGCCCAGATGATGATCATCCACCACCGCGATGCGATCGAGATGGCCGAGATGGCGCCCGAGCGCACCACCGACCCGGACGTGCTGGCCCTGGCGGGCGCGATCGCCGCGGCTCAAGGGCCAGAGATCGACCTCATGACCAGCTGGTTGCAGGACTGGGGCGCCGAGGTCCCCGCCGAGGGCGCCTCGATGGCACCGATGGACCACGGCGATGACATGCCGGGCGCGATGAGCGATGCCCAGATGAGCCAGCTCGACGCCGCCCGCGACGCGGAGTTCGACGCGGCCTTCCTGACGCTGATGATCGGCCACCACGAAGGCGCGCTCGACATGGCCGAAGACCAGCTGAACAGCGGGGCGAACCCCGAGGCTCTCGACCTCGCCGAGGCCATCGCGGCCGACCAGGCGGCGCAGATCCGCCAGATGGAGCAGATGATCGGCTCCTAGCCGGTCACGCGGTGGGGGGGGCCGCCCGGCCCCCCCCCCCCCCCGCCCCCCCCGGGGTATGCGTTTCTGACCTA
>NZ_JARKOT010000160.1 GCF_029977985.1 Propioniciclava sp. | reverse complement strand
GATCATCGCGTGGCGCGACGAGCACCAGCGGTTCTCGCGCATCGAGGAGTTGCAGGAGGTCGACGGCATCGGACCGAAGACGTTCGAGCGGATCGCACCGCACGTCCGTGTCTGAGCCGGCGGACCTGCGTCCCCTGGCGCTGGCCGGGGCGGGGGTCGGCGCGATGTGGGCGGCGACGTCCGCCGATCCGCGGGTCTGGGCGGTCGCCGCGGCATCTGCGGTGGGCTGCGCCGGGTGGGCGTGGTGGCGTCGCTCAGCGTTCTGGCTGGCGGTGGCGGTCGTCATCGTCGGGCTGGGTGCGGGTGGGGCGTGGCGATCGGGGGCGCTCGCGACGGGTCCGGTGGTGGACCTCGCTGCCGATCGTGCCGCTGTGGTCGCCCAGGTGCGCTTGGCGGGGTCCTCTCGGCTGCGGGCGGCGTCGGGGGTGCGTCCCGCGTTGTGGACCGGCGGTGGCCGCCTCCTCGCGGTCGAGGGCCGCGGATCCGCGTGGAGCACGGGCGTCCCGGTCGACGTGGTGGTCTCCGGCGAGGACGCCGCCGCATGGGGTGCACTCGCGCCCGGCACGGTCGTCGAGACGCGGGCGCGGCTCGAGCTCGCCGACCCTGGCGAGGCGGCGGTCGTCGTCGTGCGGGCGCGCGAGCCGCCGATCGTCCGCGCCCCGCCTTCTGGGCCGGACGCCGCCGTGGCAGCCGTCCGGGCGGGCCTGCGGGCGGCGTCCGCCCCGCTCGGCCCGGACGCCCGTGCCCTCGTACCCGCGCTCGTGTTCGGGGACACCTCCGGGGTGGACGACGACCTGGCGGAGCAGTTCCGCCGCACCGGCCTCACGCACCTGACTGCCGTGTCGGGGGCCAACCTGACCCTGTTGCTCGTGTTCCTGCGGGTGGTGGCGGTGCGCATCGGCGTGCGGGGACGGTGGCTGACGGGAGTGCTCCTCGCCGGCGTGGCCGCGTTCGTGGCCGTGTGCCTCGGCGAGCCGAGCGTGGTGCGGGCTGCGGCGATGGGCGTGGTCGGCATGGCCGCGCTCGGGCGTGGGTCGCGCCCCGGGCGGGGTGTCCGGTACCTCGCGACGGCGGTGCTCGGTGTGGTCCTGGTGGACCCGTGGCTGTCCCGCTCGGTGGGTTTCTGGCTGTCGGCGGTGGCGACGTTCGGCCTGCTGTGGTGGGGTCGCCCGTGGACGGACGCCCTCGCGCGGTGGCTGCCGCGGCCGGTGGGCGAGGCTGTGGCTGTCGCGTTGGCCGCGCAGGTGGCGACGGAACCGGTCGTCGTGTGGTTGTCCGGGCGAGTGAGCATGGTCGGTGTGCTGGCGAACGTGGTGGCCGCCCCGCTGGTCGGCCCGGCGACGGTGCTGGGGGTGGCCGCCGCCGTGCTGTCGGTGGTGTGGCTGCCAGCGGCGGTCGCCTGCGCGTGGCTGGCCGGGTGGTGTGCTCAGGCGATCGCCCAGGTGGCACGTCTGGGCGCCGCGCTGCCCGGCGCGGCCGTGGAGTGGCCGGCGTCGCCGGTGACGATCGCCCTGTTTGCCGCTGCCTGCACGGTGGCGGTGGTGCTGTTGCCGAGGGTGTTGGTGCGGCCCTGGTTGTGCGTGCCGTTGGCGGTGGCGCTGGTGGTGTCGCTCGGGGTCGTGCCGCCGCGTCCGGGCTGGCCGCCCGGGGCGTGGGCGGTGGTCGTCTGCGACGCGGGGCAGGGCGACGCGACCCTCCTCAACGCCGGCGGTGGCGCCGCCGTGCTCATCGATGCCGGTCCCGAACCGGCAGCGTTGGCGCAGTGCCTGACCCGCTTGGGCGTGCACGCAGTGCCGCTCGTGGTGCTGACCCATCTCCACGCCGACCACGTCGGCGGCCTGCCCGGTCTAGCGGGACTGGAGGTGCGGTCGGTGTTGACCTCGGCGGTCCGGACGCCGGCGTCCGGTGACGCCCTCGTGACCGGGGTGGGGGTGCCGCGGGCGACGGCGGCGTCCGGTCAGGTGTGGACGGTGGGCGACGTGCGGCTGGCCGTTCTGTTCGCGCCCGCGGGTCCGGTGGGGCCGGACGCCGCGGGCGAGGGCGAGTCGTCGGGCGAGAACGACGCGTCGCTGCTGGTGCGGGCCGACGTGGCGGGCGTCAGCGTGCTGCTGGCGGGCGACGCGGAGGAGGGCGGGCAGGCAGCCCGGTTGCGCGAGGCCGGAGCCGCGCTCGACGTGGACGTGCTGCTGGTGCCGCACCATGGGTCGTCGCGGCAATCGCCGGAGTTCCTCACCGCCACCACGCCCCAGGTGGCGCTCGTGAGTGTCGGTGCGGGCAACGACTACGGTCACCCGACCCAGAAGACGCTCACGACCGTGGCCCGTCTCGGGGCGGCCGTCGCCCGGACCGACGAACAGGGCTCCCTCGCCGTGGCGCGCGTCGCGGGCGAGCTACGGCTGACCACCGGAGGGTGACTCCCGCGATCTTCGCGACCTGGACCGGAGCGCGTGGCTCAGCGCGGTGTCACGCTGGAACGAGCAGTTTCAGCGTGACAATCCGGAGCGAGTCCTCGTCGCGAGTCCTCCGCTTGACTGCTCCGTGAATGCTCCGTGACTGCTCCGAGCGAGTGGTCGGCGCGAGTGGTGTGGGCGCTCTGCGGCCGCGGCGACGGACCTCGGGCTCGACCAGCGGGCCGGCCCTAGCCCCAGCCGAACGCCCGCGCCAGGCGGCCGAGGCCCTCGCGGATGACCTCCGGGGGGCTGGTGACGAACGACAACCGCAGCGTGCAGCGGCGCGGGTCGTCGGCGTAGAACGCCCAGCCCGGAACGTAAGCCACGCCCTCGTCGATGGCCCGCGGCAGGAGCGCACCGGTGTCGGTGTCGTCGTCGAGGTCGACCCAGAAGAACATGCCACCCTCCGGGCGGGTCATGGACGCCCCCGGCGGCAGCACCGCCGCCAGATCGGCGGCCATGGCGTCCCGTCGCTCGCGGTAGACGGCGACGACCTTCGCGATGTGCGCGTCCAGGTTGCACCGATCGAGATAGCGCGCGATGGCGAGTTGGTCGGTCACCGGGCTGTGCAGCCCAGCCGCCTGCTTCGCCACGTCGAGTGCCCGGCGCACGTCGCCCTCCGCGCGCAGCCAGCCGATCCGCACGCCGGGCGCCATCACCTTCGACGCCGAGTTCAGCAGGATCGTCTGGGCCGCCATCCCCGGCACGGCCGCGATCGGAGCGAGCGCCGCACCCGAGTAGCGCAGTTCGCCGTACGGGTCGTCCTCCACCAGCGGTGTCCCCGTGCGCAACAGCACCTCCGCGACGGCTTCGCGCCGCGCCGCCGACATCGTGCGGCCGCTCGGGTTGCCGAAGTTCGGCACGAGGTAGACGAATGCCGGCCGGTGCTTCGCGACGGCCGCGGCGAGGGCGTCCGGAACCATGCCTTCGGCGTCGCACTCCACGCCCACCATCCGGCCGCCGGCGAGGTCGAACGCCTGCAGCGCCGCCAGGTAGGTGGGCCTCTCGACGAGCACCACGTCGCCCGGGTCGAGCAGCACTTGCCCGATGAGGAACACCGCCTCCTGACTGCCCGTCGTCACCGCGATGTCGCTGGCCATGGTGGGCAGCTGCCGCGAGAGCCGCGTGGCTGCCTGCTCGCGCAACTCCGGCTCGCCCTCGGTCACCGAATACTGCAGCGCGCGCCCGGGCATCGTCGCGAACACGTGCTCATAAGCCGCCCGCAGGTCGTCGATCTCGAACAGGTCCGGGTCGGGGATGCCGCCCGCGAACGTGATGACGCCGCCGCGCTTCAGCACGGACAAGATGTCGCGGACGGGCGAACTCGGGGCGCTCGCGAACCGGGAGGAGATCGGGAACGAGAAAGTCACGCCCGCATCCTCCCACCGTGGACGCCTCAGCCGCGGCCCGCCCAGAACAGCCGCGACCCGTCGAGGTCGGCCCACGAGCCGGTGAACTCGATGCCCGCGCACGTGGCCGTGCCGAAGTGATGCGCGATGAACGAGGCGGCCTCGCGGTCGGGGTCGTCGCCGACCAACTCGTCCACCAGCGCCGGGATGCCGGGGGAGTGCGCCACGAGCGCCGCCGTCCCGACCTCGTCGGGCAGGGTGGCCAACACCCGCAGGATGCCCATCGGCGACGCGCTGTACAACTCGTCGAGGACCCGCACGTCGGCGCCCAGACCCAAGCCGGACGCCGTCTGCGCGGCCCGGTCGGCCGAGGAGGCCAGCACGACCTCGATGCCGGCACCGGCCAGCTGCTCACCCAGGTGGCGCGCCTGGTCGCGGCCAGCCTCGGACAGCCAGCGGCCGTGGTCGCCGCGCCCGCGGCCGGTGAACTCGGCCTCGCCGTGACGGATCAGGTAGACGCGCTTCATGGGATCAGCCTAGGGGTGCGGCGGCGCCGGGCCACAATGGACGCCATGCCCGAAAGCCCCCTCCTCGCCGGACGCTATGCGCTCGGACCCGAGCTGGGCCGCGGCGGCATGGGCCAGGTGGTGCTGGCCCGCGACACCGTTCTCGACCGCGACGTGGCGATCAAGACCCTCCACCTCGACCTCGCCGGCGACCCGTCCGTCGCCGAACGCTTCCGCCGCGAGGCGCGCGGTCGCCCAGCTGACCCACCCCAACGTCGTCACGATCCACGACCTCGGCACCACCGAGAACACCGCCTACATGGTGATGGAACGGCTGCCCGGCCCCAACCTGCAGCGCCTCGTCGCCCAGCGCGGCGCCCTGCCGATCCCTGAGGTCGTCGCGTACGGCGAGCAGACCGCCCGCGGCCTGGCCGCGGCCCACGCGCGCGGCATTCTGCACCGCGACATCAAACCGTCCAACCTCATGCTCGCCGCCGACACCACGATCAAGGTCGTCGACTTCGGCATCGCCGCCTTCCTCGGCGAGGCCGGCCTCACCGCCACCACCGACTACGTGGGCACGCCCGCCTACACCGCACCCGAGCGGGCCGCCTACGCGCCCGCCACCGAGGCCAGCGACCTGTACGCCCTCGGCTGCGTGCTGTTCTTCCTCGCGGCCGAGCGGCCCCCGTTCGAGCCGCCCGACGCGCTCCACCAACATCTCACGTCCCAGCCGCCGCCCCTCGCACAGCTACGCCCCGAAGCTCCCGAGGGTCTGGTCGCCCTCGTCGCCCAGCTGCTCGCCAAGGATCCGGCCGATCGTCCCGGCTCAGCAAGCGAGGTGGCCGACCGTCTCCGCGGACTTGCCGCCCCCGAGACGACGCCGGGCCGGGCGCCTTCCGTCGACCCGCCCACCCGTCCCCGGACGCCGCGGCCGGCGCCCGCGGCGTCCGCCCCCCTCCCACCCACCGCCGACCCGACGACCGCGACCCGGATGCGCCGCCTCCCTGACGACGCCGCCGGGCCCGCCCGGGCGCGGCGTCCGGCCCCGTTCCTGGCGATCGCCGCCGTGCTGGCCGTGCTGTTCGCCGCGATCCCCGTCGCGTGGTGGGCCGCCTCCCGCCTCACTCCGGCGGGCGGCGTCACCCCCGGTCCAACTCCGGAGGCGGCCGGCGCCAGTCCGACACCCACCACCCGCCCTGCCAACGGTGGCGTGACCCAGGCGGCTCAGCCCACGTACCGGCTGACGACGGGAGGGACGTCGACGTTCCGGCTGCCGATGCTCGGGACGTACGAGGCGACGGTCACCGACGTACGCACCGAGGGCTACGACGTCCAGGTGAAGTTCGAGACGCGTGGCGAGAGCGACATGCGGCGCCCGGAGGACACGTGCCTGCTCGCCCGTTCGAGCGACGGCACCGAGTACGAGATGCAGGCCGTCGCCACGGCGCTCACCACCGACGAGGCCACGCATCGTGTCGGCACGTGGCAGTTCGTCGTGCCCGTCGGCGGCACCTATGCGCTGCGCTACGACGGCGCCGAGGACTACTCCGACGCCCCGCTTGGCAGCGGCGAGGTGCCCGCGTTGGGTCTCGCCCGCGCCGAGGCGGACCAGTTCGCGACCGTCACCGGCATCCTGCAGTTCACGGTGGAGATGATCGTCGTCGCCGCGAGCGTCCCCGACGCGGCCTGCCTCGCGGCCGACACCAGCCGTTCGGCGTCCGTGACCGCCGAGCGGATCGGGCAGACCGGGCGGACCTGGCGGGCGCGGGCCACCTTCGCCGAGGATCCGTCCGGCCAGCAGCTCACCTTGGGCTGCGGGGCGAACTGGCCGGCCCTGCCGCTGCCCTGACGGCGCGCGGCCGCGGCGTCCGGATTGTCGGGGGTGGCTGGCATGCTGGGGTCCGTGGAGATCGAGGGGCTGTTCGGCCGGGTGGTGCTCGTCGCGGGCCCGGAGGCGCTGCTGGCCGAGCGCGCGGTCGACGACCTGGCGCGGCAGGCGCTGGTGGAGCGGCCGACGGCGTCCATTCACCGTGTGTCGGCGCCCGATCTGGACGCCGGCTCGCTCGCCGAGGTCACGGGCGGCTCGCTGTTCGCCACGGACACGATCGTGGTGGTCACCGACCTGGCCGACCTGGGCCAGGACCTGTTCGATGCCGTCGTCTCGTTCGTGACCCAGCCGAGCCCCGACCTGGCGCTCGTCCTCGTCCATCCGGGCGGCAACAAGGGCAAAGGCCTCGTCGACCGGCTGAAGAAGGCCCGGGTGCAGACGGTCGACTGCCCGGCCATCAAGGCCTGGAAGCTGCCCGAGTTCGCCGTGAACGAGGCGCGGCAGGCGGGGGGGCGCCTCGACCCCCCGACCGCGACGAAGCTCGTCGAGGCGGTGGGCGACGACCCGCGGGCGGTCGCCGCCGCCGTCCGGCAACTGCTCGCCGACGCCGACGACGGCACGATCACCGAGGCGGCCGTGCGCCGCTACTTCGCCGGCCGCGCCGACGTGACGAGCTTCACGGTCGCCGAGCACGTCCTCTCGGGGCGCCGTGACGAGGCTCTCGGCGCGCTGCGCTGGGCGCTCGAGACGGGTGTTCCACCTGTCCTCGTGACGAGCGCGCTGGCGTCCTCGCTGCGCAGCCAGGGCCGCTACAGCGACCTCGCCGGCGCGCGCCTGCGCGAGGGCGAGGTGGCCGCAGCCGTCGGCGTCCCGCCGTGGAAGGTGAAGGACCTCGTGCGGCACGCGCGGGATTGGACGCCGCGTGGCCTGGCCACCGCCCTGCAACTCGTCGCGCGGGCGGATGCGGCCGTGAAGGGGGCGGCGTCCGACCCCGGCTTCGCGCTCGAACAGCTGGTGATCGGTGTGACGGCCGAGCGGGGGCGGCGTCCCGATGCAGGCATGGGCCGGTGAGTTCCGCTGATTTGGGGGCCCACAGCGGCCCTGCTAAGCTGTTCAATCGCGTCCGTCGTGGGCGCACCCCCTCGAACCACATTTGAGAAGCGAAGGTCAAGCCCTGTGGCGAACATCAAGTCCCAGAAGAAGCGGATCCTCACGAACGAGAAGGCGCGCCAGCGCAACAAGGCCGTGAAGTCCGCTCTCAAGACGCACATTCGCAAGTTCCGCGAGGCTGCGGCCGCCGAGGACGTCGAGAAGGCGCAGGAGGCCGCGCGCGTCGCGTGCCGGGCGCTCGACAAGGCCGCCAGCAAGGGCGTCATCCACAAGAACCAGGCGGCCAACAAGAAGTCGGCCATTGCCTCGGCCGCGGCCGCGCTCTGATTCTTCTTCGACGTCGTCCCGATCCGTATCGGTCGGGGCGGCGTTGTGTTGTCCTGAGAGCCCACCGAGCAAGCAGTGACCAGGGGGTGAACCGATGAGCCCGCAGCCAGGGCACACGAGGTCGGCGATCCTGCGCAACTTCTGCATCATCGCGCACATCGATCACGGCAAGTCCACGCTGGCCGACCGCATGCTGCAGCTCACCGGCGTGGTCGACGAGCGGTCGATGCGCGCCCAGTATCTCGACCGCATGGACATCGAGCGCGAGCGCGGCATCACGATCAAGAGTCAGGCCGTCCGGATGCCGTGGGCGGTGGGCGGGGTCGACTACGTGCTCAACATGATCGACACGCCGGGCCACGTCGACTTCACCTACGAGGTGTCGCGGTCGCTCGCGGCGTGCGAGGGCGCGATCCTGCTCGTCGACGCGGCCCAGGGCATCGAGGCCCAGACGCTGGCGAACCTGTACCTCGCGATGGGTGCCGACCTCCACATCATCCCGGTCCTCAACAAGATCGACCTGCCGAGCGCGCAGCCCGACAAGTACGCCGAGGAGCTGGCGAACCTCGTCGGCTGCGATCCCGACGAGGTGTTCCGCGTGTCGGGGAAGACGGGGGAGGGCGTCCGGGAGCTGTTGGACGCCATCGTCGCGACCGTTCCGCCGCCCGTCGGCGACCCGGACGCCCCCGCGCGCGCGTTGATCTTCGACTCGGTCTACGACACCTATCGCGGCGTCGTCACCTACGTGCGCGTCGTGGACGGCGCGCTGAGCCACCGCGACCGCATTCTCATGATGAGCACCAAGGCGACCCACGAGGTGCTCGAGGTCGGCGTCATCAGCCCCGAACCGACGCCGGCGTCCGGGTTGGGCGTCGGCGAGGTGGGCTACCTCATCACGGGCGTGAAGGACGTGCGGCAGTCGCGCGTGGGGGATACGGTGACGCTGGTCGGGAAGCCGGCGCAGGGCGCGCTGGGCGGCTACAAGCACCCCAACCCGATGGTCTACGCCGGCCTGTACCCGATCGACGGCGCCGACTTCCCCGAGCTGCGGGAGGCTCTCGACAAGCTGCAGCTCAACGACGCCGCGCTCACCTACGAGCCCGAGACGTCCGGGGCGCTCGGCTTCGGGTTCCGCGTCGGCTTCCTCGGCCTGCTGCACATGGAGATCGTGCGCGAGCGGCTGGAGCGCGAGTTCAACCTCGACCTGATCTCGACGGCGCCGAACGTGGTGTACCGGGTGGTGATGGAGGACGGCTCCGAGCACACGGTGACCAACCCGAGCGAATACCCCGACGGGAAGATCGCCGAAGTGTGGGAGCCGGTCGTCAACGCGACCATCCTGTCGCCGTCGGACTACATCGGCACGATCATGGAGCTCTGCCAGCAGCGGCGCGGCGTCCAGACCGGCATGGACTACCTGAGCTCCGACCGCGTCGAGATCCGCTACACCCTGCCGCTCGCCGAGATCGTGTTCGACTTCTTCGACCAGCTGAAGAGCCGCACGAAGGGCTACGCGAGCCTCGACTACGAGCCGGCCGGCGAGCAGGCCGCGAAGCTCGTCAAGGTCGACATCCTGCTCCATGGCGACCCCGTGGACGCCTTCAGCGCGATCGTGCACACCGACGCGGCCTACGCCTACGGCGTCGCGATGGCGAAGAAACTCAAGGAGCTGATCCCGCGCCAGCAGTTCGAGGTGCCCGTCCAGGCGGCGATCGGCGCGCGGGTCATCGCGCGCGAGACCATCCGGGCCATGCGCAAGGACGTGCTCGCCAAGTGCTACGGCGGCGACATCACGCGCAAGCGCAAACTGCTCGAGAAGCAGAAGGAAGGCAAGAAGCGCATGAAGATGGTCGGCCGCGTCGAGGTTCCCCAGGAGGCCTTCGTCGCCGCGCTGTCCACCGGCGAGGCGCGCGAGAAGAAGTGACCGTGCTCACGCGTCCGTTCCCGCGCACCCCGGACGGGGCCCCCGACGCCTGGTGGCCGGCCGTCCGGTTCAGTGCTGCCTACGAGGAGCGCCTCGCTGCGCTGTGGGATGCGGTGGTGGCTACCGGTTTCGAGCCGGGCCTGGCTCTGGCGGGCAGCGAGGGCGGCGAGGTGCTGTTCGTCCGCGACCCGGCCGACGCGGAGGCCTGGCTGTGCCTGATCGCCGTCGAGGACCCGACCGTGCAGGACGAGATCGACGCCGCCCGATGCGGGGGCGCCGAGGGGCTCCTCAGCTGGGTCCGGGCGCGTCTGGCCGACGGCTGAGCCACCACGCGGCCAGCACGCCGCCGACAGCGCCGCCCAAGTGGCCCTGCCACGAGATGCCGGACGCCGTCGGCAGGACTCCCCAGAGCACGCCACCGTAGACGAGGAACATCACCACGCCGACGAGCAGGTGACGCACGTTGCCGCTGAAAACGCCCCGGACCAGGACGAACGCCAGCCAGCCGAACACGACGCCGGACGCCCCGAGCGTCACCGTGCCGGGTGCCGAGAACAGCCAGACGAACGCGCCCGAGACGACGACGGAGGCCAAGGTGGCGACGAGGAACGGCCGGATGCCGGACAACAGGATGACCAGGCCGAGCACGAAGAAGGGGATCGTGTTCGCGGCGAGGTGCTGCCACCCGACGTGGAGGAGCGGGGCGGTGAAGATCTGCGGCAACTCCGCCGGGTCACGCGGCGATACCCCCCAACTGTCGAGTCGCAGACCTGGAACGGCGGCGTCCACGAGTTCGAGGAACCACAGCAGCACCACCCAGACGCCCATGAACAAGCTGGCGCCGCGCACGTCGGGGCGGGCGGGCAGGCGTCGTCGGGTCGGCGCGGGGTACGTCATGCCCCCAGTGTGCCGGTGCGATCAACGCCGGTGTACACGCCGCTTAGGATGACCCCATGAGCCTGTACGCCGTGACCTACACCTACGTGACCGACGAGGCCCGCCTGGCGGAAATCCGCCCCGAACACAGGGCGTTCCTCGGTTCGCTGGCCGACGAGGGCATCGTCCTGCTGTCGGGGCCGACCGCGGGCGACGGCCCGGGTGACGCGCTGATCCTGCTGCGCGCGGGCAGCGCCGAGGATGCGCGCTCGGCGCTCGACCGGGATCCGTTCCAGGTGAACTCCCTCGTCACGAACGTGTCGGTGGCCGAGTGGAACCCGGTGTTGGGGGCGTGGCGCACCGGGGCCCTGGCGGGCGAACTGTGACGTCGGCGTCCGCCGAGATCGGGATCATCGGCGGATCGGGGTTCTACTCGTTCTTCGACGCCGCCGGCGTCGAGCGCGTCGAGGTGGAGACGCCGTTCGGGGCGCCGTCCGGGCCGCTGACGATCGGCGAGGTGGCCGGACGCCGCGTCGCCTTCCTGCCGCGTCACGGCGAACGGCACCAGTTCGCGCCCCACACGGTCAACTACCGGGCCAACCTGTGGGCGCTGCGGAGTGTCGGCGTCGGGCAGGTGCTGGGGCCCTGCGCGGTCGGCGGACTGCAGCGCCACCTCGAGCCGGGGACGTTCGTCGTGCCCGACCAGGTGGTCGACCGCACCTACCGGGCGGGGCACACGGTGTGGGAGGCCGAAGGGCCCGTCGTGCACGTGCCCTTCGCCGACCCGTACTGTCCGCGCGGCCGGGCGGCGCTCCTGGCGTCCGAGTCGGAGGACACGCCACTCGTCGACGGCGGCACGCTCGTCGTCATCAACGGGCCTCGGTTCAGCTCGCGGGCCGAGTCCCGGTGGCATGCGGCGGCCGGCTGGTCGGTCGTGGGCATGACCGGCATGCCCGAGGCGTCCGTGGCGCGCGAACTGGCCCTGTGTTTCTCGACGGTCTGCTGTGTGACCGACCTCGACGCCGGTGTGGAGGGCGAGGAGGGTGTCACCCACGCTGAGGTGCTGGCTGTTTTCGCGGGCAACATCGAGCGGCTGAAGGCGCTGCTGCTGCGCACGATCGCAGTCATGCCGACGGGGGACTGCGCGTGCCGGCACGTTCTCGACGGCATGGACCTGCCGTTCGCTCTGCCGTGACGGCGCTGCCCGAGGCGGCGCTGCCCGAAGCGGCGCTGGGCGAGGTGGCCCGAACCCCGTTGTCGGTCTACGTCCATGTCCCGTTCTGCGCGACGCGCTGCGGGTACTGCGACTTCAACACGTACACCTCCGCGGAGCTGGGTGCTGCGCCGGGGGCGTCCCGCGCGGCCTACCTGGACGCTGTGGTGCGCGAGGTGGAGCTGGCGGCGTCCGTGTTGGGGGAGGTGCCGCCCGTGTCGACGGTGTTCTTCGGCGGGGGGACGCCGACGCTGCTCGCGGCGTCCGAGCTGGTCGGGCTGCTGGACGCCGTGCGTGCCCGGCTGCCGCTGGCCCCCGACGCCGAGGTGTCCACCGAGTCGAACCCCGAATCGGTGGACGAGGCCTACCTGGCCGAGATCCGGGCCGGGGGCTTCAACCGGATCTCGTTCGGGATGCAGTCGGCCGTGCCGGCGGTGTTGGCCCGGCTGGACCGGCGGCACACGCCGGGCCGCGTGCCGGCCGTGGTGGGGTGGGCGCGCGCGGCGGGGTTCGACTCGGTGAGCGCCGACCTGATCTACGGGACGCCGGGGGAGACGCCGGCCGACTGGGAGGCGTCGGTGCGGGCGGCGCTGGCGGCGGGTCCGGACCACGTGAGCGCCTATGCGTTGGCACTGGAGCCGGCCACGCGGATGGCGGCGCAGATCCGGCGGGGGACGCTGCCGGAGATCGATCTCGATGCACAGGCCGACTGCTACGAGCTGGCCGATGCGCTGCTCGGCGAAGCGGGGATGACCGCCTACGAGATCTCGAACTGGGCGCTGCCGGGATACGAATGCCGGCACAACCTGGGGTACTGGCGCGGAGACACGTGGTGGGGGTTCGGTCCGGGCGCGCACAGCCACGCGGGGGGCGTCCGCTGGTGGAACGTGAAGCATCCGGCCACCTACGCGGGCCGGCTGGCTGCGGGGGAGAGCCCGGCGGCGGAACGCGAGGTGCTGACCGCCGAGGAGCGCCGCGAGGAGCGGGTGCTCCTGGAGATCCGGATTTCGGACGGGCTGCCTGTCGCGGTGCTGACGGCGTCCGAACGGCGCCGGGTGCCGACGCTGGTGCGGAGGGGTCTGGTGGTGGCCGAGGGCGATCGACTGCGGCTCACCCTGCGGGGCCGGCTGTTGGCCGACGCCGTGGTCCGCGACCTGCTTGATTGAAGGGTCCCACCGTGTCGCGGAGAGTCCCCCGTGTGGCGGTTGGGGCTCACAAAGAGGGCGCGCCAGCCCGCCCAAAGTGTGCCCCAAACCC
>NZ_JARKOT010000159.1 GCF_029977985.1 Propioniciclava sp. | reverse complement strand
CCCGACGACCCCGCGAAGAGCGCCACCGCCACGTCGATGAGCAGTTGGGGTGTGGGGACGGGCTGGTCGCCGGCGGCGATCGACAAGATCAGGAGGAGGAGCGCCACGAGTGCCTCGGCCACGCCGCCGCTGCCGAGCCGCGAGATCCACTGGGGTACCCGGGGGCGTCGTCGCGGCTCGTCGGGCATGCGCTCAGTGTGACACGGCCCCGTGGGCGGCACGATTGGTACTTAGGTGCCGCCTCGACCTGCACCTTTGCCCGATGTTCTCGAACCTCTCAACTGTCTAGGCTCGGTGTCGTGTCCACCCCCCGCACTGACCTGGATCAGCCGGTGAGTGGCGCCCCCGATCTCATCGTGGTCATAGCGGTCGTGGCCGGGATCGCAGTGGGCGCCTTCGTCGGTATCTTGGTCGGTGATGCCCGGACCTACGGGGCCGTGGGCGCACTGGCCGGGTTGGTCGCGGGGCTGTCGTTGGCTGTTCTATCCCCCCAGAACAGACGCGGCTCCGCGACCCCCGGTCGCCATCGCTGACGCCGAACGACACGAGCCGGACGCCTCAGGCGTCCGGCTCGTTCTCGTCGCGGTGGATCAGACGTTCTTGTCGCACAGGATCGGCATGATGCGGCACACCCACGGGGGAAGGCTAGTGGGGTCGGTGGTCACCCCAACCAGGCCCGTCATGGCGACGGTCATCGTGACGACCAGCGTGGCGATCTTCTTCATCCTCAACCTCCTCTCCAGGAAAACGCTGTTCGGGGTGCCGTCAGTCTACGAGGATGCGCCCGAGGAAGTCTTCGAGGTTGTCCTGCAGTCTCTGCACGCGGACGCCCACCGTGATGGTTTCGGGCATGGCGCCTCCGCCGAGCGAACGGCGCAGTCCGCGCACGTAGAGGGAGCAAGCCAGATCGGCGCAGATGTACGTGCCGACCGTGTTGTGGTTCAGCCCCGCCTTGCCAGCCCTGCGGGCGACCATGAGGAGAGCGCCCTGGCCGGGGTGTTGCGTCCAGCACAGATTGCAGAGGGCGCGGCGTCCCTGAGGGCGCCGCTTCGGCAGGCGCAACACGGCTCCGACAACGCCGAACGAGGTGTCGGCGACGAGGTAGCCGCGTTCGGGGGCGTCCGGATCGGTCCAGCCGAGATAGTCGAGGCTGTCCCACAGGGCGGCGTCGAACCACCACGGGAGTTCGAGCCGTTCGGCCTCCGCGGGCGTGGCGTTCACGAAGCTCCCGAGCACCTGGTCACCCGAGAGTGCCTGCATGTCCCGTTTGTACCGCACGCTGAGCCGGTCGGGCCGGGCGCCTCGCCGCGCCCGATATCCTTCGCACGAGGAGGTGCTTCGTGACCCCACCGGCGAACCCCCGTGCGCTCCACGTCGAGGATCGGGAGCGCCAGGCGTTCGTGACCCTCGCCCTCATCTTCTGTCTGGTGGCGGCCCTCGTCGGGCTCGGGCTGCTCGGCGTGCCGGTCGACCAGGTGGGCGGCGGGGTGTTCGCGCCCGACTCGACCCTGCTGGCACCCGCGCAGTGGTCGTTCCTGGTGTGGCGGGCCTTCTACCTCGGCTTCGTCGCGTACACGGTTTGGCAGTGGCTGCCGGCGCAGCGCGTGAATCCGGTGAACCGGACCGTCGGCTGGTACGCAGGCTGGTCGATGATCATCGCCGGCGGCTGGATCATGATCACGCAGCACGGCTGGCTGTGGGCCGGTGTGCTGCTGTTGTTCGGCATGACGATCTCCCTCGCCCGCTTGATGGACGCCGTGACCGCCCCGGACGCCCCCCGCCGGCGCGGCGTCGCGTGGCTGTGCGTCGACGCCACCTTCGGGGTGTGCCTGGGGTGGACGGCCGTGGCTGCGATCGCCATGGTGGCGGCCACGCTGCGCAGTGTCCACATCGGGTTCGGCAGCCTCGAGACGGTCATCGGCCTCGGGGTGCTCGCCCTGGGGGCCATGGTGGCGCTGCGGGTGGCGTTCCGGACGGGCGGGTCGATCCCGGCGGCGTTCGGGTTCGCATGGGGCTTCGCGGGCATCGCCTGGGCGCGCCTCTTCGGCCAGCCGCCATCGGTGGCCATCGGTGCGGGTGCCCTGGTCGCCATCGGGCTCGTCGCACTGGGCACGTGGCAGGCGCGGCGGATGGGGGCCGTGACCGGCGTGCGGGCGGCGTCCTCACCAGACGGCGCCCGCTGACGCGAGCTCGACGAGCGCCGTGCGCAGGTGGTCGTCGATTGCGACGGTCGCCAACGCCTCGGCCAGTTGCAGCCCGTGATGGGCGCGGACGGCGCGCCAGGCCGACTCCTTGGCGTCCATCTCGATCTCGGCAGCCGCGAGCACGGCGAACGCGTCCGCTGCGGTGTCCCGCCGGTGTGGCCGGGCGCCGTGGAGGCACAAGGTGAACCCGGCGTCGAGATCGATCGTCCCGAGTTCGACGCGGAACGACGGGGCGAGCAGTTCGTCGGCCTGCGGCGCACCGGCGGCGTCCGGGAGCCCGTGGCGCTGTCCGCCCACCAACAGTTCGAGCCACGCCACGGCCGCGACGCCGGCGACCTCGACCGTCACGTGGCGTGGGCCGTGGGGTGGACCCTCGGCGGGGTGAGCGGTGAGGACGAGCTCGGCGCTGCCGTCGTCGTGCACGTCGAGGCGCTGGGTGAAGGTCATCAGGCGGCGGTCGGCGAGGGTGGGGACGCCGCGGGCGTCGTCCTCCGCGAGGTGCGACGTGGCGGTGCCGGGCAGCACGCGGAGTTCGAGCGCGTCCGGGCTGACCCCGACCGGGGCCAGCGGGTCGGCCTGCAGGGGCAGGACGCCGCCGGCCCGGCCCAGCACGGGGTACTGCCCCAGCGGACGGTGGAGCCGCAGCCGACGACCGCCGGCGTAGCGGTGGCCGGTGAACAGGTCGATCCAGTCGCCCGGGGGAAGCCATGCGTCCACGTGGGCGAGGTGCGTGCGGGGGTCCTCGGGGGTGGTGACCGGCACGAGCAGGAGATGCTCGCCGAACAGGGCCTCGTTCGGCACGGAGTAGGCCTCTCCGACGAACGGATGCTCGTGGTACAGGGGCCGTACGAGCGCTTTGTGGTCGGTGTGCGCCGTCCAGGCGGCGGTGTACAGGTAGGGGACGAGGCGATGGCGGAGGCGGAGGAAGGCGTCCATGATCGCCTCGGCGCGCGGGCCGTACGTGTGGGGCTCCTTGCCGGCGAACGGGCTGTTGCCGGCATGGAGGCGGTTGACGGGGGAGAAGACGCCGAGCTGCAGCCAGCGCACCGCCAGTTCGGCGCTGCGGATCCCGTGCATGTGGCCGCCGATGTCGTGGCTCCACCAGCCGTAGCCGATGTTGGCGGCGGTAGCGGTGAAGAAGGGCTGGAAGTCGAGGGAAGCCCAGGTGGTGATGGTGTCGCCGGAGAAGCCGATGGGGTAGCGGTGGCTGCCCGGGCCGGCGTAGCGGCTGAACGTGAGGGGCCGCCGTCCGGAACGGGCGGCGTCCGTGTAGTGGATGTGGTTGAGCATCCAGAGGGGGTCGAGGCCGGAAAGGCGGGTCGTGCCGCCGGACTGCCAGTCGAGCCACCAGAAGTCGACGCCTTCCGCCTCGCGCGGGTGATGCAGGTGGGTGAGGTAGGCGTCGACGAAGGCGCGGTCGGTGACGTCGAACTCGATGGGGGCGCCGGCGTCCGGGTCGAGACCGAGGGCTTCCGCGACGAGGCGGTAGCCGTCCTCGTGGCGACGGACCCCGTCGGCCGGGTGGACGTTGAGCGTGACGAGGAGGCCGCGGTCGTGCAGGTTCGAGAGGAAGGAGGGCGGGTCGGGGAACAGGTCGCGGTTCCAGGTGTAGCCGGTCCAGCCCGTGCCGATCTCCGGGTCGACGTCGACGAGGTGCCAGTCCATGTCGATGACCGCGACCGAGAAGGGGAGGCGACGTGCGGCGAAATGGTCCATGAGACCGAGGTATTCGGCCGCCGAGTAGCGCCAGTACCGGGACCACCAGTTGCCGAGGATCGCGCGGGGGACGAGGGGCGTAGGCCCGGTGAGATGGTGGTAGTCGGCGAGGGCCGCCGCATAGTCGCGGCCGTGGCCGAAGAAGTAGAGGTCGCGGGCCGGCGGCGTGGCGGCCGAGCCGAGGCTCGGGCGGGGGCCGACCCACCCGTCGGCCGTGAGGACGACCGAGGTGGAGTCGTCGAGCACCGAGAACCCGTAGGTGGCGAGCAGGCCGGGTTCGAGGGGGCAGGCGCCGTCGACCTCGTCGAGGGTGCGGGCCGTGCCCTGCAGGTTGCCGCGCAGGGGCGGGTCCTGCGGGTAGGCGTCGCCGTACCGCCAGGTCGTGTAGTGGGGGTCGGTGCCGCCGGTCAGCAGGGTGATCGCGAGGCTGGAGCCGGTGAACGGGCCGCCCGTGTACCGCAGGCGCAGGTGGCTCGTGGTGATCTCGACGCCCTGGTCGAGAGTGCGGATGGTGAAGGCGGCGGGCTCGAAGGCGCGGTCGTCGACGAGCGGGGTCCGTTCGTCGACGAAGCGACCCTCGGCGTCCCACTCGAGGCGGAGGAGACGCGGGCTCAACACCGTGAACCGCCACGTGTCGCCGGCGACGACGGCGTCCGGATGGGCAGCGGCGGAGCGTCCGTCGGACAGCGCGAACACGGGTCGGTCCTCTCCGGGTGGGTCTGCCGCCACGGTAGCCGTCAGTCGGCGTCCGGACGCCCCCGGCGCGCCTTCACCTCGGAACGCCGCCGCTTGGCGGCGAGCCGGCGCTCCACCGCGCCGCGGGAGGGGCGGGTGGCCTTGCGGGCGGGCGGTGGCGGGGCGAGAGCGGCGCGGAGCATCATCGCCATCCGGCTGCGGGCCGCGGTGCGATTGAGATGCTGGGAGCGATGCTCGCTGGCGTCGATCGTGAGCACGGTGCCCGCCAGGCGCCCCGCGAGGCGTTTGAGCAGCCGGGCGCGCTGGGCCTCGGTGATGGCGCTGGTGGACGCCAGATCGAGGGACAGTTGCACGCGCGAGTCGGTGGTGTTCACCCCTTGGCCGCCCGGGCCGGAGGCGCGGGCGAACCGCTCGGTCAGGTCGGCGACGGGAACGACGAGGCCGTCCGGGACGCCGGGCCCCGGCGGCACGGACAGGTCAGGCACAC
>NZ_JARKOT010000143.1 GCF_029977985.1 Propioniciclava sp. | reverse complement strand
AAGCGGGCCCGCATCATCGCCGCCGGCGGCGAGGCCTACCCGGTGGACGTCCCTCGGACCCACGCGCTGGCGGCCGTCCGGGAACAGTGGGGGCACCTGACGGCGGGCGACGAGACGAACGACGTCGTCAGCGTCGCGGGCCGGGTCATCTTCCAGCGCAACACCGGCAAGCTGTGCTTCGCCACGCTCGCCGACCAGTTCACCCCGGACGCCGACGGTGACCGCCTCCAGGTGATGCTGTCGCTGGCCGAGGTGGGCCAGGAGTCGCTCGACGCGTGGAAGGCCGACATCGACCTCGGTGACTTCGTCTCCGTGACGGGGCGCGTCATCTCCTCCAGACGCGGCGAACTGAGCGTCATGGCGACCGGCTGGAAACTGGCGTCCAAGGCGTTGCGGCCCATGCCGACCCTGCACAAGGAGTTGTCGGAGGAGGCGCGGGTGCGGCAGCGATACGCCGACCTCGTGGTGCGCGAGGAGGCGCGCGCGATGGTTCGGACGCGGGCGGCGGTGACCCGCTCGATCCGGGAGACGATGCACCGGCTCGGCTTCATCGAGGTGGAGACACCCATCCTGCAGCTGATCCACGGCGGCGCGGCGGCCCGGCCCTTCACCACCCACATCAACGCGTTCGACATCGACATGACGATGCGGATCGCGCTTGAGCTGAACCTCAAGCGGGCCATGGTGGGCGGCACCGACCGCGTCTACGAGATGGGCCGCATCTTCCGCAACGAGGGCATCGACAGCTCGCACTCGGCCGAGTTCACCATGCTCGAGTGCTACCAGAGCTGGACCGACCAGCGCGGCATCGCCGCGACCCTCCAGCAGGTCATCGTGGACGCCGCCGACGTGTTCGGGACAAGGCAGATCGAGACCGAGGCGGGCGTCATCGACCTGGACGGCGAATGGCGCTGGCTGCCGTTGTTCGAGGGCCTGAGCGAGAAGCTCGGCCAGGAGGTGTCGCTGGAGACGCCGGTCGAGGTGCTGCGCGGCGTAGCGGACGCCCACGGCGTCGAGTACGACCCGAAGTGGGCCACCGACAAGCTGGCCGTGGAACTGTTCGGCGAACTCGTGGAGCCCGGGCTGCTGCAGCCGACGTTCGTGTGCGACTATCCGGCGATCGCGCAGCCGCTCGCCCGGCCGCACCGTTCGGAGCCCGGACTGATCGAGGCGTGGGACCTCATCATCGGCGGGATGGAGCGCGGCACGGGGTTCAGCGAACTGATCGATCCGGTGATCCAGCGCGAACGCTTCACCGAGCAGTCGCTGCTGGCGGCCGGCGGCGACCCGGAAGCCATGCAGCTCGACGAGGACTTCCTCAACGCGCTCGAGTTCGGCGCACCGCCCATGGGCGGGCTGGGCCTCGGCATCGACCGGCTCATCATGCTGTTCACCGGCAAGGGCATCCGGGAGACGATCCTGTTCCCCCTGCTCAAGCCGCAGGGGTGAGGGACGGACGCCGCCCCGGCCGTCAGTCCTCCAAGGTCGTCAGGTCACCCTCGTCCAGGCCCTGCGCCCGCGCCTTGAGGACGCGGCGCATG
Source organism: Propioniciclava sp. (assembly GCF_029977985.1). Taxonomy (GTDB): domain Bacteria; phylum Actinomycetota; class Actinomycetes; order Propionibacteriales; family Propionibacteriaceae; genus Propioniciclava. The sequence goes on along the minus strand of NZ_JARKOT010000143.1, from coordinate 12,548 downwards.
ATCTTGCCCGATCGCGTCTTCGGCAGCTTGTCGACGAAGTCGATGGCGTCGGGCTTCGCGATGGGGGACAGGTGCTGCGCCACGTGCGCGCGCAACTCCTCGGCCAGTGCCTGCGAGCCCTCCACCCCGCGCGTCAGCACCACATAGGCGTGGATGGCATTGCCCTTCACCTCGTGCGGCAGGCCGATGGCGGCCGCCTCGGACACCGACGGGTGCGACACCAGCGCCGACTCCACCTCCGCCGTCCCCAGCCGGTGCCCCGACACCTTGATGACGTCGTCGGTGCGGCCGATGATCCACACGTAGCCGTCGGCGTCCTTGCGCGCGGAATCGCCCGCGAGATACACGCCGGGGTACTTCGACCAGTACGTATCCACGTACCGCTGGTCGTCCCCGTACAGGGTGCGCAGCATCGCCGGCCACGGATTCTTCAGGACGAGGAAGCCTTCCTCACCGTCGGGCACCTCGTTGCCGTCGGCGTCCAGGATCGCCACGTCCTGGCCGAAGAACGGCTTGCCGCCCGACCCCGGCTTCTGTGGCTCGCCGGGCACCTGGGTGATCTGGAACATGCCCGTCTCGGTCTGCCACCACGTGTCCATGATGGGGAGTTCGCCGCGCCCGATCACCCTCTGGAACCAGTGCCACGCCTCCGGGTTGATCGGCTCGCCCACCGACCCGAGCAGCCGCAGCGAGCTCAGGTCGTGGCGGTTGGGCCACGCCTCGCCGAAGCGCATGAGCGACCGGATGGCGGTCGGCGCCGTGTAGAAACCGGTGATGCCGTAGTACTCGATGAGCTGCCACCAGCGGTTTGGGTAGGGGTAGGTCGGTCCGCCCTCGAACATGAAGACCGTCGCCCCGCACAGCAGGGGGCCGTACACGAGGTACGAGTGGCCCGTCACCCAGCCCGGGTCGGCCGTGCACCACCACCGGTCCTCGGGCCGGATGTCGAACGTGTACTTCAGTGTCGTGTAGGTGCCCACCATGTAGCCGCCGTGCGTGTGCAGGATCGCCTTCGGCTTCCCCGTCGAACCCGAGGTGTAGAGGATGTACAGCGGGTCCTCGGAGTCCATCGACTCGGTCGGGCACTTGCCCTTCGCGATGGGGAGGGCGAGCAGGTCGTGGTACCAGTGGTCGCGCAGGGCGTCCATCTTCACGGCGTTGCCGGCCCGCCTCACGACGACCACGTTCTCGACCGTCGGTGAGTAGCGGACCGCCTCGTCCACGATGTCCTTCAGTGGGAACACCGACCCGTTGACGAACGAACCGTCCGCCGTGATGACCAGCTTCGAGGTCGAATCGTCGATCCGGGAGGCCAGCGCGTCCGCCGAGAAGCCTGCGAAGATCACCGAGTGCACCGCGCCGATCTTCGCGCAGGCCAGCATGGCGAAGAACACCTCGGGGATCCGGGGCAGGTAGATGGTCACCCGGTCGCCCTTCGCCACGCCCATGCTCTTGATGACGTTCGCCATCTGCGTCACCTGCCGATTCAGCGAGTGGTAGCTGAACGTGCGGTGTTCCGAGCCGTCCTCGCTCTGCCAGATGAGGGCCAGCTTGTTCTTGTTCGGGCCGGTCAGGTGCCGGTCGAGGCAGTTGTGGACGATGTTGCAGCGCGCCCCCGTGAACCACTTGTAGAAGGGGGCGTCGCTGCCGTCGACCACCTGATCCCACGGCTCGAACCACTCCAGCTCGTCGGCCATGTCGGCCCAGAAGGCTGTCGGGTCGGCCAGGGCGGCCTCGCGGAGGGCGTCCGCGTCGGGCACGTGCGCCGTCGCCGCGATGGAGCGGTCCGGGTAGAAGACGTCGCCTTCGAGTTCAGCCATGGGTCCCTCCGTCGGGCCGGGGGCGCGCCGGGAGGTGCGCCCGGTCCGGCCCACCCTAAAAAAGGGCAGGGCGCCGGTGAAGCTCCCGTGCGGTCCGGGCTACTTCCAGAGCGTCGCGACGCCGAAGGAGGCCGCCATCAGGCCCATGCCGATGAGCAGGTTCCAGTTGCCGATCTCGCTCATGACGGGAACGGCGATGCCGGTGGTGGCCGTCAGGTACCACACGACGATCCACAGGACGCCGAGCAGCATGAGCGTGATGAAGGTGGGGGCCACCCAGCCGCGCGCGTCGGTGAGCGCGACCTGCTTCTTCTTGTTCTCGGCCTGCGCCTTCGCCGCGGACGCCTTGCGCGCGTTCTTCTTCTTCGCGTCGGCCGACGCACGGCTCTTGGACTCCGGCACCGCTTACTCCTGCTCGCTTGGACTGGGACTGTCTCAGACTACCGGACGCCGCACCGCACCCTCCCGCCCGCCCGGGCCGGGCCCCCCGAGCCCGCCGGGCCGGGCGGACGACCGGGGCCGTCTACGCTGGCCCCATGGTTCCCGAGGACTCCGCCCCGCGCCGTGCGCTGCCCGAGCGCGCGCCGGCGGTCGAGCGGGCCCGCGCCAATCTGCGCGCGGCCGGGCACCGCTTCCGGCTCACGGCGTCGCCGCTGCGCCTGCTGACCGTCCTCACGCTCGTCGTCGCAGGCTTCATGATGGCCATCTCGGCGCTGGCCTCCCGCGGCAACGACCTGCGCCCCGACCGGACCACTGAGCTGTCGCAACTCGTCCAGTCCGAGGCCGACCGGGCGGCCGACCTGGCCCGGCAGGCCTCCGATCTGCGCGCCCAGGTCGACGAACTGACGCGGCGCAGAGATGCTGTCGGCGCCGGCCCCGCCGCCGAGGCTCTCGAGCAGGCGGCCGAGCAGGCGGCGTCCGTCCCTGTCGCCGGCCCGGCAGTGAGCGTCACCCTCACCGATGCCCCCGCCTCCGTGCAGCCCGCCGGTGTGGACGCCGACCTGCTCGTCGTCCACCAGCAGGACATCCAGGCCGTCGCGAACGCCCTGTGGCGCGGTGGCGCCGAGGCGATGACGATCCAGGGCCAGCGGGTGTCGTCGCGCACCGGCATCAAGTGCGTGGGCAACACCGTGGTGCTGCACGGCGTCCCCTACGCGCCGCCCTACGTCATCACGGCCATCGGCGACCAGGCGCGCCTCGAGAAGGCACTCGCCGACTCGCCCTACATGAACATCTACCGCGAGTACGTGGACGCCTACCGGCTCGGCTACGCCGTGCAGCGGGCGGCGGACGTGACGATGCCCGCCTACGACGGTCCCTCGGCGTTCGAGCGCGCGCGCATCGTCCGCTGACGCCCCGGTGGGGCGGACGCCGGGGGCGCCGGTCGGGCGCGTGGGGGAGAATGGGCGCGTGGCCAGGATCCTCGTCGTCGACAACTACGACTCGTTCGTCTACAACATCGTCAGCTACCTCGCCCAGATCGGGGCCGAGGTGGGGGTGTGGCGCAACGACGACCCGCGGTTCGGCGCGGACGGTTGGGTCGACGGCTTCGACGGTGTCCTGCTGTCACCCGGGCCGGGCACTCCCGAGGACGCCGGCGTCTGCATCGACGTCGTGCGCGGGCAGGCGGGCCGCGTCCCGATCTTCGGTGTGTGCCTCGGCCTGCAGTCGATCGGCGTCGCGTACGGCGGCGTCGTCGATCGGGCCCCCGAACTGCTGCATGGCAAGACGTCGCCCGTCCACCACGACGGCCGCGGCGTGTTCGCCGGGCTGCCCTCGCCCCTGACGGCCACCCGCTACCACTCGCTGGCCATCGAACCCGACACGGTGCCCGCCGAGCTCGAGGTCTCGGCGTGGACCGACTCCGGCGTGATCATGGCCGTGCGGCATCGTTCGCTGCCGGTCGAGAGCGTCCAGTTCCACCCCGAGTCGGTGCTCACCGAGGGCGGCTACCAGATGCTCGCCAACTGGCTCGTGACGTGCGGCGACGCGGACGCTCCCCGGCGCGCCGAGGGGCTCGCCCCGCTCATGGCCGTGCAGATCGGCTGAGCCGCCCGGCGCGGCTCAGGGCGTCGGCTCGCCGGTCGGGTCGGTCGTGGGGGACGTTGTCGATGGTGGGGTCTCCGAGGGGGTCGGGCTCGCCGTGGGTTCCTGGCCGACAATGAGCGTCAGCGGGTCGGTGCGCAGCAGTTTGGTGCCCTCACCGGGGCGGGTCTGGAACACGAACCCGACGTTCGCGGCCGTTGACTGCGCGTACTCGGTGACGACGTTGGTGAACCCGTAGGTCTCGCGGGCGTACTTCTCGGCGTCGGCGGGCGTCATGCCGCGCAGGTCGGGCACCACCGATTGCCCGGTCGTGATGGTCAGCGTGATCAGGGTGCCGACGGCCACCTCCTGGTCCGCCGGCGGATTCACCGAGACGACCGTGTTGGGCTCGGCCGTCATGTCCTCGGACGCCGCCGGTGCGGAGGTCACGTTCGTGAAGCCCGCGTCGGCCAGCCGCTGCTTGGCCGCGTCGAACGTCAGACCCTCCAGGTCTGTCGGGATCTTCTGTTTCTGCGGCCCGATGTTGACGGTGAGGGTGACCGGGGAGTCTTCGGGCACCTCGACGCCGCCCTGCGGGTCCGTGTTCGTGACGGTGCCGACCGTGCTGTTGTCGGGGCCATTCACGGTCGTCACGACCGGTCGGAGCTTGGCTTGGCGCACGTTCGCCTCGGCTGCCGCCTGCTGCTGGCCGACCAGGCCGGCGGGCACGGTCACCATCGTGGGCCCGGGGGGTTCGCGCGGCCAGAAGACCGTCGCGAGCGCCACGACGGCGATCAGCAGCAGCCCGATGCCCATGGTCCAGGCGAGGGTGTGGCGCTTGCGCGGCGGCTCCTCCACGGCGGCGGGCGTCATGCTGCCAGTTGCCAGCGTGCCGCCCATGGTGGCGGCCGAGCCTTCGGACAGCACCTGCGTGGTTGCGGCGGCCGCGGCCGGGGCCACCAAGGGCGGGACCGGCGGCGGCAGGGTGGCCCGCACGCGTTGGCCGCCGAGGATGCGGCCGATGTCATCGCGCATCTCGCCGGCCGTCTGGTAGCGGGCGTCGGGATCCTTCGCGAGCGCGCGCAGCACGACGGCGTCCATGGCTGCCGTGATCTCGCCGTCGAGCTGCGACGGGGGCACCGGAGCCTCGCGCACATGCTGATACGCCACCGAGACGGGCGAGTCCCCCTGGAACGGGGGGCGTCCGACGAGGAGTTCGTACATGAGACAGCCGGCCGAGTAGATGTCGGAGCGGGCGTCCACCGTCTCGCCGCGCGCCTGTTCCGGCGACAGGTACTGGGCGGTTCCGATGACGGCAGCCGTCTGCGTCATCGTGGCCGACGTGTCGGAGACGGCGCGGGCGATGCCGAAGTCCATCACCTTGATCGAGCCGGCCGGGGTGAGCATCACGTTCGCCGGCTTGATGTCGCGGTGGACGATGCCCGCCTTGTGGCTGTAGCTGAGGGCGTCCAGCACCCCTTGGGTGAACTCGAGTGCCCGCCGCGGCAGGATCGGACGCCCTTCGCGCAGCACGTCGCGCAACGTCCGGCCGCCGATGAGCTCCATCACGATGTAGGGGACGCCCACGCCCGAGCGGGGATCCTCCTCCTCGCCGGTGTCGTAGACCGACACGATGTTCGGGTGGTTGAGCCCCGCCGAGGCCTGCGCCTCGCGGCGGAACCGCGCCTGGAAGGTGGGGTCGCTGGCGAGGTCGATGCGGAGCTCCTTGACGGCCACGTCGCGCCCGAGACGCAGGTCGCGGGCCTGGCTCACCACGGCCATGCCGCCGCGGCCGATGACGCGCCCCATCTCGTAGCGGCCACCCAGAACCCGTGGCCCCTGATCGTCGGGCTGCGCCTCGTAGGGGCGGGTGGCGGCCATCGAGCCGGTGGAGGCCTCGGCGAGAGAGTTGTCGGCGCGGGTCGCGTCCGGATCGTCGGGGGCGTCATCCCAGGACGACCGCGCCCTGCGTGGCGTGTGTTCGTCTGTCATCGCATCGACTCGATCACTGCTCGGGCCACCGGAGCGGCATACCTTCCACCGGACACATCGCTGCCATCGACACCGGCGTCCTGCACGAACACCGCCACCGCGACCGTCGGGTTGTCGGCCCAGGCAACGAACCAAGCGTAGGGGGTGCGCCCGTCGGTGACGGCGGTGCCTGTCTTCCCCCCGACGCGAACGCCGCTGATCTGGGCCCGACGACCCGTTCCATCCTGAACCACACTCACCATCATGTCCTGCAGGACGGCGGCGTTGCTCGAACTCAGCGCCACCGACAGCTGGTTGGGCGTGTGCTGGCTGACCACATTCAGGTCGGCGCCGCGCACGCTCGACACCAGGTAGGGCTCCATCACGACGCCCCGGTTCGCGATCGCTCCCGCCACCATCGCCATCTGCAGCGGGGAGGCGGCAACGTCGAACGCGCCGATGGAGCTCATCATCGTCTGCGCGGCGTCGGGGTTCTCGGGGAAGCGGGACGCCACGCCGCTCAGCTCGGGCAGTTGCCGCGAGCCGAAGCCGAACTTCTGGGCCTGAGTGCGCAGCGCGTCGTCGCCCAACGAGGCGCCGATGTTGGCGAACGCCGTGTTGCAGGACACGGTGAGCGCCTGCTTGAGCGTGATCCGGTCGCCGCCGCAACTGCCCGCGTTCGCGAGCTGGGCGGTCGAGCCGGGCAGCTGGACGCTGCCCGGCGAGTCGACCATGGTGTCGGCCGTCCAACCCGCCTCGAGGGCGGCCGCCGACACGACCAGCTTGAACGTCGACCCGGGCGGATAGATCTCGCGCACCGCCCGGTTCGACAGCGGCTTGGCGGTGTCGGCGGTGAGCGCGTCCCAGGCGGCCTGCGAGGCGTCGAGGTCGTGGGTGGCGAGTTGTCCGGGGTCGTAACTGGGCGATGTGACGAGCGCCTTCACCGCGCCGGTGGTGTAGTCGAGGGCGACGACGGCTCCGGGCCGGTCGCCGAGAGCCTCGGCGGCCGCAGCTTGCGCGGCGGCGTCCAAGGTGGTCTCGAGGGTGGCCCCCTCGGGGCGCCGGCCCGAGGCGAGGTCGACGAGCCGGTCGAGGAACTGGGCGTCGGACGTGCCCGACAGTTGCGCGTTGTAGTACTGCTCCAGCCCGGACCCGCCGTACAGGAACGAGTAGTAACCGGTCACGGGGGCGTACAGCGCGCCGTCGGCGTAGGTGCGTTGGTAGCCGTAGCGGTCGTCCACCGGGACGCTGGTGACGACGGCGGTGTTGCCCACGAGGATGTCGCCGCGGTCGGTGCCGAAAGCGGCGTCGCGGACGCGGCGGTTGGCCGGATCGGCCGCCAGCGTCGGCGTCCGGAACACGTAGCCGAACGTGGCGTTCGCCATGAGGGCGAGGAACATCACCAGGACGACCACGGACACGCGCCGGATCGGGCCGTTCATGCGTCACCTCGCTCGGGGCGTGGGGGCGAGGGCGGAGTGGGTGGGGTCGCGCCGAACGCCGCCGGATCGGGCCGCGGCGTCGTGGCGGAGACGGCCGGCATGGCCTGCGTCGGGTCGGCCGACAGCGACACGTACTCGCCGGTCACCTGGCCCTCGGCGCGGGGACGCCGCGCCTGATGGGTGATCGTGAGCATCAGCCCGGCGAGGAGGAAGTTGGCGGCCAGCGAGCTGCCGCCCTGGGAGACGAACGGCGTCGTCAAGCCCGTGAGGGGCAGCAGGCGGGTGACGCCGCCGATGATCGCGAACACCTGCAGCGCGAACACAAACCCGATGCCTGCGGCCAGTAGTTTGCCGAACGGCTCCGAGCACGCCAGCGCAGCGCGCAGCATCCGCGCCACCATGATCGCGAACAGCAGCACCAGGGCGCAGAGCCCGAACAGGCCGAGTTCCTCACCGATCGCGGCCGCGATGAAGTCGTTCTTGGCGAGCGGCGTGAGGTACGGACGCCCATCGCCCCAGCCGGTGCCGAACAAGCCACCCCACGCGAACCCGAACTGGGCCGAGATGATCTGGCCGTTGCGGTCGTAGTCGGCGAACGGGTTGAGCCACGACTCGAACCGGGTCTGCACGTGGTCGAACATCTCGTAGCCGAGGAAGCCCAGCACGAGGACGAGCAGGAAACCCAGGATCGCCCAACTCACCCGCTCGGTGGCGGTGTAGAGCATCATGACGAACAGGCCGAAGAACAGCACGGTGGTGCCGAGATCGCGCTGGAACACGAGCACCACGAGCGCGACCGCCCAGACGACCGCGATCGGGCCGAGATCGCGGGCGCGCGGAAGATCGACGCCTAGGAACCGCCTGCCGGCCAGTGCGAGCACGTCGCGCTTCTCGACGAGATAGGCGGCGAACGCGATCGACAAGATGATCTTCGCCAACTCCGACGGCTGGAAGCTGAACGGACCCAGCTCGATCCAGATGCGGGCGCCGAAGTTCTCCCGGCCGATGCCCGGAACGAGCGGCAGCAGCAGGAGGACGAGGCCGATCAGGAACCACACGTAGGTGTAGCGCTGCAGGCGGCGATGGTCGCGGAGCCACGCGACGACCACGATGTAGCCGGTGACCGCGAGGAACAGCCAGAGCATCTGCAGTTCCGCACTGCGGTAGCCGTCGGCCTGGTCGAGCCGGTGGATCATCGAGATGCCGACCCCCGACAGCAGGAAGACGAGGGGCAGGATCAGCGGGTCGGCGTACGGCAGCCGCCACTTCGTGACCCCCCACGCCGCGAGGCCGAGCGCGAACCAGGCCGCCACGCCGACGTACCACGGGCCGCTCAACGAGAACGGGCTCGTCATCTGCCAATCGGCCGGGAAGGTGCCGTACTGGTTGAGGTCGACCAGCAGGTAGCCGGACGCCCCCAGCGCGAGCGCGAACAGCATCATGAGCAGCGACGTGATGCCGCGGCGGCGGTGGACGACGATCTCGCTCATGTCAGCACTCCTGGCCGACGGGTGGAGAGGTGGGGGTCACCCCCGGGGTGGGGGACAACGAGGTGTCGGTCTCCATCGCGGAGGGCGCCGGGCTGGGCCACGTCGGGGTGGCGCCGGGCGTCGGTGCGGAGGCTCCCGGGCTGGGCGCACCCGGATCCGGGCTCGGTGAGCCGGTCGCGTCCGGCGCGGGGGTGGGGGACGCCGACGCGCGCGCCCGGGCCTCCCGCTGGGCGACGCACTCGGCGGCTTTCTGCCGCAACTCGACGACCGTCGTGCGGGCCGATTGGAGACTCTCGACGCGGATGTTCCCCCGGACGCGTTCGGCGTAGTAGGGCGGCAGGTTCTCGATGAGCGTCTCGTCGGTCTCGACCAGCGTCGACAGCGGTAGCCCCAGCACCTGGTCGGGCACGCCCCGGTAGACCGCCACGTTCGCGTGGTTGGGTCCGACGAAGAACTGGGTCTGCGTGTAGCCGTACCAGGCGCCCCCGCCGGCGACGAGCGCGAGGAGGGGCACGAGGAAGAGCAGCAGCACCTTGACGCGCGTGGCCATGCCGCGGCGACCCTGGAGCGCGTAGCGTTCCTCCTCCGTCATCGCCCGGTCGTCGGCGGCGGCGTCAGCGGCGGCGTCGGGCGCGACGACGGGCAGCTGGGTGATGGTCCGCTCGGCCTCGGACGGCAGGGTGACGATCGCGGCCGCGCCGATGGCCTCGGTGACGCCGCTGGGGGCGTCCGCGACGACATCGGCCAGCACCATCGTGATGTTGTCGTAGCCGCCCGCGGCGTGGGCGAGCGCCACGAGCTGCTCGATCACCTCCGGGCGCGGGGCGCCCGTGGTCGCGACCTCGGCGATGGCGGCGTCGGTGACGAGGCCGCACAGCCCGTCGGAGCAGACCAGCAGTCGGTCCCCCTCGGCGATGTCGAGCCAGCCCAGATCGGGCTCGTGTTGGCTCGAGCCGTTCAACACCCGCAGCACGAGGTGGCGGTGGGGGTGGTCGAGCGCCTCGGCCTCGGTGATGCGACCCTCGTCGACGAGCGTCTGCACCCAACTGTGGTCGCGGGTGACGCGGTGCAACTGCCCGTCGCGCACCAGGTAGGCGCGCGAGTCGCCGATGTTGACCACGGCGAGCCGGTCGTCGTGCAGCACGAAGCCGCACACGGTAGTGCCCATGCCGGCCAGGCTCGGGTCGTCCTCGACCAGCTCGACGATCTTCTCGTTGGCGTGCGCCAGCGTGGACGCCATGACGGTCAGCACATCGGTGAGCGAGCCGGCGTCCTCGTCGTGCGCAACGGCGTCGGGGGACGCCTCCCGCTCGGCCCGGGCCGCCTCCAGGCGGGCCGCCAGGTCGGCGTCCGTTTTCTCGAGCTCCCACGTGGCCACCGCGGAGGCAAGGTCGCCCGCCGCCGCGCCCCCCATGCCGTCGGCCACCATGAGCATGCGCGGGCTGACGAAGGCCGAGTCCTGGTTGTTGGTGCGGACGAGGCCGATCTCGGTGTGGGCGTCGTACGCCAGCGACAGGGACATGCGTCAGGCCTCGACCTTCAGCAGCGTGCGCCCGATGCGGAGCGTGTCCGACGGGGTGAACGGCGCCGGCGCGCTGAGGCGCTCGTCGTTGAGGTACGTGCCGTTGGTGGACCCCAGATCCTCGATGAGGTAGCCCGCCTCGGTGCGGTAGATCCGCGCATGCCGAGTGGAGACGTAGTCGTCGTCGAGAATCAGCTGGCAGTCGGACGACCGGCCGATCTTGAGGCTCTCGCCGAGGTCCATCGTGAGGCCCAGCTGCTTGCCCTGCGTGATGCGTAGGATCCGCGGGACGCGCCGGGCGGCCCGCTGGGCGCGGCGGGAGGGCCGGGGTGCGGCGGGCGCCGGGGCAGCGTCGACGACCGACACGCGCCGGCCGAACAGGTCGGTGCGGATCACATTGACGCTGAAGAGGATGAAGACCCACAGCAGGCCGAGGAAGGCGAACTTGAGCGCGAGGACGAGGAGCTCAGACATCACTCACCGGCGACCGGACGAGCATGCGCGTGCTCCCGAGCTCCACCCGGGAGCCGTCGCGCAACGGGGAGGTCTGGACGCGGCGGCCGTCGACGATGATGCCGTTCGTGGAGCCCATGTCCTCGATGGTGATGCGGGGGTCGCCGCTGTCGTCGTGGACGCTGACGCGAGCGTGCAGCCGGGACACACCGGGATCGTTGATGCGCACGTCGGCGTCCGTGCCGCGGCCGATGGTGAATCCGGGGGGTGACAAGGGGTGACGGATGCCGTTGACCTCGAGCACGAGGGAGGCTCGGCGGATCGCCGTCGTCGTCGCCGGGGTCGCGGCGGCGGCCACGGCCTGGCTCACGACGGTGAACCGCCCGACGGGGAGGGACGCGTCCAGCTCGTAAGCGATGGTGACCGGGCCGTTGAAGAGGTAGCCCGCGTTCGCGGCGTACTCGCGCAGCTGCGGGATGATCTCGGCGTTGAGCGTGCGGCTGTATGGGGTGAGACGGTCGTAGTCGTGGCTGCTGAGCCCGACGGTGAAATCGTTGGGCACCAACTTCCGGTCGCGGGACAGCAGATGCGCCTCGGAATCGAGCTCGCGCTGCAGGCGGGCGGTGATTTCGACGGGCTGCACGTCGCCCTTGAAGGCGCGCGCGAAGGCACCGTTGACCACGCCTTCGAGCTTGCGCTCGAGGTCGTCGAAGACGCCCACGGTCAACCTCCTCCCGTTCGCGGACACAGGGGTGTCCGCACGATCGTACCGTCCGGATCGACCCACAGGGGGGACGCTTCCCCGCAGCGGACAGGCAGTCCAGTCTACGCGCGCAGGACGGCGACGCTGTGGTCCCCCAGGGTCAGGACGCCGCCGGTGTGGGTCACGTCGCCGAACGCGGCGACGAGTTCGCCCGTCTGGTGGAGAGTTCCCCCTTGCCGTGGGGCAGTCACGACCGTGAGCGGACCGTGCCGCAGCCGGAACCAGTCGTCGCCGTGGTCGACGGCGACGGCGTCCGGAACGCCCATCAGGTGCGCGCGGCGCAGGGCGATGAGTCGGCGTGTCCAGGTGAGCATGGCGGCCCGGTCCGGCTCGTCCGGTTCGGCCCAGTCGAGGGTGCTCTCGGCCGCCGTGGTGGGGGATTGCGGGTCGGGGATCGCGGCGTCGGGTCCGTAGAGGGCCGCCCACCCGTGGTCGGCGAACTCTCGGAACCGCCCCTCGGTGACCGCTCGGCCCAGGTCGGCCTCGTGGTCGGTGAAAAACTGGAACGGACGCCGCGTGCCCCACTCCTGCCCCTGGAACAGCAGCGGGGTGAAGGGCGACAGCAACAGCAGGGCGGCCCCGCCCGCGACCGCGCCGTCAGGCAGGCGGGCATCGGGGCGGTCCCCCAGGCCGCGGTTGCCCACCTGGTCGTGGTTCTGGGTGAAGACGACGAAGCGGCGGCGCTCGATCTCGGGCGGCACGGGCGCGCCCCACGGCTGCTCGCGGAACGTCGACCACGAGCCGTCGTGGACGAAGACGCCGGTGAAGGCCTTCGCGAGGGTCTCGGCGGAGCCGAAGTCGACGTAATAGCCGAACGTCTCGCCGGTGAGCCAGCTGTGCAGAGCGTGGTGCACGTCGTCGGCCCACTGGCCGTCCATGCCGAGTCCGCCCTCCGCGACGGGGGTGACCATGCGGGGATCGTTGAGGTTGGATTCGGCGATCAGCGCCAGCGGCCTGCCCTGTTCGGCCGCCAGCGCGGCGACGGCGTCCGACAGCTCGGCGAGCAGGTGGCGGTGCGAGTCGTCGACGAGGGCGTGGACGGCGTCGAGGCGGAGGGCGTCC
>NZ_JARKOT010000128.1 GCF_029977985.1 Propioniciclava sp. | reverse complement strand
CGCCTCCGAGATCGAACGGCAGGCCACCGACCGGCCGAAGACGGGCGTCTTCAGTGGCCGGTACGCGATCAACCCGGTCAACGACGAGCCGCTGCCCATCTGGATCGCCGACTACGTGCTGGCCGACTACGGCACGGGCGCCATCATGGCGGTGCCCGCCCACGACCAGCGTGACCTCGACTTCGCGAAGGCCTTCGGGCTGGACGTGCGCATGGTCATCGATACCGGCGACGCCGACCCGGCCGTCAGTGGAGTCGCAACGCCGGGCGACGGCACGTATGTGAACTCCGCCCTGCTCGACGGCTTGGCCGACAAGGCCGCAGGCGTGGCGCGCATGAACGCCAAGCTGGAGGCCGACCGCACGGGAGAGGCGGCGGTCACCTACCGCCTGCGCGACTGGCTGCTGAGCCGCCAGCGGTTCTGGGGCTGCCCGATCCCGATCATCCACTGCCCGGCGTGCGGTGAGGTGCCCGTGCCGGACGCCGACCTGCCCGTCCGCCTGCCCGACCTGCGGGGCGCCGATCTGGCCCCGAAGGGGACCAGCCCGCTGGCGTCCGAGGCGGCACGCGCGTGGCGCGAGGTGGTCTGCCCGACCTGCGGCGGCCCCGCCGAGCGGGACACCGACACCATGGACACGTTCGTCGACTCGTCCTGGTACTACTTCCGCTACTGCTCGCCCAACGACGAGGCAGCGGCGTTCGACGTGGCGGCCACGCGCCGCTGGGCGCCGGTCGACCAGTACGTGGGCGGCGTCGAGCACGCCATCCTCCACCTGCTGTACAGCCGGTTCTTCACCAAGGTGCTCCACGACGCCGGCCTGATCGACTTCACCGAGCCGTTTACGCGCCTGCTGAACCAGGGCCAGGTCATCAACGCCGGCAAGGCGATGAGCAAGTCGCTGGGCAACGGCGTCGACCTGGGCGAGCAGATCGACCTCCACGGCGTGGACACCATCCGGACGGCGATCGTCTTCGCCGGCCCGCCGGAGGACGACATCGACTGGGCGGCCATGTCGCCGAGCTCGACGGGCAAGTTCCTGCAGCGCGCCTACCGGCTGGCGGCCGACGTGACCTCGGCCGTGGGGGCCGACGCGGCGTCCGGGGACGTGGCGATGCGGCAACAGACCCATCGCTCGATCGCCGAGATCACGGAGGCGGTGGAGTCGCAGCGGTACAACGTCGTCGTCGCCCGCATCATGGAGCTCGTCAACGCCACCCGCAAGGCCATCGACACGGGCTGCGGCCCGGCCGATCCGGCGGTGCGCGAGGCGGCCGAGTTCGTGGCGCAGGCGCTCAGCCTGGTCGCGCCGTACCTGGGCGAGGAAATGTGGGAGCTGCTGGGCCAGGAGCCCTCGGTCGCCCGGTCGTCGTGGCCGGACGCCGACCCGGCGCTGCTCGTGCGCGATTCCGTGACGATGGTGGTGCAGGTGCAAGGCAAGGTGCGCGCCAAGCTGAGCGTCCCGCCCGACATCTCGGACGCCGACGCCGAGGCCGCCGCCTTGGCCGACGCCGGCGTGCAGCGTGCGCTGGACGGCCGCTCGGTGGCGAAGGTCATCGTGCGGGCGCCGAAGATGGTTAGCATCGTCCCGGCCTGAGGCCCTCAGACGAGGGAGACGTCGACGACGATGCCCTGGTGGTCTGTTCCCGGGACGGCGAACGTGCCGAGCCTGGACGCGACGACCCGGTCGTTGACCAGGGCATGGTCGATGGCGATGAGCGGTGGAAGGGCGAGGTTGCCGTCGAACGTCGGACGCCACCCGGCTCCGGACTGGAGAGCCGCGTCGGTCAGGCCGGCCGCCATGATCGGGTAGGTGGCGTTCTCGCGGGTGGCGTTGAGGTCGCCGATGACGACGAGGGGCTCGTCGCGGTGGTCCTGGACGGCGGCCGCAACCGTCTCGGCTTCGGACCGCCACAGATCCGTGCCTTGGACCATGTTCATCGGGTGTACGGCGAGGAGCGTGATTTCCCGCCCGTCCACCGTGGTCGTGCGGACGGCGAACTGGTCGAAGCCGCTGTCCAACCGGGCGAGTTCGGTCAGGGGGCGGCGGGAGGCGACGAGCGTGGCCGAGGCATCCTCGTAGCCCACCGCGGACCAACCGGGGGCGGTCCGCCCGACCCTGTGGGGGTAACGCGCGAGGAGCGCGGCCATGGCCGGCGTGTCGACGAACGGCGCGCTGGCCTCGAGCAGGACGATCACATCTGGATCCGCTTCTGCGAGCCTCGCCGCAGCGATGCCGGCGTCCGACTTGCCGTACAGCGTGTTCAAGGCCGCGATGCGCAGCGTGGACGCCGATGCCGGGGGCGGGGTGCCGGGCAGGTAGACGCCGGCCCAGGCGAGATGCAGGGCGAGACCGAGTGCGCAGGGGAGGGCCAGGAGGCGCCAGCGATTGCGGGCCGCGGCCAGGACGGCCAGCCCAGCCAGCACCCACAGCACCAGGCCGTAGGGGATGAACGCACCGGCCATCGCCAGCACGCGATGGGTGAACTGGAGCGGTGGCCAGAGTCCGAGGACGGTCAACAGCGCCGCCGGAACGGCACAGGCGCCGGCCAGCAGAGCACTGAGGAATCGGGCAGGCGTCACGGGTTCACTGTAGGTCGCGCGCACGCGGGGCCGGTCGTCGCGTGGCTGTGGACAACTCCAGGTTCTTTCCACAGATTCCTCGCGCGTGACGGATTCGGGCCCTCGAGGGCCAATGTGAGGGCGTGCAGACCCGTTCCGCCCGTGCCCCCGTGATGAGTGACGTCGTGCGCGCGCGCCTGGACGCGCTGTTGGGTGAGCTGTCGGGGGTGAGATCGGTGCCGAGTCCGACCGTGCCGGTTGAGCCGGTTGACACCGGGCGGGTCTCGACCGGTCCGGCTGGGCTGGCCCCGCCGCCGGCCGAACCCGTCGAAACCGACAGGTCCGCAGGCTCGGCCAGCGCGACCGCCGGGCGCGACGCGGCCACCGAGGGATCGGCTCGGGCCAGGCTCATGCGGTTCGGGCGCGAGCACGTGGCGGTGCTGGGCGTGGTGGGGCTGATCGGGGTGATCTGGGCGGCGTGGATGGTGTTCGGCGCGCGGACGGTGCCGGTCGCCCGGGCCGAGCCCACCCCCGTTCTGGAGTCCGCCGCGCCGCAACCCTCACCCACGCCGACGCCGACGATGCGTGTCCACGTGCTCGGTGCGGTCTTATCGCCGGGGGTGGTGAGCCTGCCGGTCGGGGCACGCGTGGAAGACGCGCTGGCGGCGGCGGGCGGGTTGACCGAAACCGCCCGGCCCGGGGAGCTCAACCTGGCGGCGGTCGTCGCAGACGGCGCGCAGATCGTCGTCGGCGACGCGGCTGACCCGGGCGGTGAGGTGCGCGGGGAAGCCGGCGCTGCGGGCGGCGGGGCAGGCGGCGCGGCGTCCGGGTTGATCGACCTGAACACCGCCAGCGCCGCCCAGTTGGAGACACTGCCCGGGGTGGGGCCGTTGACGGCGGCGGCGATCATCGCGTGGCGCGACGAGCACCAGCGGTTCTCGCGCATCGAGGAGTTGCAGGAGGTCGACGGCATCGGGCCGAAGACCTTCGAGCGGATCGCGCCGCACGTCCGTGTCTGAGCCGGCGGACCTG
>NZ_JARKOT010000106.1 GCF_029977985.1 Propioniciclava sp. | reverse complement strand
TCGCGGGTCGCGACTCCGACGACCTCGACGACGCGACCAAACAGGCCGTCGCCGCCGGCGCGCACCCGATGCCGCGGAGCGTGGTCGAGGGGATCGTGCGCTACACCGACCCCGCCCGGCGCGCGGTGCCAGTGGTGATGGTCTGCCCCGAGTACTCACCCGACGAGGCGCGCGCGTGGCTGGCCGCGGGCGAGATCTCCGAACTGGCGGACGTGGCGTCGCTCACGTTCGTCGATCTCGACTCCGGCCATTGGCCCATGTTCAGCCAGCCGGACGCCCTCGCGCGCGTCCTCACCGAGGCCATCCCCGGCTGACCGCCGTCGCCGGACGGCCGTGGGGGCGTCAATCCCCGAGCGCCGTCCCGACCTCGCGGGCCGCCTTGATCCACGGGTGGTCGAGGGGAACGGTCTTGAGCACACCGGCCACGTTCTCCAGCGGAACGAGTTCGGTCCCGTCCCCCTTGGAAGCCACCATCACCCCGAAGTGGCCGGCAGCGGCGGCGTCCGCGGCGGCGGCACCCAACCGGGTGGCGAGAAGGCGGTCGACGCCACAGGGCGTCCCGCCGCGCTGCACATAGCCGAGGATGGTGACGCGCGCCTCCATGCCCGTCGCTTCCTCGAGCTTGCGGGCGAGCATGAACGTGTTCTCGCGGTGGGCCGTCTCGAGGGCGGCCTTGTGGGCCTTGGCAGCAGCCTTCGCCTCGGGCGTCGACGCGCCGTCGAGCAGCGCCTGGGCGTTCGCCATGGCGCGGGCGTCATCGGTGTCCATGGCGCCTTCGGCGACGGCGACCACGGAGAAGCTGGTGCCGCGCTCGACGCGTCGGTTGATGGTGGCCACGACCTTCTCGATGTCGTAGGGGATTTCGGGGATCAGGATCACGTCGGCGCCGCCCGCGATGCCCGCGCCGAGCGCCA
Organism: Propioniciclava sp.; assembly: GCF_029977985.1. Classification (GTDB taxonomy): domain Bacteria; phylum Actinomycetota; class Actinomycetes; order Propionibacteriales; family Propionibacteriaceae; genus Propioniciclava. Next base: position 16,208 of record NZ_JARKOT010000106.1, on the reverse strand, counting down.
GCCAGCCGGCCTTGTGCCCCATGATCTCCGCGACGATGATCCGGTGATGGCTGTGGGCGGTGGAGTGCAGCCGGTCGATGGCGTCCGTCGCGATTTCGAGCGCGGTGGTGAAGCCGAAGGTGGCGTCGGTGCCGGCGACGTCGTTGTCGATGGTCTTGGGTAGATGGATGACGTTGACGCCCACCTTCGCCAGGCGCATGGCGTTCTTCTGTGAGCCGCCACCGCCCAGCACCACGAGCGCGTCGATGCCCTCCGCCTTGAGGTTCTCGGCGATGGTCTCGCGCATGTCGCGGATCTCGCCGTCCACCTCCATGCGGTGCACCTTGTCGCGGCTCGTGCCGAGGATCGTGCCGCCCACGGTGAGGATGCCCGAGAGCGCCTTGGAGTCGAGCGGGACGAACCGGTTCTCCGCGAGGCCGCGGATGCCGTCGCGGAACCCGACCAGCTCCATCCCGTAGCGACCGATGGCCGCCTTGCCGAATCCGCGGATCGTCGCGTTCAGGCCCGGGCTGTCACCGCCTGCCGTCAGGATGCCGACCTTCTTCACCGCGGACGCCTCGTGCTCGGCCATGTCAACCCCCTCGCTCTGGTTTGTGCAAACCCTAACCCTCGCAGGGGGGACGCCGCTGCATCGTGGCAAAGGTCTTGGTCGTCGCGAACCCGAGCCGCTCGTAGACGCGCGGCGCTCCCGTGGGGCTCTCGGAGTCGACCTGCAGTTCGACCACGTCGTAGTTCCCCGAATCGGACGCCGCCGCCACCGTCCGTCCGAGGCACGCCCCGGCGAGGCCGCGCCCGCGCGCCGACGGGATCGTCCCCACGATGTCGATCCACAGCTGCCGGTCGACCCACTGCCCGGCCAACACGTACGCCAGGACCGCACCCGCGGCGTCCAGGGCGAGCGTCGACACGTCGAACCGCAAGGAACGCCCCGACCAGAAGTCGTGCCACTGGGCGGGGTTCGACGCGCCCGACCCCCAATGGTCGGCGAAGGCGAGGTTGTGCGCCACGCGCGTCACCTCCTCGTGCTCGGGCCCGGGGCTCACGAGCCGGACGCCGTCGGGCACGGTCAGCGCCACGGACGCCGGCAGCCGCAACGCCAACTCGTTGAAATACCGCGCCACGGCGTAGCCCCGGTGCGCCAGCAGCCGCCGCACGGACGCCCCCTCGACTCCTCCGCTCGCCCGCCAGAGGGCGGGCACGCCGGGGGCGCGCTGGGCGGCCAGCTCGGTGGCGCGCGCCTCCATGAGGTCCATGAGCCGCCGGCCGATGCCCCGGCCACGGAAGTCCTTCCGGACACCGCCGTCCAGCTGGCAGCGGAGCACGCCTTCGTTGTTGGGTTGCTGCCCCACCCGGAGCTGCCCGTAGGCGATCAACACCTCACCCGACCAGACCGCCCACGAGTCCCGCTCGGGTGTGAAGCCGGACTCCCCGAGTTCCTCGGCGAGGTCCTCGGCGTCGTAGAACTCCTCCGTGCCATCCACCTCGGCGAGGTGGTTCGTCAGTTCCGCCCAGGCGGGGACGGACCCTGCGTCGAGGTGCGTCCAGTGCAAGCCGTCGGTCATCGGGTCATCATGCCAGCCCGCTGGCCCAGCGGCCCACCGCTGGCCGAACCCGTCTCGACACGCTCGACCAGCGGGCGACACGCCCCGCCAACCGGAGGGGCCCCCGGCGTAGTCCGACGCCGAGGGCCCCAGTCCGGGACGGTCTACCTCCGCAGGGCAGCCCGTCAGTTTCCGCAGGGAGCGACGTTGCGCCAGTTCAGGACGGTGTCGCTGACGACCGGTGCGCCGTCGGCGCCCCACGCCAGGGTGACGGAGCGATTGCCCAGCTCACCGCACGTGCCGTCCTTCTCGACCTTCTCCCAGCTGCCGAGGGTGTACTTGTACTCCACCTGGGTGCCCTCGGTGCCCGTCAGCGTCACCTGCCACGTGGTCGCGTCGACCTTCGTCAACGCCACCCCGCCGGGGTTCCACGCCGGAAGCCCGCCGCTCAGGCGGTCCAGCGAGCCGGCGATGTACACCGTCGCGTCGGCGGGCGTCGTGGCGGGCACGGTCACCCGGAACGTCACCGCCACCTGGCGCAGCGCCGCCGTCGCCGTGACCGGCTCCGACCACGCCGACCGGTTCGCCGACGCATCCACGGCCCGCACCGCGTACTCGTACGTGCCGCCCTCCACGACCGTCGCATCGGTGTACGCCACATCCGGCGTCGAGCCGATCACCACGAACTTACCCGCGCCGGGCGTGCGGCGTCTGATCTCGTAGCCGTACAGGTCGGCGTCGCTCACGGCCGCCCAGGACAGCTCGACGCCGGTCGGCGCCGCAGACACCACGCTCAGACCGGTCGGCACCGCAGGAGCGGTGGTATCGGCGGCCGGCAGCACGGTCAACAGGCCGGGCGACCCGGGCACCGCCTCACCGGGCACGATTCCCGAGCGATCCGCGTACACCCAGTCGCGCCCGCCGGTCACGGAGTAGCGGTACAGGTAGCTGTACGTCCCGGCCGCCGTGGGCTGGAACGACGCCTTGTACTCGTCGTTGTTGCCCGCGTCGGTGTTGAAGGTGGCGTCCACCCACACCCAGCCGGACGCCGTGGGCGCGGTCCCCTGCGGGCCATAGCCGGCCTGCGCGACCACGCCCGCTCCCTGGCCCGCGGCGTTGGTGACGCCCTCGATCCAGATCTGGCCGTACACGTTGTCGGTGCGCGTCGCCGCGGACAGCGTCCAGGTCAGCTCCGGCGGCCACTGCAGGTTGGCCCAGCCGACGGAGGCATGCGGCACGCCCGTCACCTCGTTGGACGCCGCACCCACGTTGCCCGCGGCGTCGATGGCCCGCACCACGAAGTAGCCCACCTGCGCGTTCGGCAGCCCGGTGACCGTGAACGTCGTGCCCGTCACGGGCGCCGCATTCATCTTCACGTAGCCGCCGCCCGAGACCGGCGAGTAGTAGACGTCGTAGGCGACGGCGTCCGGCACAGCAGCCCAGGAGAGGCTGACCGAGCCGTTGCCCTCGCCGGTGACGGTGACGGCCGGCGCGGTGGGTCCGGCGAGGTCGGTGGTGCCGGTCGACCAGTAGGCGCCTGCGCCTGCCGGCAAGGTCACGGTGAGGACGCCGCCCGCCACCGTCGCCTTCGTGCCGGTCGGGACGCCGGCGGACGCCTTCACGGTGAGGACGGTTCCGTCGGGCAGGTAGCCGCCGACCGGGATCGCCAGCGTCCGCGTCGCACCGGACACGTTGAGCGCCACCACCGCGCCGTTGGCGTCCGTCTTGCGGCCGTACGCGACGGTGCCGTTGGCGTCGTCGGCCAGGAGCACCCGGAAGTCGCCGCGGGTGAGGGCCGGATCGGCCTTACGGGCCCCGGCGAGCGCCGCGTACCAGGCGTAGAGCTGCATGTTCGGCGAGCCTCCCTTGTCGGCCCACGGCACCGTGTGGCGGTCGTCGGGGTCGTCCGCCCCGGTCACGCCGACCTCGTCGCCGTAGTAGATGCTCGGCATGCCGGCCTGGGTGAACTGGATGAGCGCCGCCATGCGCAGCCGCTGGAGGTCGTCGGCGCCGTAGGCGTCGCGCTCCCGGTTGTACTGGCCGTCGGTGAGCGTCCAGAGGGCGCGTTCGGTGTCGTGACTGTCGAGCAGGTTGAGCAGCGCGTAGTAGGCGGCGTCCGGGTAGTCCTCGCGGACGGAGGCGAGCCGGTTCGCGAACTCGGTGGGCGTGATCTGCCGGCCTGAGTCGGCGAAGCCCTTGCTGTTGAACGGCTGCGGCGCGAGCAGTCCGAGCACCGCGTCCCGAAGACGGTAGTTCATGGTGGTGTCGAGGCGGTCGCCGCGGATCATGCGGAGCAGCGTCGAGTCCTTCTGCCACGTCTCGGAGATCGACAGCGAGTCGGGCGCGACGGCCTTGGTCTCGGTGCGGAAGGTCTCCCAGTAGCCGTCGGGGAAGGAGGCGTCGCCGGACACGTCGAGGCGCCAGCCGGCCGCACCGGCCTGGAGCCAGAGCTTGGCGATCGCGTCGTCGGCGGTGAGGAAGTACGCCTGCACCTCGGCGTCCGTCTTCGTGAGGACGGGGATCGAGTCGAAGCCGAACCAGCCCTCGTAGGCCATCGTGTTGGCGCCGTCTGGTCCGACGCAGGGGCCGCCGGCTTCGGGCTTGAAGGTGAACCAGTCCCGCCACGGGGAGTCCATGGATTCGCAGGCGCCGACCGTGTCGTAGTGGCCGTAGCGGTCGAAGAAGGGGCTGTCGGAGCTCATGTGGTTGAACACCCCGTCGAGGACGACGCGCATGCCGCGCTGGCGGGCGTGCTTGAGCAGGTTGTCGAAGTCCTTGCTGGTGCCGAAGGCGGGGTCGATCTTCGTGTAGTCCTGCGTGTCGTAGCTGTGGTTGGAGCCGGCGTCGAAGATCGGGTTGAAGTAGATGGTCGAGACGCCCAGGGTCTTGAGGTAGTCGAGCTTCTGGTCGACGCCCTTGAGGTCGCCGCCGTAGTAGTCGCGGCCGCGGGGCTGCTCGATGTCGGACGCGGCATCCGCCGGCTTACCGAAGCGCCAGGGGCAGGTGACGGGGCTGGCGTCGCTGTAGTCGCGGCAGTAGCCCTCGGGCCGGTCGTTCCACGCCATTTTGATGACGGGGTCGTCGTAGCGCACGGAGCCGGTGGGCAGGTCGTTGTTGGAGCGTCCGTTGAGGAAGCGGTCGGGGAAGATCTGGTAGACGACCTGGTCCTTGGCCCACGCGGGCGCGGTGAAGCCGGGCTCGTGGATCATCAGCGCGTAGGACTGGTCGACGGCATCTTCGGTGACGGCCCCGACGCCGCCGTCCAGGGCGGGGGTGTTGTCGGCGTAGTAGTCGGTGTCGGTGCCGTCGGTGACCACGAACCTGTACCACAGGTTGTCGGCCGGGTGGTCGGCGGGGATGGTGTATTCCCAGTAGTCGCACGTGTACTTCGCGAGCGCTTCGTCGGCGCAGGACACTCCGGACGCCACCCGCGTCATCGGCTGCATGGCGGCGCCGCCGGCGTCCAGCGAGTAGAGCCGCAGCGTGACGGACGTGACGTCGTCGTGGTACGTGCGCAGCCGGAGGGTGACGGCTGTGCCCTGCTCGACGGCGCCGGTCGGCGTCCGGTAGAGCGTGTCGCGGGAGTCGTGCTTGACCCCGTCCCACCAGACGGTGTCGTCGTGTGCGGGCATTCCGGACGCCGTCACGCTCGGCACCTTGGTGGTCGAGTTCCAGGTGAACGTGAGCGTCTGCCCGGCGGTCATCGTCACGGGAATGTTCGCCCCACCGGGCTCGCCGTTGGCGCCGTAGTTCTCGGCCCAGGAGTTGTTCAGCGCGACCTTGAACTCGTAGGTTCCGGCGGGCGACTGGTCGGTGCTGTACACGTAGGTGCCGCTGCCGTCGTTCGTCATGCGCGTGGCCGTGCACTCCGGCGCCCAGTCGTCAGCGCAGCCGAGTTCGTACTGCAGGCTGCCGACGAGCGTGACGACCGGGTCCGCGGCGAGCGCGCGGGGCGCCCCGAAGGGCAACAGCCCAAGAATGACGGTGAGGACCGCGATGAATGCGGCGAGCCGCGTGTCTCGTGTGGTGGTGCGCATGGGAATCCCCCCGTTGGGACAAGGCCGAGTGGCCCGATTCTGCTCCTGTCGCCCGTATCGGGGCTAGTCGTCCGCTCTTAACAGTGCGCAATAACCTTTCACAGTACGCAAACTTTGCGCACACAGCGCGTGGCGCCCCTCCGCGCGAACGTGCGGGTAGGTGCGTGTCGACAGGGCGGCATGCTCCCCTGCGCGAGCCGTTAGCGCCCCGCCGCTTCGGCGACGCCGCTGAGGTCCGGGACGATCTGGTGGGCGCCGGCGTCCTCGAGGACCTCGACGCCGAAGGTGGTCGTCAGACCGAACACGCGGCCCATGCCGGCGGCGACGGCGGAGCGGACGCCGTCGGGTGAGTCCTCGAACGCCCAGCAGTCCCCCGGGTCGAGCCCGAGCTTCTCGGCGCCGAGGAGGAAGCCGTCCGGCGCAGGCTTGCCGTGGGTCACCTGGTCGCCGGTGACGACGGCGTCCATGTGGTCGAGCACGCCGAGCACTTCGCCGACGCACACGTCCACCCACCCCTGGTTCGCCGACGTGACGAGCCCGAGCAGCACGTCCGCATCCCGGGCGGCCCGGATGAGGTCGGCGGCCCCTGCGACGGCCACGGGTTTCATGTCGAGCGGCTGGTGGGTGAACATCTCCATGAGCAGGGCGATGGGGTCGTCGTTGAAACCCACCCACGGCCCCGGATCGTGGGCGAAGACTTCGTGGGGGCGGCGTCCGGTGAAACTGGCGACCAAGGCCTCGTCGTAGTCCCACTGGCGGGCGTCGAAGAAGTTGCGGATCGTCTGCTGGTGCAGCGGCTCGGAATCGACGAGCGTGCCGTCGACGTCGAACAGGATCCCCTTGGGCCACCTCATACCCGGAAGTGTCCCACTCGGGCGTCCACGCGCGCCTGTTTTCCTCCGCCACCGCGGTCCCACTAGGTTGTGAGCACCATCGAGAGGAGGGCCACGTGGCCGAGCACCTGCCGGGCATGGGCGCGATCAAGGCGTCCGAGGGGTTTGCGTTCCGGGTCTGGGCCCCACACGCGCGTTCGGTCGCCGTGATCGGCGAGTTCAACGACTGGAGCGTCGAGGCCAACCCGATGACGTCGGAGGAGAACGGCTACTGGTACCACCCGCCCATCGAGAACGCCTCGGCCGGCCACGAATACAAGCTCTGGCTCGCCAACGACGACAACGGGTTTGCGCGCCGCGACCCGTACTCGTTCCAGGTCACCAACTCGGTGGGCAACTCGGTGCTCTACAACCACGACGCGTTCGACTGGGGCGGGAACGGTGCGAACTGCCCGCCGCACAACTCGATGGTCATCTACGAGTTGCATGTGGGCACGTTCAACAACGGTCCGGACGCCGACGGCACGCTGCACGACGTCGCCGAACGCCTCGACCACCTCGTCGACCTGGGGGTGAACGCGATCCAGCTGATGCCGGTGGCGGAGTTCGCGGGCGACCAGTCGTGGGGCTACAACCCGTCGGACCCGTTCGCCGTGGAAAGCGCCTACGGCGGGCCCGACGCGCTGAAGTCCCTCGTCAAGCAGGCCCACGAGCGCGGCATCGCGGTGATCCTCGATGTGGTGTACAACCATTTCGGACCGTCCGACCTCGACCTGTGGCAGTTCGACGGCTGGAGCGAGAACGATCTGGGCGGCATCTACTTCTACAACGACTGGCGGGCGAGCACGCCGTGGGGAGACACCCGCCCCGACTACGGGCGCGAGGAGGTGCGCCGCTACCTCCGCGACAACGTGCTCATGTGGCTGGCGAACTACCAAATGGACGGCCTGCGCCTCGACATGACGCCGTTCATGCGATCGGTCGACGGCACGGAGCGGAATCTGCCCGAGGGCTGGGACCTGATGCGCTGGCTGGCGGAGACCGTCCGCCAGGAGTATCCGGGGCGGATCATCATCGCGGAGGATCTCCACGGCGACCCGCATGTCACGTCGACGGACGCCGGCGGTGCCGCCTTCCACGCCCAGTGGGATGCGCTGTTCGTGCACCCGGTGCGGGAGGCGTTGGAGCAGGTCGAGGATCACTACCGGTCGATCGCCGACGTGACGGACGCCCTCACCCACTCCTACGGGGACCCTTTCGCCCGGGTCATCTACACCGAGTCGCACGACGAGGTGGCGAACGGGCGGTCGCGCGTGCCGGCGTCCGTCGACGAGGGCGACCAGTCCGGCTGGGCGGCACAGAAGCGGTCCACGCTGGGGGCGGCGCTCATGCTGACCGCGCCGGGCATTCCGATGCTGTTCCAGGGGCAGGAGTTCCTGGAGGGCGGCTGGTTCCGCGACGATGTGCCGTTGGACTGGCGTCGCCGTGAGGATTTCGCCGGCATCGCCAACCTGTACGCCGATCTCATCAGCCTGCGCCTCAACCGGTGGGGGCATTCGCGGGGGCTGACGGGCGGCAACATCCACGTGTTCCACGCCGACGAGGAGACGAACCTGCTCGCCTACCATCGCTGGGCCGAGGGCGGCCCGGGCGACTCGGTGGTCGTGGTGGTGAACCTGAGCGCGCAGGGGCGCGAGGATCAGCGGGTCGGGTTGCCGTCGGGTGGGTTGTGGACGCTCCGGTTCAATTCGGACGCCCCCAGCTACAGCGCCCTGTTCGGGCACGCGGAAAGCTTCGACCTGGAGGCTCACGACGAGGGAGCGGACGGTCTGGACTTCCACGGCAACGTCACGATTGCTCCGTACTCGGTGCTCATCTACAGCCAGGGCGCCTGACGCCCGCTGGTCGGGCCTTTCCAGAGCATCTGATCGAGTCCGTCGACCTACTCTTCCGCAACGACCGGCGACGGATGGTGCCAGCGGGCCGGGAGCCACGTGCCACGTTCGCGCCGCAGTACCCAGACGCGTCCGGGTACGGCGACCGCGTCCACGGCTTTGCGCGCGGCGTCGGCGATGACGAACGCATCGGCGTCCTCCTCGCTGTCGTTCGACTCGGGCACCACGAAGCGGACGTACAACCGCGCCGTCCCGGCGACCACGTCGAGGTCATGGGCGTCGACGTGGAGACCTTCGGCGACGAAGAAGCCGAGCAGCGTGTCGAGCACCGCCGGCGGCGCGACGCCCGGGCGAGCGCCGAGGATCTCCAGCTCGAGTCGGAACGATGGCATGACGCCAGCGTAGGGAGGGGCCTGTCGGGCCTGTTGCGGCCATTTCCGCCATAGATGAGCGCATCGCCCCAGAGTGTGGTTGCGTGGGAGGATGCTGCGATGTTCTCGGTAGTCATCCCCACGCTACAACGGTCGCCGGACCTTTGGCCGCTGGTGCAGCAGTGCTCCGCTCATCCGCTGGTCCTCGAAGTTCTGGTGATCAACAACGCCAAGGCCCCCCTGACTTGGGATTCGCCGAAGGTGAGGGTGCTGCAGCAGGCCGAGAACATTTACGTGAACCCCGCATGGAATCTTGGCGCACTAGAGGCACGCGGCGACTGGCTGGCCATCATCAACGACGACGTGCGATTCGGTGATGCCGCGTTCGACGTTGCGGCTCGACTGCTCCGTACCGGGCTGGTTGGACTTGTGGCCCCCGACGAGGCCAGCTACCTCGAGGATGTGCGAGGCCGCCCCACCTGGCGCTTGCAGTTCGAGTTCAACGCGAAGCTGGGCACGTTCATGTGCCTGCGTCGCGCTGACTACTCCCCGATCCCGGACGAACTCAAGATCTGGGGAGGAGACAACTGGCTTTTCTGGAGCCAGCTCAAGCCGAACGCAACCATCAAGAACGTCCAATTCGTGACGGATATGGGGACCACCACATCAGATCCCGAGTTCTCCGCCTCCAGGTCCCGCGAAAGCGCACGAGCGACCGAACTGCTCGACCTGGGTCCGCACCGTCGTTGGTGGCGACTTCTTGGTCCTGCCATGAGCGCTGTGCGCCGCTTCGCGCGCGGGCTCAAGACCTCCCAGGAACTCAGAGCACACGGCCACGAGGGCCCGGCGTGACGCCGAGCCCCCGTGGGGTCTTGATTCGTTCTGAGGATCAGAAGCTCTGGTTCTGGTCACCCTCGGCCGGGGCGTCGGCGTGCTCGGAGGGAGCAGCGTCGGCCTGATCGTCCACGTCGGGGGCGACGACGGACTCGGCGTCCTCCACGTCGGCACCCTCGTGCAGGTCGAAGGCCTCGCTGGGTGCGGGCTTCTCGGCGCGCGTGGCGTTGACCTGCTGCTGCAGGTCTGCGACGGCGTGGCGGCCGCGCTCGGCCATCTCGTGGTACTGCTTGGTGACTTCGTCGAGGAAGGTCTTGAACTGGTCGGGCATGGTGTCGACGAACTGCTTGAAGTTCGGGTCGACTCCCTCGGGGGTCTTGGCGGCGAGCTGCTTGCGCTGCTGCTCGAAGAACACCTTGGCCTTCTCCGCCACCAGGTTGGCGACGCCGGCGGCGGCGTAGACGGTCTCGGTGGCGTACTTGATGGCCATCTCGCCGACCTTCTCTGGGGTCAGCTTGTCGCCCGGCACGGTCGTCGGGGTGGTCTTGTGCTCGTCGGCAGCGAAGTCCTCGGCGAACTGCTGGCCGTCGTGGCTCTGCTCGTTGTACTGGTCGGACATGTTCACTCCTTGTGCTGGTCCGGGGTTTCCGGGTCCTGCTGGTGGGTCGGTTCAGGTTCTTGGTCCTCCTGGCCGGTGAAGGCCAGATAGACCCCGATGAGCGCTTGCTTCTGCGCCGGGGACAGCCCGGGGTCGTTCGAGATCGCGCGTTCCGTCTGGGTGGGCCGTGTGGCCTGCCCGTCGAGGAGTCCGGCGCGGACGTACAGCGATTCGGCCGACACCGACAAGGCGGTGGCGATCTGGCTCAGTACCTCCGCGGACGGCTTGCGCAGCCCTCGTTCGATCTGACTGACATAGGGATTCGAGATCCCAGCGCGGTCGGCAAGCTGGCGAAGTGACATCTCTGCCGCGCGCCGCTGGCTGGCGATGAAGTCCCCGAGCGACGAGCGCTCGTGGGTGGGGACCTCGCTGCCTTCCATGGGCACCATCCTGCTAGCTCCAGCTAGCGCGCACAACCCCCGCAAGCCCCAATGGGTACCCTGACGCCCCCCTGACAAGCTCTGTCAGGGACGCCGCCGGCGCAAGCTGGCAAGCGGGTCACGGAGCCCAGCCAGCCTTACCCGGTTGAAGGTGCCGAGCCCCTCGCCACCGTCGCGGGCGAGCCTCGCGGCGGCGTCCTGGCTTGTGACTGTCGATGCATCCGTGCAGCCAGCTGGCACGATCTCGGCGCCCATGCGGCCGGGTGAGATGAGTCGCCTGGGCGTCAGCAACCTCGATACCTTCAGTCGAACCGGGCTAGAGAGGTGAACGCATGGCCGCTACACCCGAGGAAAGGGATCGGCCCGGTGCGGGGCTCAAAGAGCCTTTGGTCACAGACGCCGCCACCCAGCGCCTGCATGCGCGTCAGCAGTGGGACGCCCTCGACGGGCTTCGGGCGATCGCGGTCCTGGCCGTCGTCGTCTATCACGGCTCCGTCGGGTGGGCTGTGAACGGCTACGTCGGAGTGGACATCTTCTTCGCTCTGAGCGGCTTTCTGATCACATGGCTGCTCTTGGCCGAGATTGCGCGAACCGGCGGGATTCGTGTGGGTGCCTTCTGCATGCGCCGCCTGCTTCGCTTGTATCCGGCTCTCCTGGCAACGCTGGCTGTCGTCGTCGCGCTGGCAATCATCGGATCCGGGAACCCGGCCATTTACGGCGCCGCCGCTGCCTCAGCATTCTATGCGGCCAACTGGTGGGTGGGCTTGGGGAATCAGGCCCCGCTACTCGAGCACATGTGGACCTTGGCGATTGAAGAGCACTTCTATTTCGTCTGGCCCTTCCTGACCCTGCTCCTGACCCGGCGAAGGGCCTTGCTCCGCATCGCTGGCATCGCCATGGCGGTGGCCCTGGTTGTAGGGATGGCGGTGTCGTGGCCAGCGCAGGTTGAGCCCGTTCGGATCATGTACCTCCGAGGAGCACCGATCGTTTGGGGCAGCCTGTTGGCCTGGGCGCTCACGCGCATCGCGCCAGCCGGACGCTTTCGCCCGCTCATCACCATCTTGGCGGCCTCCGCTTCCCTGGCTCTGCTGGCCCTGGTGACCGTCCCGATCCATTTCCCTGAATGGTGGCTGACCGGTCCAGTGGGGGCAGCCGGGCTGTTGAGCACGATAGCCGTCGGCTCGCTTGTCCAGGCCCCACACAGCTTCGCTGGTCGCCTCCTGTCATGGGCGCCTCTGACCTGGATCGGTCGCAGGGCCTACGGCATTTACCTGTACCACTTCCCCATCATCAGCCTGCTCATGCATCAGGTGGACTTCGGTATCCCGCAACTTGTGCGGTCCATCATCGGCATAGGGTTGAGCGTCCTGGTTGCAGGAATCTCCTACCGCTATCTGGAGTTGCCGTTCCTCCGGATCAAGCACCGGTACTCGACGAAACCTCCGAGCAATTCCGCTGCCTGACCAGCGTCAGCGGCGGCGTCCTTTGCCCTTCGGCTCGCACAGGACGAACGCGAACGGCGGCTCGCCCTTGACCCGCTCGGCGAGGACGTCGGAGATGGCTTGCCAGGCCTTGGGGTGCTCGTCGGCGAAGGTGGCGCCGTCGGCCCAGATGAGGACGGTGGGGTCGGTGAGATCGCGGAGGCAGTCGGTGAGGGCGTCGAGGTTGACCCCGTAGTGGTCGGGGAAGTTCATGGCCCGGCCGAGAGCGACGAGGGCTTCGCGGCGGGCGTCCTTCTCGACGTCGCCGACACGCAGAAGGCGCGGCGTCCAGCCGGCAAGGCGCCAATCCCCGGCGACGGACTCAGCCGGCGCCGACGTCGTGTACATGCCGGCGGCGAAGCCTGCGCTCATCGGCGGATCCTCCAGAAGGTGTTGTAGTGGTCGTCGGTCCAGTAGTACTCCCCCGCCTCGCCGACGACGATGCGGCGCGCGCCACGGTCGTCCGATCCGGGGGTGTCGACGGTGAACTCGCGATAGTACCCGGCGTTCTCGGGAGGCAGCAGGCCCTCGCGGTTGAAGAAGGTGGCGCCGTCTTGGCGGTAGGGGTAAGGCGGGCCGGCGGCGATGGCGGCAAGGGTGTCGGACGCCTCGGGTGGCAGTTGTCCCGCGTCCACCCACAAGAGACCGCTCACCGGGTCCGCGGACGGGCCGGTCGTGGGGGCGGCGTCCCGGAGGGAGAGCCAGCCGTAGGCGACGATGCCGACGGCGACGACGGCGAAGGCGACGAGAACCGGGCTGATGCGGCGACTCACGCGGGGGTTTCTTGTCAACGCTGGGGTTTCTTGTCAGGCGAGGCCGGCGAGGAAGGCCTCGGCGATGGCCCGGCTGCCGGCGACGGTGGGTTCGCCGGGGCCGTTGACGAGGGCCTTCTTGCCCGAGAGGGGCTGCCCGATGTCGACGAATGTGGCGCCGTTGGCGGTGGCTGCCTTCTCGACGTTCGTGGCGGTGCGGGCGACCCAGGCCGGTGGGTTGGCGTCGGAGACGGCGGGGCCGACCGCGTAGATGGTGGCGTCGGGGAGGGCGCCGCGGAGATCTGCGTAGAAGGTGTCCACGGCGGCGGACCCCATGTCGCCGTCGGCGGCACCGCCCATCACGACGACGACCGTGGGGCTGGCGGCCACCGCCTTGTCGAGGAGCCCGCCGAAGGCGGTGCAGGGCTTTTCGGGGCACGTCTCGGGGACGCGGCGGTAGCCCATCCCGGGAACGGACAGGTTGACTTCCTGCCAGCCCATCTCTTGGGCCACGATGTCGGACCAACCGCTGCCGTCGGTGCCGGCGGTGTAGCCGTCGCCGATGAACACGGCCGTGGGCAAGGGCGGAGCAGAGGCGGGGTCGGCGGGTGTGGTGGCGACTGTCACGGGGGCGGGCAGAGCGGACATCGCGCTGGTCTTCTGCTTCAGAGTGACGTCCGCGAACCAGATGACCGCCAGGGTGCCAACGAGCAGGCCCACTAGGACCAACGTTGACCACGCCGATCGTCGTCCGCGCACGTTGCGAACCCCTTTCCCACGCTGGAACCCTCGGATACTACAAGGAGCAGGGGGGACATGTCCCCTTGTCCGGCCACAAACTCGACGACGGGTCGAGGGTCCTCGTGCCCGCCTATCCTCTGGGTGTGTCCCGTCTCCGCAAGGAACTCCGTGAGGCCGCGCTCACGCTCGCGGCTCTGGTCTCCTTGGGGGCTGTGCCGCTGACGGCGTTGGGGCTGAACCCGCAGTGGCAGTTGACGAGCCGCTGGGTGACGATGGCGGCCTCGTTCCTGCCGTACGGGCTGGTGGCCTGGGGTTTCGTGGGGTTGATGGTCCTGCTGGCGGGGCGCGGGTGGTGGAAGCTGCTGGTGTTACCGGCCGTGGCCGGCGTCGTGGCCCACGCATGGCTGGCGGCGCCTTACTGGCCCAGCCCCGCACCCGAGGCGTCCGGGGCGCGGCTGACCATCATGTCGGTGAACCTCTACTACGGCTGGGGCGACGGCGAACTACCCCAGAAGACTGCCGAACTGCGACCGGACGTCGTGGTCGTGCAGGAGATCACCTACGACGCGTTGGGGAGGCTGGACGCGCGCGGCTGGGCCCAGCAGTACCCCTATCGCGTCGGTGAGCCAGCTGAGGACTGGGACGCCGGCGGCGCCATGGTGTTCTCCACGCGGCCGCTCACCGAGCTCGAACCCGGGCAGGAGAGCGGGGTGCGGCAGGTGCTGCGCCTGGACGTCGAGGGGCGTCCCCTCACGGTGGTGGCGGTGCACACGACAAACCCCGTGGTCGGGTTCGACGCGTGGCAGTCCGAGTTGGACGCCGTCGCTGCGGCCGCGCTGCGCCAATCGGGACCGTTGGTCGTCGTGGGTGACTTCAACGCCACCCGCGACCATGTGCCGATGCAGCAACTGCTTGCCCGAACCGGGTTGGAGGACGCCACCGAGGAGGCCGGCGTCGGCTGGGCTCCCACGTTCGGCACGCGCTACTCCCCCGCTGTCATCGCCATCGACCACGTGTTGACGAGCGGCCACCTCACCACCGCTGCCATCAGTACCTTCGGTGTCCCCGGCAGCGACCACCGAGGAATGGTGGCTCAGGTCGCGATGGATGCCTGAGCAGGATCGGAGGTGAGGCGTGCACGCTTCGACCATGCGATGCATGGCTTCTCGACCCACATGAAGAACGGGAGCGTCAACACCACGAGTACGCCGAGGCCGGCCGTCCACAGGAGCAGCAGTTTCGCAACGCCGTTCTCGATGTGCAGGAACTTGGTCGCCATTTCGCTGAAATACCACATGGTCGGTTGGTGAAGCAGGAAGAGGGAGTAGGCGCGATAGCCGAGCCAAGTGAGGGGCCGCCAACTCGCGAATCTTCCCCACGAGGGTGAGGTGAGCACAAGGGCGATGAGGGAGCCGAAGGCCATGCCAAGCCCGAGTTCGCGGATCGAGGTGAACGACCAAGAGGCCAGCGGGGAGACCGCGACGGCGTACGCAGTTGCCATGATCGGAACCAGCACCCAGGGTCGCCTCCAGCTCTCCCGCTCGGGAAGCCGAAAGACCAAGAGGGCCGTCGCGATGCCGGCCATGAACTGACCGAGACGGCCGAGCCCGTTGGCTCCGACCAGGAACTCCATTGGGAACCCGGAGCCGTCCACCGCAAGGCCAGCGAGCAAGCGATAGGCCACGGAGAGTGCCAAGCCACCCGCCAACCCGCGCGTCCCCCAGCGGACGTAGGCCCAAAGCACCACCGGGAAGATGAGGTACAGCTGCATCTCGAGGGACATGGTCCAGAGACTGCCGTTGATTCCGTCCCAGAACTCAGCGAAGAAGATGTGCGTGAAGGAGAGATGGGTCGCCCAGTCCCCCCAACTCGGACCGGGCTGCCAATCAGCCCGCTGGCCGAGCAACCGCATGAGCGCCACGAGCACTTGAGGCATGGCCACCGCCACGACCAGGGCCACGTAGTAGGGAACCACGATGCGTCGTAGGCGGCGGCGCAGGTAGATCCTGATGTCGAACGCGGCGAGCCGGGAACTGAAGCGGGCGAAGGGAAGGAAGAGGACAAATCCTGTCAGGACGACGAAGAAGTCCGGCCGGGTGTTTTGCGACACGATGGCTGCGACGAGCGGGATGTCCGGCGCGCCAGCGAACTCCCACGTGTGGAAAAGGAAGACCAATAGGAAAGCACAGGCTCGTAAACCGTCCACTGAATTGATTCTTCGCGGGTCTCGCCCGCCCACCCGAGACCTGCGCCGCACTTCAGCGCGCGCGTGACCCAGCCCCACTGTCTCGTTCCCCCCTGACACACATGTGCGGAGAACAAATCGTACGGCGCATCAGGAAGGCGACCAACGCCAAAGGCCCGCTCGCTCTGCTCCTCTCGGCGTCTGCGCGTCGCCCCCAGAGCAGAGGCGACGTGCTTTGGAGGAACTCTACGAGAGGGCGCCCAGGCACCCGTCTGGCACCAGTCCGGGAGCTGGGGGCCGCCCCTGCGGGCCGTTGATTGCGCATTTGATCTGTACGATGGATCCGATGGGCTAACCGTGTTGAAGGGACGACATGAGTGACCAGAGTCACCTGAGCGCTGCCGTGATCTTGGTCACCTACAACAGGGCTGAGAATGTGCGCACCTGTCTCGATCACGTCATGCGTCAGACGCTGCCCGCGGCTGAGATCCTCGTGGTAG
>NZ_JARKOT010000099.1 GCF_029977985.1 Propioniciclava sp. | reverse complement strand
GCGCGGGTGGTGGGTGCGCAGGGCGAGCGCGTCGAGGGGGTCCAGACCGGCGCTGAGCAGGTCCACCCAACCCGCCAGGTCTCGGGCCGACACCTTGCGCAAGACCGCGTTGACCAACCCGGCGACCTTCTCCCCCACCTCCGCCGCGGCCAGATCGACGCTCGCGCCGATCGCCGCGTGCGCCGGCACCCGCATCGACAGCAGCTGATGGGTTCCCAAGCGCAGTGCGTCCCGCAAGGGGGCATCGAAGCCCTCCCGTCCCGACGCGGCCGCCAGAATCGCATCGTAGGTGCCCTGCAGCCGGCATGTGCCGAACACCAGCTCGGTGACGAACGCGGCGTCGCGGGCCTCCAGTCGGGATTCCCCCAAGACCCTCGCGGTCTCGAGGTTCGCGTACGCGCCGCCGGCGGTCACGGCCCGGACGATCCGGTAGGCGGTGCGGCGTGGGGCGTCCGGACGCCGCCGGCGCAGCTTCGCGTGCGGCATCAGCGGGTGCCGTCGAACCCGGTGGGAACCGCGTGCAGGCCGCGTCCCCAGTCGGCGGCGGTCATCTCCTTCTTGCCGTGCTGCTGCACCCGGACGAGTTCGAGCGCCGTCGTTCCCGTCCCCACCAGCACGCGTCGCTTCTCCACCGCCAACGCGCCCGGCGCGAGGCCGGTCTCGTCGGTTGGCCGGGCATAGGCCACCTTGAGGCGGACGCCGTCCATCTCGGTCCACGTCATCGGCTCGGGCGAGCAGCCGCGGATGTGCCGGTCGAGGTCGCGGGCCGGACGGGTCCAGTCCAGCCGGGCGTCCGCCACCGTGATCTTCGGCGCCAAGGTGGCCCCTGCGGCGTCCTGCTCGGTGGGTTCGGTCGTGCCGAGCGCATCGAGGGTCTCGACCATCAGCCCGGCACCCGCCGCGGCCAGCTCGTCCAGCAGGGCTCCGGCGGTCTCCGAACCGTCCAGCGGGCGCCGGAGCGTCCCGTACACCGGGCCCGCGTCGAGCGCCTGCACGAGCCGGAACGTCGTGGCCCCGGTCTCGGTGTCGCCCGCCATGATCGCGTGCTGCACCGGCGCCGCCCCGCGCCAGCGTGGCAGCAGCGAGAAGTGCAGGTTGATCCAGCCGAACGGGGGAATGTCGAGCACGTGCTGCGGCACGAGAGCCCCGTACGCGACGACGGGGCAGGCATCGGGAGCCAACGCGGTGAGGGCGGCGACAAACTCGGGGTCGCGCGGGTGCGCCGGCTTGAGGGCTTGGACGCCGTGGGCCTCGGCCCACTGCCCGACGGCCGACGCGACGGGCCGCTTCGAGCGGCCACGGGGGGCGTCCGGCCGGGTGACGACCGCGAGCAGTTCGTGTCCGGAGGCCGCGAGGGCGTCCAGAGTGGGCAGGGCGACGGCCGGCGTACCGGCAAGGACGAGACGCACAGCGCCACCCTATGCCCGGTCGTACGCACGGCAATTTGTAGCGATTCAGTGCCGCGCCGCGCGGGCAGGTCCATCATGGGGAGGGTGAGAGTCGAGGGGACGACGAGGGCAGGCGTCGACTCGCCGCGGGCCTGGGCGATGTGGGCCATCGCGCTGGCGGCCTACACGGTGGCCGTCATGCAGCGCAGCTCGTTCGGTGTGGCGAGCGTCGAGGC
This sequence comes from Propioniciclava sp., assembly GCF_029977985.1. Taxonomy (GTDB): domain Bacteria; phylum Actinomycetota; class Actinomycetes; order Propionibacteriales; family Propionibacteriaceae; genus Propioniciclava. The sequence goes on along the minus strand of NZ_JARKOT010000099.1, from coordinate 66,013 downwards.
CGCCGAACGGTTCGACTCCGGCGCCTCGCTCGTCAGCCTCTTCGTGGTCGTGCAGATGCTCACCTACGCGGGCATGCAGATCCCCGCGGGCATCCTTGCCGACCGGCTGGGCACGCGAACCGTGCTCGCCACCGGCGCGGTGCTCATGTGCATCGGCCAGGTCGACCTGGCGCTGAGCACCAACATCGGCTCGGCCATCATCGGCCGCATCTTCGTGGGCGCCGGCGACGCGCTCACGTTCGGGCCGATCCTGCGCATGCTGCCCGCGTGGTTCAGCCCGGCGCGGGTTCCGCTCCTCAACCAGTCCATCGGCATCCTCGGCCAGTCCGGCCAGATCCTCAGCGCGATCCCGTTCGCGGCCGTGCTCGGCGCCGCCGGCTGGACGCCCGCCTTCGCCTCCGCGGCCGCCGTCTCGGCGGTGATCGCCCTCGTCGTGGCAGCGATCCTGCGCAACGCGCCGCAGCCCGAGCGGGCCGAGCAGTCCGGCGGCGAGCCCGCCCTGTCGGTCGCCGAGCAGCTGCATCGCGTCGTGCGCGACCCGGCTTCCCAGCTCGGCTTCTGGCTGCACTGGACCTGCGCCTTCTGGTCGAGCGTCTTCGCCCTCATGTGGGCCTACCCCTACCTGATGGGCGGCCTCGGCTACAGCCAGTCCGTGGCATCGGGCCTCATGAGCCTTTTCGTCGTCGCCGGCATCCCGTTCGCTCTGCTCGCCAGTGGCCTGTCCAGCCGCGCCGTGCTGCACCGCACGAGCATCGCCGTCTCGTTGTCGCTGCTCGCGATGGTGCCCTGGCTCGTGGTCACCCTGTGGCCAGGCATTCCTCCGGTCTGGATGCTGGCGATCCTCGTCATCGGAATCGCCGCCGCGGGACCGGGGTCCAGCATCGGCTTCGACGTCACCCGCACCGCCAGCCCGCGCAGCCGCGCGGGCGCGGCGTCCGGCATGGTCATCGTCGGCGGCTTCGCCGCGGGTCTGTTGAACATCCAGGTCATCGGCTTCGTCGTGGACGCGCTCGGCGGCTACTCCGAGCGAGCCTTCCGCTGGGCGATGGCGACCCAGTTCGTGTTCTGGGCGATCGGTCTCGTCGGCGCCTTTCATGCCCGGGCACGCGCCCGCGCGATCAACGCGGCCCGCGGCGTCCGGCACCCGCACCTGGTCACGGTGGTGGGCCGCGAGGTGACGAACCTGCTCGTCTCCTGGCGCATTCTGCGCTCCCCCGACGCCATCGGTCCGGCCATCGGCCACCTGGACGTCACGACCGAAGACGGCCGCGTCGTCGGCATCGCCGCCGTCCTGCCCGGCACGGGCGGTCAGCTGACGGCCATCGACGTCCCGCCGCTCGAGACGGACGCCGCCTTCTGGGCCTCGCGCGTCGACGACTATCTCGCTCTGGTCTCCTCCGACGACCTCGAGATCGGGGCGGTCGAGGTCCGCTGCGAGGACGCCGCCACGACCCGCGCGGTGCGGGGCTGGATCGCCGACGAACTCGCCCGGCGCGGTGCGACGCTGGCGCACGAAGTCACGACCCGCCACCACCGGCGCTGATCTCTCCTACCCGGTTTCAGATCGCCACCGGGTCGACCCGCAGCCGCAGCGAGCCCGGCGCCTTGCGCGCCGCGCGCTCGGCGAGGACCTCGCGCAGCGCCGCCACCAGCGCCGCCCCGTGCGCCGGCGGGCACCGCAGGGTGAGGCGTTCGGCGTCCTCGTCCGGGAGCGGAACCGGGCCGAAGTGCTCGACCCCCGGCACCCCGCGCCAGGCGGCCTCGGCCTGCGCCAAGGTGTCGGCCGCACCGTCGAGCGTGACGAGCCGTGCAGCGGGCGGGAAGCGCGTCTCCCGCCGCTCAGCGAGCTCGCGGGTGGCGAAGCCGGCGGGATCCAGCCGGACGAGAGCCTGCAGGGCGCGTGCGTCGGGCTCGCCGACCGCGAGCACCGTGCCGCCCTCGGCCGCCGGGCGGACCAGCGCACACACGCCGAGCCACCGGCGGAGCGCCTCTTCTGCCGTGCGCAGGTCGGCACGGCCGAGCATGAGCGGGGTGTCCAACAGGACGGCCGCGGCGTAGCCGGCCTCGGCATGCGGCTCGGCGCCCGGCGTGGCCAGCACGAGCGCCGGTTGTTCGCCGACGGAGCGGACCAGATGGCCCGACCACGACGTGACGACGCGCACCTGCGGGAAGGCGCGGCCCAGTTCCTCGGCCGTGCGGCTGACGCCGACGCGCGGCGCGCGCAGGCGGGTGTCGCCGCACGCGGGGCACGCCCACGGCCGCACGGGACCGCACGTGGCGCACACGACCGCGACGCCGTCTCGCCCGCGCTCGCCGCGCAGGCGCCGGGAACAGTGGGGGCAGCGGGCCGGCGTCCGGCAGGCTTGGCAGGCGAGACTGGGCGCGTACCCGGCGCGGGGCACCTGCAGCAGGACCGGCCCGGACGCCAGCCCGGCACGCACCGCGGCGAAGACGTCGTGGGGCAGGCGCGCGGCCCGCGCAGCCGGGTCGCGCTCCAGGGCGAGGTCGGTGTCGGCGGCGACCCGCACCGCCGGGCCGAGGCGCCGGGCCTGGGTGGCCGGCAGCGCGATCGGCACGATCCACTGCCGCTCGACGAGATCTGCCACCTCGGCTGAGCGCGCATGCCCGGCGAGCAGCAGCCCGCACCGCTCGTGGGCCGCTCGCAGCACGGCGACCTCCCGCGTATGCGGGTACGGCGCTCGCGGCTCGGCGAGCGCATCGTTGCCCTCGTCCCACACGACGACGAGCCCGAGATCGGCCACCGGCGCGTACACCGCCGCCCGGGTGCCGAGCACCAGCCGCACGTCGCGGCGGCTCGTGGCGAGGAAGTTGCGGTAGCGGGCGGCCGGTCCCGACTCGGCGGTGAGCACCGCGAACGTCCCCGCCCCGAACCGCCGGGTGCAGGCCGCCTCCAGCGGAGCGAGGGCGTCGGCGTCCGGCACCACCACGATCGCGCCGCGGCCCGCCGTCAGTGCGGCGGCCACCGCATCGAGGAGGCCGCCGGGCCAGTCCCCTGCCGGGCCGTGCACAGGCACCGGGTTCCAGGCCGCGCGGAGCGGCTCGCCGGCCCGCAGGCCGGCGAGGAAGCGGTCGCCGCCCGGGTAGCGCGGCAGAACCACGGGAGGAGCATCGGTTACCGGCACCGGACGCGGCAGCCGCTCGGCCTTCTCGGTGGTCGCGTGCCGTGGGGGCACGGCCAGCCGGACGACGTCGGAGAACGTGCCGCCCCAGTGGTCGGCGACCGCCCGCACGAGCCGGGCCACCTCCGGGGTCAGGACGACCTCGGGCGACGTCAGCCTCTCGAGGGGTGCCAGACGGGCATCGACATCGGTGGAGTCCCCCACCTCGAGCACGTAGCCGTCGCGCAGCTTGCCTGCGAACCGCACCCGCACCCGCACGCCGGGACGCACGGCTGCCGCGCCCTCGTCGCCGACCAGATAGTCGAACGGACGGTCCAGGTGCGCCAGCGGCACGTCGACGGCCACGCGCGCGATGCGCGGGGGTGAGGCGACGGCGTCCGGCATGGCCCCGATCCTAGGGGCCGCCCCAGACGCCTCAGCCGCGGACGGCCGCGGCGAGGGCGTCGGCGCGGTCGGTGCGCTCCCAGGTGAACTCGGGCAGTTCGCGCCCGAAGTGACCGTAGTTCGTGGTCAGCGAGTAGAGCGGCCGGAGCAGGTCGAGGTCGCGGATGATCGCGGCGGGCCGCAGGTCGAACACGCGGAGCACCGCTTCGTTGATCTGCTCGACCGGCGCCTGTTCGGTGCCGAAGCACTCGGTGTAGAACCCGACCGGGTGCGCCCGGCCGATGGCGTAGGCCACCTGCACCTCGCAGCGCTCCGCGAGCCCCGCCGCGACGACGTTCTTCGCCACCCAGCGCATCGCGTACGACGCGGACCGGTCGACCTTCGAGGGGTCCTTGCCCGAGAACGCGCCGCCGCCGTGGCGGGCCATGCCCCCATAGGTGTCCACGATGATCTTGCGACCCGTCAGTCCGGCGTCGCCCATCGGGCCGCCGATGACGAACTTGCCCGTCGGGTTCACGTACGTCTTCTTGTCGGCCGAGCCGATCTCGTAGCCGGCGAGCACGGGGTTGATGACGTTCTCGACGAGGGCCGACTTGATGGTGCCGTCGCGCCAGGCGTCCTCGGTGTGCTGGGTCGACACGACGACGGTGTCGACCCGGACGGCGCGGACGCCGTCGTACTCGACCGTCACCTGGGTCTTCCCGTCGGGCAGCACCCACGGCAGGATCCCCTCCCGACGCACGAGCGCCAACCGCTCCGCGAGCCGGTGCGCGATGTCGATCGGCAGGGGCATGAAGGTGGGCGTGTCGGTGCAGGCGTAGCCGAACATGAGCCCCTGGTCGCCGGCCCCCTGGGTGTCGAGGACGTCGGTGCCGGTGCCCTCGCGGGTCTCTTCGGCACGGTCGACGCCCTGGGCGATGTCGGGGCTCTGGTTGCCAAGCGACACCAGCACGCCGCACGAGCGGCCGTCGAACGACGCCCCCGCATGGTCGTAGCCGATGGCGCAGATGCGTTCGCGCGCGATCCCCGCGATGTCGGCGTACGCCTCGGTCGAGACCTCGCCCGCCACCACCACGGTGCCCGTCGTGACCAACGTCTCCACCGCGACGCGTGAGCGCGGATCCTCGGCGAGCAGCGCGTCGAGGACGGCGTCGCTCACCGCATCGGCCACCTTGTCAGGGTGCCCCTCGGTGACGGACTCGGACGTGAACAGACGGCTCAACGGTTGCTCCCCTTCTGCAGCTTCTCGGACACGGCGTCCCAGATGTGATGCGCGACGACCGACTTGTCGCCGGTCGCTTCGCCCACGACCCCGGAGGCGTCCACGATCGTCACGGTGGTGGAGTCGGCGCCGAAGACAGCCCCGCCGCTCACGTTGTTGCACACGAGCAGGTCGCAGCCTTTCCGGGCCAGCTTGGCGCGGCCGAGTTCGACGAGTTCGGCTGGGTCAGCGGCGGTCTCGGCGGCGAAACCCACGATGACCTGCCGGCGCGGCCGGTGGTGGCTGAGCCTGGCGAGCACGTCGGTGGTCTGGACGAACGCGACGCTCAGGCCGCTGTCGCTGTCCTTCTTGATCTTGCCGGGGCTCGGCTGGGCGGGCGTGAAGTCGGCCGGTGCTGCGGCCATGACGATCGCGTCCGCGGACGCCGCCGCCGCGGTCATCGCGTCGGCCAGCTCGGCCGTGGAGGACACGCGCACAACCTCCATCCCGCTCGGCAGCGGCGCGCTGACGTGCGCGGCCACGAGCGTCACGGACGCCCCGCGCAGGGCCGCCGCCCGGGCCAGAGCCATGCCCTGCTTGCCGCTGGACGCGTTGCCGAGGAACCGGACGGGGTCGAGCGCCTCATGGGTGCCGCCGGCGCTCACGACCACCCGCCGCCCGGCGAGGTCACGCGTCCGCACGGCCTCGACGGTGCCGGGATGATCGAGCAGCGACGTGGCGACCGCCACGATGTCGACCGGCTCGGGTAGGCGTCCGGGACCGGAATCGGCCCCGGTGAGGCGGCCGTGGGCCGGATCGAGCACGACGACCCCCCGCTCGCGCAGCGTGGCGACGTTGGCGACGGTGGCCGGGTGCTGCCACATCTCCGTGTGCATCGCCGGCACCATGAGCACCGGACAGCGGGCAGTCAGCAGCACGTTGGTGAGCAGATCGTCGGCCCGGCCGGACGCCGCCCGGGCGAGCAGGTCGGCGGTGGCGGGAGCCACCAGGACGAGGTCGGCCGATTGGCCGATCCGGACGTGGGGCACCTCGTGGACGGTCTCGAACACGCTGGTGGCGACCGGACGCCCCGACAGGGCGGCCCACGTCGTCTCCCCGACGAACGCCAGCGCGTTCGCCGTGGGCACCACGGTCACCTCGTGACCGCCCTCCGAGAGCCGCCGGAGGACCTCGCAGGCCTTGTAGGCGGCGATCCCCCCGGCCACGCCGAGCACGATCCGGCTCATCGGGGTACCCGGATGGCGGCCGAGCTCAGGCGAGCTCGTCGGGATCGAACGCGTCGAAGCCGAAGTCGGGGTCGGACTCCGCGGCCGCGCGCGCCTCCGCCTCGGCCTCGGGATCGAGCTCGGCGCACTCCAGCAGGTCGGCGTTGATCTCGCGCAGGGCGATGGTCAGCGGCTTCTCCTGCACAGTGGTGTCGACCAGGGGGCCGACGTTCTCGAGCAGGCCTTCGCCGAGCTGGCTGTAGTAGGCGTTGATCTGGCGCGCGCGCTTGGCGGCGAAGAGAACGAGGCGGTACTTCGAGTCGACCTTGGTCAGGAGCTCATCGATCGGGGGGTTCGTGATCCCCTCGGGAACATGCGTGCTCAAACGTCAACCTCTTCGGGTGTGGATGTGGTCACAAGCCCATCAACCTTACCAGTTCTGTCACGGTCGCCCCCAAATCGTCGTTCACGACGATCGCGTCGAACTCGCTCGCGGCGTCCAGTTCGACCTTCGCGGTGCGTAGCCGGCGCTCCACCTGGGCGGAGGTCTCGGTGCCCCGGCCCGACAGCCGCCCCACGAGGGTGTCCCAGTCGGGCGGGGCCAGGAAGATCGAGAAGGCGTCGGGCAGACGTTCGCGGACCTGACGCGCTCCGGCAAGGTCGATCTCCAGGATCACCGGCTTGCCCTGCGCGGCCGCCGCCAACACGGGAGCGGCCGGCGTGCCGTAGCGATGCTTCCCATGCACGACCGCCCACTCAAGCAGCCCGCCCGTGGCGACCAGCGTGTCGAAGGCTTCCTCGCTGAGGAAGTGGTAATGGACGCCGTCGATCTCGCCGGGCCGAGCCGGGCGAGTCGTGGCGGACACGGACACCCACACCTGCGGACGGAGCCGCCGTAGCTCGGACACCACAGTCCCCTTGCCGACCCCTGCGGGGCCTGAGATGACTGTGATGCCCAGGCTCACTTGAACTCGGCCTTCAGGCCGGCCACCTGGTGGCGGCCGAGCCCGCGCACGCGGCGGTTCGGGGCGATGTCGAGCCTTTCCATGACAGCAGTGGCGCGCTTCTCGCCGACGCGCGGCAGGGACTTGAGGAGGTCGACGACCTTGACATGGGCGAGGATCTCGTCGGCGGCGGCGGTGTCGAGCGCCTCCGAGAGCGACAGCGCGCCGGTGCGCACCTTCGCCTTGAGGTCGGCGCGGACGCGGCGCGCCTGGGTGGCGGCCGCACGGGCGGCCTGAAGCTGTTCGGTGGTGAGTTGGGGTATCGACACGTCGGCTCCGTCATCGGTGAAACTGCTAGTGAACTGAGGCCAACCATAGTCGGCACATCACCCGAAAGGGTAGCAATCAGTGTGCCGTGAATGCACGGACTCGCTCGCGCATCTCAGGAACGCCAGGGCCAGCGCCGATGATCGCGCGGCCCACCATCGGCAGCACCTGCTCGAAGGCCGCGCCGAAGAGGTGCGGGAGGTCCGCGACGTCGCCCCCCTGGGCGCCGATCCCCGGGACGAGGATCGACCCGTTGAATTCCGACACGTCGCAGCCCAGCGACGCGTGGGTGCCGCCGACGACCAGGCCGATCGCGCGCGTCCGCGCCGACGCGTTGAACGCGCGGGCGGCGTCGATGATCTCCTGGACGACGGAGCCCTCGCGGCCGAGCGCCAGCTGGACCTGCCCGCCCTCGGGGTTCGAGGTGCGCGCGAGCACGTACACGCCCCGGTCGGACGCCACGGCGGCCTCGAAGGCCGGCAGCAGAGAGCCGAAACCCAGGTAGGGCGAGACGGTGAGCGCGTCGCCGGCCAGCGGCGACCCGTCGGTGAGGTAGGCCGCCGCGTAGGCCGCCATGGTCGAGCCGATGTCGCCGCGCTTGGCGTCCACGATCGACAGCGCCCCAGCGGCCCTGATGTCGGCCAGCACCCGCTCGAGAACGGCCACGCCGGCCGACCCATGGGCTTCGAAGAACGCCGATTGCGGCTTGAACACGGCCACGCGATCGCCCAGGGCTTCGATGATGCCGCGGGCGCACTGCTCCAACCCGGACGCCGTGGCCGGTAGCCCCCACGCCGCCAGCACCCCGGGGTGCGGATCGATCCCGACGCACAGGTTGCCCCGCTCGGCGGTGACCTGGCGCAGCCGCTGGCGATACGTTCCCACGGTGGCTACCTCCTGGCGTTGATCGCGCCGATCAGCGCGGGTCCGGCGTAGATGAAGCCAGTGTAGAGCTGCACCAACGACGCCCCGGCGTCGAGGAGAGCCCAGGCGTCCTCGGCGGTCATGACACCGCCGGAACCGATGACGGGCAGGCCGGTGTGCGCGGCCACGTAGGCCACCACCTCCCGAGCCCGGGCGGTGAGGGGCCGGCCGGACAGTCCGCCGGCCTCGGCGGCGAGATGGGCGTCGGCGGGCGCGAGGCCGGCCCGACCCAGCGTCGTGTTGGTCGCGATCAGGCCGGCGGCGCCGGCGTCCGTCGCCGTCGCGAGCACCTCGTCGATCTGCGGCCAGGTGAGGTCGGGGGCGATCTTGACGAAGACGGGTGTGGGCGCGACGCCGTGCGCCAGCGCGCGGGTTTCGGCGACGAGGGCGCCGAGCAGGTCGGCGAGGGCGCCGGCGTCCTGCAGCGACCGCAGGCCGGGCGTGTTGGGGCTGGACACGTTGACGGCCACGTAGTCGGCGTGCGGCGTCACCGTGCGCAGCGACAGCAGGTAGTCGGCGACGGCGGCGTCCAGCGCGGCGGCCTTCGACTTGCCGATGGAGATGCCGAGCGGGATACCCGCCCGGCCGTTGCCGCGGAAGATTCCGCCCACGGCGAGCCGGTTGGCCAGGGCGAGCGCCCCGTCGTTGTTGAACCCCATCCGGTTGACGAGCCCTCCGGATGCCGCCGCCCGGAACACGCGCGGCCTCGGGTTGCCCGGCTGGGGCAGCGCCGTCACCGTGCCCAGCTCCGCGAAGGCGAAGCCGAGGTGCTGCCACGCGCGGGCGGCGCGGCCCTCCTTGTCCATGCCTGCGGCTAGGCCGACGCGGCCGGGGAACCGGATGCCCGCTACCTCGACCGGGGTCGCGTCGGTTCGGGTGAGCGCACCGACGGCGTCGCGGAGGCCAGGCAGACCGCCGAGTGCAGCGAGCGCGGCGATCATGTCCTCGTGGATCTTCTCCGGATCGCCGCCGTGGGACGAGAAGAGGAGCGGCCGCAGCGCACGGTCGTAGCCGGCCGCCACGATGCGCTCGCGCAGGCTCACCCGCGCTCCCCCGCTACCTCGGCCGTGATGTCGGCGTTCCAGGCCTGGAGCGACCGGACGCCGATCTCGCCCGCCTGCGCCGCCTCGATGCCCTGCACGGTGGCCGCGAGCCCCTGGACGGTCGTGATGCACGGGATGTCCCGCAGGATGGCCGCCGAGCGGATCGCCCAGCCGTCGCGGCGCGGCTCGCCGCCGGCGCCTGCGCCCTGCGGCGTGTTGAAGATCAAGTCGATCTCGCCGCCCAGGATGGCGTCCAGGACGCTGCGCCGGCCGTCGTCGGGCTCGCCCGCGTTCGCCTTGCGCAACTCGGTGACCGCGATGCCGTTGCGGCGCAGCACCTGCGCCGTGCCCGCGGTCGCGACGATCGTGAACCCGAGGTCCGAGAGGCGCTTGACGGGGAAGATCGCGTGCCGCTTGTCGCGGTTGGCCACCGAGATGAACGCGGTGCCGCCCTTGGGCAGGCCGCCGTACGAGCCGGTCTGGCTCTTGGCGAAGGCGACACCGAAGTCGCCGTCGAGGCCCATGACCTCGCCGGTCGACTTCATCTCCGGGCCGAGCAACGACTCCACCGACGCCCCGTCGGCCGTGCGGAACCGGTTGAACGGCATCACGGCTTCCTTGACCGCGATGGGTGCGCCGGCCAGGTCGGTCGCACCGTCGCCGCTGGGGCGCAGGACGCCGACGGCGCGCAGGTCGGCGATCGACTCGCCCAGCATGACCCGTGCGCACGCCTTGGCGAGCTGCGTCGCCGTGGCCTTCGACACGAACGGCACGGTGCGGGACGCCCGCGGGTTCGCCTCGAGCACGTACAGCACGTCGGACTGCAGCGCGTACTGGATGTTGATGAGTCCGCGGACGCCGACGCCGCGGGCGATCGCTTCGGTCGAGACCCGGATGCGCTCGATGACGTCGGCACCGAGGGTGATCGGCGGCAGCGAGCACGCCGAGTCGCCGGAATGGATGCCGGCCTCCTCGATGTGCTCCATGACACCGCCCACGTAGAGTTCGTCGCCGTCGAAGAGGGCGTCCACGTCGATCTCGATCGCGTCGTCGAGGAACCGGTCGACGAGGACCGGCGCCTGCGGCGTGATGAACGTGGCCCGCTCGATGTACTCGGTCAGGCTGTGGTCGTCGTAGACGATCTCCATGCCTCGGCCGCCGAGCACGTAGCTCGGCCGCACGAGGACGGGGTAGCCGATGCGGTTCGCGATCTCGATGGCCTCGGTCGCCGACTGGGCCATGCCGTACTTCGGCGCGGGTAGCCCGGCACTGGTGAGGACGTCACCGAACGCGCCGCGCTCCTCGGCGAGGTTGATGGCCTCGGGGGGCGTCCCCACGATGGTCACGCCGTTGTCCTTGAGCGCTTGGGCCAGCTTGAGAGGCGTCTGCCCACCCAGCTGCACGATCACGCCCGCGACGGGCCCGGCGGCCTGTTCGGCGTGGTAGATCTCGAGGACGTCCTCGAGGGTGAGCGGTTCGAAGTAGAGCCGGTCCGAGGTGTCGTAGTCGGTCGACACGGTTTCGGGGTTGCAGTTGACCATGATCGCCTCGTACCCCGCCTCGCGCAGGGCCATCGCGGCGTGAACGCAGGAGTAGTCGAACTCGATGCCCTGCCCGATGCGGTTCGGGCCGGAGCCGAGGATGAGGACGGCCTCCTTGGTGCGCGGGGCCACCTCGGTCTCGGCGTCGTAGGAGCTGTAGTGGTAGGGCGTCCGGGCGGCGAACTCGGCAGCGCACGTGTCGACGGTCTTGAAGACGGGCCGGATGCCGAGCGCCCACCGGACGCCCCGCACCACGTCGTCCGTCGTGTGGCGCAGGGACGCGATCTGGGCGTCCGAGAGTCCGGTCCGCTTGGCGCGGCGCAGCAGGTCGGGGGTGAGGGCGTCGGCGTCCCGCACCGCGGCAGCGACCTCCGCGATGAGCAGCAGCTGGTCGCAGAACCACGGGTCGATGCCGGTGGCCTCGTGCAGCTGTTCCACGCTGGCGCCCGCCCGGATCGCCTTCATCAGGGCGGCGAGCCGGCCGTCGTGGGGGCGGGCGGCGGCCTCCAGCAACGCGTTCAGCGGCTCGGCGACGGGGGTCGCGAAGTCGAACGGCGCTCGCGGGTCCTCCAGCGAGCGGAGCGCCTTGTTGAGCGCCTCGGTGAAGTTGCGGCCGATGGCCATCGCCTCGCCGACCGACTTCATGTGGGTGGTCAGCGTGTCCTCGGCGCCGGGGAACTTCTCGAACGCGAACCGCGGCACCTTGACGACGACGTAGTCGAGCGCCGGTTCGAAGGACGCCGGCGTCTCGGCCGTGATGTCGTTCGGGATCTCGTCGAGGGTGTAGCCGACCGCCACCTTCGCGGCGATCTTCGCGATGGGGAAGCCCGTCGCCTTGGACGCCAGCGCCGAACTCCGGCTGACCCGCGGGTTCATCTCGATGACGACCATGCGGCCGTCGTCGGGGTTGATCGCGAACTGGATGTTGCAGCCGCCCGTGTCGACGCCGACGGCGCGGATGACGGCGATGGCCACGTCGCGCATCGCCTGGTACTCGCGGTCGGTGAGGGTCATCGCCGGGGCGACGGTGATGGAGTCCCCCGTGTGGACGCCCATCGGGTCGAAGTTCTCGATGGAGCAGATGATGACGACGTTGTCGGCCTTGTCGCGCATCACCTCCAGCTCGTACTCCTTCCAGCCGAGGATCGACTCCTCGGCCAGCACCTCGGTCACCGGGGAGGCCGCCAGCCCGATGGCCGCCATCTCGCGGAGTTCGGCCTCGTCGTGGGCGAACCCGGAGCCGACGCCGCCCATGGTGAAACTCGGCCGCAGGACGAGCGGGTAGCCCAGCTCGGCCGCTGCCCCCAGCACGTCGTCGAGTGTGTGGCAGATGACCGACCGGGCCGACTCGGGCTTCGCTCCGGGGATGTCGAGGCCGTTGACGATCTCCTTGAACTTCTCCCGGTCCTCGCCGGACTGGATCGCCTCGAAGCTCGCCCCGATCATCTCGACGCCGTACTTCGCCAGCACGCCCGATTCGTGCAGCGCGACGGCCATGTTGAGGGCGGTCTGGCCGCCGAGGGTGGCGAGGATGGCGTCCGGCCGCTCGATCTCGATGACCTTGGTGACCATCTCCGGGGTGATCGGCTCGATGTAGGTGGCGTCGGCGAACTCCGGGTCGGTCATGATCGTCGCCGGGTTGGAGTTCACGAGGACGACCCGGAACCCCTCCTCGCGCAGCACCCGGCACGCCTGAGTGCCCGAGTAGTCGAACTCGCACGCCTGCCCGATGACGATGGGGCCGGAACCGATGACGAGGATCGAGTGGATGTCGGTCCGAGCGGGCATCAGGCGTTCTCCTCGGTGCGGTGCGCTTCCATCACGTCCACGAAGCGATCGAACAGGTAGTTGGCATCGTGCGGCCCGGCGGCTGCCTCCGGGTGGTACTGGACGCTGAAGCCGAGGACACGACCGTCGGCGTCGGTGAGCTCCAGGCCCTCCACCACGTTGTCGTTGAGGCACACGTGGCTCACCCGGGCCTCGCCCCACCGGGTCGGCGTGGGCCGGTGGAGGGGGGCGTCCACCGCGAACCCGTGGTTCTGGGCGGTGATCTCGACCTTGCGGGTGCGCAGGTCCATGACGGGCTGGTTGATGCCGCGGTGCCCGTACTTGAGCTTGTAGGTTCCGAAACCCAGCGCGCGCCCGAACAGCTGGTTGCCGAAGCAGATGCCGAAGAACGGCAGGCCGGCGTCCAGCACGTCGGTGAGGAGGGCCACGGCGGCGTGCGCGGCGGCGGGATCGCCCGGGCCGTTGGAGAAGAACACCCCGTCGGCCCCGAGCGCGGCGATGTCGGCCAGGGTCGTGTCGGCGGGCAGCACGTGCACCTCGATGCCCCGGCGGCTCATCTGTTCGGGCGTCATCCCCTTGATGCCGAGGTCCAGGGCCGCCACGGTGAACCTCTTGGTGCCCTGCGCGGGCACGACCACGGGTTCCGCGGTGGTCACGTCGGCCACGAGGTTGGCGCCCGCCATGGGCGGCTGTTCGAGGACGCGCGCGAGCAGGCGGTTGGCGTCCAGCTCGGTCGTGGAGATGCCGACGCGCATCGCCCCGCGCTCGCGCAGATGCCGCGTGAGGGCGCGGGTGTCCAGTTCGGCGATGCCGACGACACCCTGCTCGGCGAGGACTTCGTCGAGGCTGCGGTTGCTGCGCCAGTTCGACCGGACGCGCGACACGTCGCGCACCACGTACCCCGCCACCCACACCTGGCGCGACTCGTCGTCCTCGTCGTTCCAGCCGGTGTTGCCGATGTGGGGCGCGGTGGCCACGACGACCTGGCGGCGGTAGCTCGGGTCCGTGAGGGTCTCCTGGTAGCCGGACATGCCGGTCGAGAACACGGCCTCGCCGAACGTCTCGCCGGTCGCGCCGAAGGAAACCCCCCGGAACGCCCTGCCGTCCTCAAGCACGAGGAGGGCCGGGATGTCGGTGCGCGTCGCCATGGGGCTGATCCTTCCGTATGCGGTCAGTCGGGGACGGACTCTTCCGCGGGCTGGTCGCCCGCTTGGGTCCGGACGCCGCCGGCGTGGGCCGCCCGGTCGAGCAGTGCGTTGAGGAAGCCGGGCGACTTCTCGGTGGAGAGTTCGCCGGCAAGATCGACGGCCACACTCACGGTCACCGGCACGGGCACGTCGCCGGCGCGCAGTTCATGGATCGCCAGCCGGGCGATGGCCCGGTCCACGGCCGGCATGCGCTCGAGCGACCACCGCTCGCCGAGGGCGTCCCGGAGGGCGGCGTCCACGGCATCGATGTCTTCGGCGACCGCAGTGACGAGCGCGATCGTGAAGGGCCGCACGGGCGGTTCGCCGAGCGCGATGCGGTCGGCGAGGATGTCACGCGGATCGACGCCGCGCGCCTCGGCCTCGTAGAGGATGTCGATCGCGCGGCGCCGGGCTTTCGTGCGGGTGGAGTTGGCGCGCGAGTCGGTCACCCGTTGACCCGGCCGAGGTAGCTGCCGTCGCGGGTGTCGACCTTCACGCGGGTCCCCTGCTCGATGAACAGCGGCACCTGGATCTGCTTGCCGGTCTCGAGGGTCGCCGGCTTGGTGCCCGCCGAGCTGCGGTCGCCCTGGAGCCCCGGTTCGGTGTAGGTGATCTCGAGTTCGACGGACGCCGGCAGGTCGATGTAGAGCGGGTTGCCCTCGTGGAGCGCGACCGTCGCCATCTGGTTCTCGAGCATGTAGTCCTTGGCGTCGCCGACGGTCTCGTCCGAGATCTGGACCTGGTCGTACGTGTCGGTGTCCATGAACACGAACGCGTGGCCATCGTGGTACAGGTACTGCATCTCGCGACGGTCGACGCTGGCGCTCTCGACCTTCGTGTCGGAGTTGAACGTGCGGTCGACGACCTTGCCGGACAGCACGTGCTTCAGCTTGCTCCGCACCACCGTGTTCCCCTTTCCGGGCTTGTGGTGCTGGAACCAGATGACCTGCCACAGTTGCCCGTCCAGGTCGAGGACGGTGCCGTTCTTCAGGTCGTTGGTGGAGATCGTGGCCATGCGGCGTCCCTTTCGCATTTCTCGCCGGTTTCGACCGACCATGCTACCGGCGCCCTCACCGGTCGCACGAATCGCCCGGTTCGCCCGCCGGGAGACCCCCTACACCGACGCGGTGACCGGGGGTTCCGCGCTCCAGGGGAAGGCGATCCACAGATCGGTGCTCTTCCACACGTAGTCCGGCTCCATGATCGTCGTCGGCTTGGCGTAGAGCACCGCGCTGCGCGCCTCCGCGCCCACCTCGCGCAGCAGGTCGAGCACCAGTTCGAGCGTACGCCCCGAATCGACCACGTCGTCCACGACGAGCAGGCGGCGGCCCCGGATGTTCTCGGTGTCGAGCATCGGCGCCAGCAGGACCGGATCCGGCAGGGTCTCGTGCACGTCGGTGTAGAACTCGACGTTGATCGCGTCGGACAACTTGACGCCCAGGGCGTACGAGAGCGCCCCGCCGGGCAGCAGCCCGCCGCGCGCGACGGCGATGATGACCTCGGGGCAGAAGCCCGAATCGGCGACCTGCTGCGCGAGCTCACGGCAGGCGCTGCCGAACCGCTCCCATGTCAGCACCTCCTTCTCGGGCAGGTCCGTGGAATCCGCGTGGTAGGCCGTCGTCATGGCCGAAGGGTAGCCGACTACTCCAGCACGGTTCGGGGCGGAACCTCACCCAGATGGCGGCCACGGACGTCGGCGATCAGCGCCGCCCGCGCCGCCGCGTGCGGCACGCTGATCGCGTCCATCGCGTCCGCGAGGTCGTCCTGGCCGACCGACCGCAGGCCGCGGATGGCGCCCGCGATGTCGGCCGGCGTCCGGTTCTGGTTGAGCTTCGCCTTCGCCTCGAGCCGGGTGATCGGCAACTCGAGCCCGACGATGGCCCGCAGCATCCGCTCGGTCGTCACCTCGTCGACCTGCCGGGAGTCGTAGCCGAAGCGGTCCGACATCTCCCAGACCGCCTCGCGCAGCCACCCGGGGTCCTCGTGGACCACCAGGCGGCCGTAGGCGTGCACGGTGACGTAGTTCCACGTGGGGACGCCGGGGGACTCCGCGTTCGAGGCGTACCAGTCGGCGTGGATGTAGCCGTCCGGGCCGGACAGGATGGCCAGCGCCTCGCCCAGGCCCACGTCGCGCCAGACGGGGTTCACGCGGGTCACGTGAAAGATGAGCGACCCATGCTCCCCGCCGGCGTCGGGGCGGTAGGTCAGAGGCAGCAGGGTCGCGACCGGTCCGGCGGCGTGAGCGGTGACGAGTTGCGCGGTCTCCGCGGTTGCCAGCAGCGCGCGCACGTGCGCGTCGTCCAGCTCGAAATGCTTCGGGGTGTACATCAGCCCGCCAACTCCGCATAGGTCGCCTCGAGGACGCCCTCGTCGGGCCCGACCTCGACGAAGGGCGCAGCGACGGCGTCCAGCAGGACGAAGCGGAGCGCGGAGCCGCGCGTCTTCTTGTCCAGGTTCATGGACGCCCGCAGCTCGCCGAACGCGCCCGGCTCGTAGGTGAGCGGCAGGCCGACCGAGCCGAGGATCGCCGTGTGCCGCTCGACGAACGCGGCGTCGGCGTGCCCCAGATTGCGGCTGAGCAGCGCCGCGTACCGGACGCCGACGCTCACGGCATAGCCGTGGCGCCACGTGTACTTCTCGCGGCGTTCGATGGCGTGGGCGAGGGTGTGGCCGTAGTTGAGCAGTTCGCGGCCGACGCGGCTGCCGACGCTCGTCGCCTCGCGCAGGTCTCCGCTGACGACCCCGGCCTTCACGACGATGGATCGTTCGACGGCCTCGGCGAGGGCGTCGCTCGCCGGGTCGAGCAGGGCGGCGGGGTCCGCCTCGAACAGCTCGAGAGTGCGTTCGTCGGCGATGAAACCGTGCTTGATCATCTCGGCGAGACCGCCGCGCAGGTCGTCGAGAGGCAGCGTGGTCAGGAAGTCGAGGTCGCAGTAGACGGCAGCGGGCTCCCAGAAGGCGCCCACGAGGTTCTTGCCCTGGGGCAGGTTGATGCCGGTCTTGCCGCCGACGGCGGCGTCGACCATGGCCAGCAGGGTCGTCGGCACCGACACGTAGGTGACGCCGCGCAGCCACGTGCCCGCCACGAAGCCGGCGAGGTCCGTCGTGGCACCGCCACCGAGGCCGACCACCGCGTCGCTCCGCGTGAAGCCCTCCTCAGCGAGCGTGCGCCAGGCAGCGTCCAGCACCTTGGTGCGCTTGGCCTTCTCGCCGCCCGGCACCTCCAGGAGGGTGACGTCGGCGTCCAGGCTGGCGCCCAGCGCCGCGGCCTGCTTGCGCAACACGCGCGGGTGCACGATCGCGACCCGCGCGCAACCGTCGACCGCACTGGCCAGGCCGAACGCGACACCGCGCCCGATGGTGACCTCGTAGGGACGCTCGGCGGTCACTCCGACGACGCTCATGCGGCCACCTCCAGCGCGGCGACGATGGCGTCCACGATCGCATCCGGTTCGCGCCCCGAGGTGTCCACCACGTGCGTGGCGAGGCGACGGTAGACCGGGGTGCGCTCGTTCAGGAGCTTGATCAGCCGGCCACGGAAACCGGTGCCGGCGAGCAGCGGCCGCGCCTCGTCGACACCGATGCGCTGCAGCGCATGGCGGGCGTCCACCTGGAGCCAGACGACCGTCACCGGCTCGAGCGCCGCCGCGATCTCCGGGGTGAGGGGGGCTCCCCCACCCAGGCTGACCACGCCCGGGACGGCGAGCGCCTCGAGCGTCACCTCCTTCTCGATGGCCCGGAAGGCGGGCTCGCCGTCGGTCGCGAAGATCTCGCGGATGAGCCGCCGCTCGCGTGCCTCGATGGCCGCATCCACATCGACCAGATCGAGTCCGAGTCGCAGGGCCAACAGGGCCCCGACCGTGCTCTTGCCCGACCCCGGCGCCCCGATCACCGCGATCGTTGCGGGCAGCGACGTCACGCGAGACCCCGCTCGGCCAGGCGGTCGAGATAGGCCGCATGGTTGCGCTTGGTCTCGGCCAGCGAGTCGCCACCGAACTTCTCCAGGCACAGCTCGGCCAGCACGAGCGCCACCATCGCCTCGGCGACCACCCCAGCCGCCGGCACCGCGCACACGTCGGAGCGCTGGTGGTGCGCCTGCGCGGCTGCACCGGTCGCCACGTCGACGGTGCGCAGGGCACGCGGCACCGTCGCGATGGGCTTCATCGCCGCCCGGACGCGCAGCACCTCGCCCGTGCTCATGCCGCCCTCGGTGCCGCCGGAGCGATGCGAGAGCCGGCGGATGTGGCCGTCGGTGGCGGCCATCTCGTCGTGGGCCGAGCTGCCCCGCGTGCGCGCCAGCGCGAAGCCGTCGCCCACCTCGACACCCTTGATGGCCTGGATGCCCATGAGCGCGCCGGCGAGGCGGGCGTCCAGACGCCGGTCGCCCTGCGCATGCGATCCGATCCCTGCAGGGACGCCGTGAGCGACCACCTCCACGACGCCGCCGATGGTGTCGCCCTCGGCTTTGGCGGCCTCGATCTCGGCCAGCATGCGGGCCGAACTGGCGGCGTCGAAGCAGCGCACGGGATCGGCGTCGATGACGTCGCGGTCGGCGAACGTGGGCAGGTGCTCCCCCGTCGAGGCGACCGGCCCGATCTCCACCACGTGGCTCACGATCGTGATGCCATAGGCCTGCTCCAGGAACTCCGACGCCACCCGGCCCAGCGCCACGCGGGCGGCGGTTTCGCGGGCCGACGCCCGCTCGAGGATCGGCCGCGCCTCGTCCCAGTCGTACTTCTGCATGCCTGCCAGATCGGCGTGGCCCGGCCGCGGCCGGGTGAGGGCGGCGTTGCGCGCCTGTGCGGCCAACAGGTCGGCGTCCACCGGATCGGACGCCATGACCGTCTCCCACTTGGGCCACTCGGTGTTGCCGATCATGATCGCGACCGGCGACCCGAGCGTCTCCCCGTGCCGGACGCCGGCCAGCAGCGTCACCTCATCCGCCTCGAACTTCATGCGCGCGCCACGGCCGACGCCCAGCCGGCGACGCGCGAGCGCCCCGGCTATGTCGTCGGTGGTCACGCGAACGTGGGCCGGGATGCCCTCGATGGTCGCGACGAGCGCGCGGCCGTGGGACTCGCCGGCAGTGAGGTAACGCAGCATGTGGCCCAGTTTCGCACTGATTCAGGAACAGCCAGGACGCCGCCGGTGCCGGCGGACGCCCCTCAGCACTTGTTCTCGGTGTCCTGGGAGGAGTCGGCGCACCAGGCGAGCAACTTGTTCAGCGAGGCCTGGTGCTCCTCGTAGGTCACGTTGAACTCGGTCTCGCCCGTGTTGAGGTTGACGGGCACGAAGTACATCCACGGCCCCTCGGCCGGGTTCAGGGCGGCCTCCATCGCCGCCCTCGAGGGCGACGTGATCGGCCCGGGCGGGAGGCCCTCGTGCTTGTAGGTGTTGTACGGGTTGTCGATCTCCCGCTCCTGGTCGTTCGTCCACACCCGGCCGGTGATGCCGTTGGCGTAGGCGACCGTGGCGTCCGACTGCAGTTTGCGCATCGTCGGATCGGTCGAGGCGAGGCGGTTGTAGAACACCCGGGCCACCTTGTAACGGTCGTCCTGGATGCTCGACTCGCGTTCGACGATGCTCGCCATGATGAGCGCGGCGTAGGCGTCGCCCGCCGGGGACGCCTCCGCCTTCGTCACGAAATCGAGGTCGGTCGCGACGGTCGAGAAGTGCGTCGTCGCGAGACGAATGACGGCCAGGGCGTCCGGCTCGTCGGGCAGCTCATAGGTGTCGGGGAATAGGAAGCCCTCGGGCCGGCCCTGCGCCCAGTCGGGCAGGCCCAGTTCGCCGGCGCGGTTGGTGAGCACGTCGTTGAACTGGTCGGCCGGGATGCCGGTGATCTCGCTCATGAGGGCCACCTGCTCGCTGAGGCGCTGCCCCTCCCGGAACTGGATCATGTTGCGCACCAGGTAGCTCGCGTCGATCAGGCGGGCGAACGCATCCTGCGCCGAGATCTGGGTGCGCATCTTGTACGTGCCGGCCTGGACCTGCGCGGCGTCGTCCGGGCGGGCCTGTGCCACGCCGACGAACGTGTCGGTGCTCTTGATCACGTCCGCCTGCACGAGGAGGTCGCCGATCCCGCGCATGGTGGAACCGCGCGGGATCTTGACCTCGACGTCCTCCAGTCCGGGACCCACGTAGTCGTCCTGGGTGCGGAAGGCCTGCCAGGCATCCCACGCCTTGCTGCCGCCGTACCACACGCCTCCGAAGATGACGGCGAGCGCCACGGCGACCGCCGCCCAGCCGCGGGCGTAGTGGAGGACCTCCTTGCGGTTCCACTCCCCGGTCTCGGGGTCGCGCAGCTTCCCCGGCTCGGTGTAGCGGCGTCCCTGCGTCATGCGTCGGTCCTTCCGTCGATCGACTCGCCAGCCCGTCGTCCCGACGCCCGTTCGGCGTCCAGGGCTGTGTTCAAGATTGCCACGGCGGCCGCTTGATCGATGACAGCGCGCTGCTGGCGCGCCGTCCGGCCCGCGGCCCGCAGGTCCCGGGCCGCCGACACGGTGCTGAGCCGCTCGTCGATCAGGCGCACGTCGAGCTCTGGGAACTGCTCGGCCAGCCAGCGTGCCCGGTCACGGGCGAGCGCGGCGTTCTGACCCTCCGTACCCTTCAGGTGCCGTGGCAGCCCGAGGACGAACCCGGTCGGCTGGTACTCGGCCACCAGCGCACGCAGCCGGGCCAGCACGGCGGGCTCGTCGCGCGCGTTCAACGTCTCGACCGGGTAGGCCAGCGTGCCGCCGGCGTCGCACGCGGCGACCCCGATGCGCGCGGCGCCCCAGTCGAGGGCCAACCGGACGCCGAAGGCGTCCGTCATGTGCCCGCCAGGGTGGCGCGCACGGCCGCCAGCGCACGGGCCGCACCGGCGGCGTCCGTGCCACCGCCGGAGGCGATGTCGTCCTTGCCGCCGCCACGACCGCCGAGCTCAGCCGCCGCGACCCCCACGAGGGCTCCCGCCTTCGCGCCGAGGGCGCGCGCGGCCGGCGTCGTGACGACCGTGACGACCGGCTTGGCGTCGCCGCCGACGAGGGCGATGACGGCCGGCTGGGCCCCCAGCCGGTCGCGCAGTTCCAGCCCGAGCGTGCGCAGGTCGCCGCCCGCCACGCCGCGCAGCTCCTCGGCGACCAGCTTGTACGGCCCGGCGTCCGAGGCGGACGCCGCCAGCTCGGCGACACCGGACAGCAGTTCCTTGGCGCGCAGGTCGGCGATCGTCTTCTCCGCCGCCTTGAGCTGCGCCAGCAGCTTGTCCACGCGTTCGGCCAGCTGATCGGGCTGGGTCTTCAGCGTGTCGGACAGGGTGGCGACCAGAGCGCGTTCGGCCGCGAAGGCCGCGAAGGCGTCCTCGCTGACCAGGGCCTCGACGCGCCGGATGCCCGAACCCACCGAACCCTCGCCGACGAGGTTGACGAGACCGATCTGGGCCGTGCGCCCCACGTGGGTGCCGCCGCACAGTTCGCGCGACCACGCACCCGCCAGCTCGACCATGCGGACGACCTCGCCATACTTCTCGCCGAACATCGCCTGCGCGCCGAGCGCCTTGGCCTCCGCCAGCGGCAACTCACGGTCGGTCACCTCGAAGTCGTCCCTGATCGCCGTGTTGACGATGCCCTCCAGCTCGCTGCGCGCACCGGCAGACAACCCCTTGGCCGCGTTGAAGTCGAAGCGCAGGTAGCCGGGCTTGTTGTACGAGCCTGCCTGGTGCGTGCCCTGGCCGAGCAGCTGCCGGAGGGCGGCGTTGACGATGTGCGTCGCCGTGTGCGCCTGACAGGCCGCGAAGCGGGCCGCCCCGTCCACCGCGGCGAACACCTCGTGACCGGCCGCCAACTCGCCCTCGGTGACCAGCGCCGTGTGCACGACGAGCCCGGGCACCGGGCGTTGCACGTCCACCACATCGAGCGCGACCCCGGGCGCCGTCAGGGTGCCCGTGTCCGCGTCCTGGCCGCCCGCCTCCGCGTAGAACGGTGTCTCGGCGAGGACGACCTCGACCGTGTCGCCGGGGCGGGCCACCTGGACGAGCGCGCCGTCCTTCACCAAGCCGCGCACCACCGAAGACACGCTCAGCTCGGTGTAGCCGAGGAACGGGGTCTCCCCCGCCGCCCGCAGTGCGCGGTAGGCCTCGGTGTTCGCCGCGCCACCCTTCTTGGCCCGCGCGTCGGCCTTGGCCCGAGCCTTCTGCTCGCCCATGAGGCGGCGGAACTCGTCCGCGTCCACCGCGAGCCCGGCCTCGGCCGCCATCTCCAGGGTGAGGTCGATCGGGAAGCCGTACGTGTCGTGGAGCTGGAAGGCCTTCTCGCCGGCCAAGGTCGTGCGGCTCGCCGCCTTCGCGTCCGCGACGGCAGCGTCGAAGATCTGCGTGCCCGCGGCCAGCGTGCGCCGGAAGGTGTCCTCCTCCGCGTAGGCCGACGCCGAGGTGCGCTCCCACTGCGTGGTGACCTCGGGGTAGCTCTCCGCCATGAGCTCCTTGCTCACCGGCAGCAGGGCCGGCAGGACGCGGTCGTGCACCCCCAGGAGCCGCATGGCCCGGATGCTGCGGCGCAGCAGGCGCCGCAGCACGTAGCCGCGCGCCTCGTTGCCGGGCGTCACACCGTCGGTCATGAGCATCAGCGCGCTGCGCACGTGATCCCCGACGACGCGGAGGCGCACGTCGGCGTCCGGATCGTCGCCGTAACGCAGGCCGGCCAGCTCGGCAGCTTTCTCGATGACCGGGTAGATCTCGTCGATCTCGTACATGTTCGCCTTGCCCTGCAGCAGGTAGGCGATGCGCTCCAGGCCGGCACCGGTGTCGATGTTCTGGCTGGGCAGCGGGTTGGCGATGTCGAAGTCGTCTTTGGCGCGCACGGCCGAGAGATCCTCGGTCTGGAACACGAGGTTCCAGATCTCGAGGAAGCGGTCCTCGTCGGCCACCGGACCGCCGTCCACGCCGAACTCGGGGCCCCGGTCGATGTAGATCTCCGAGCAGGGGCCGCCCGGGCCGGGGACGCCCATGTTCCAGTAGTTGTCCTTCAGGCTGCGGCCCTGGATCCGTTCGTCAGGGATGCCGACGGCCCGCCACAGGCGGCGCGCCTCGACGTCTCCTTCGGGGTAGTCAGGATGGAAACCGGGGCCGAGCACGGTGACCCAGACCTTGTCGGGGTCGAAGCCGAAGCACCCCTCGTCCTGCGAACCCGTCACCAGTTCCCAGGCGAACCGGATCGCGCCCTCCTTGAAATAGTCGCCGAAGGAGAAGTTGCCGAGCATCTGGAAGAAGGTGCCGTGACGCGTGGTCTTGCCGACGTCCTCGATGTCGAGGGTTCGGACGCACTTCTGGCAGGACACCGCACGCGGCGCCGGGGCCGGCTCGTCGCCCACGAAGTAGGGCTTGAACGGCACCATGCCGGCGTTCACGAACAGCAGCGTCGGGTCGTGGTGCACGAGCGATGCCGACGGGATGAGCAGGTGCTCCTGGCGGACGAAGTAGTCCAGGAAGCGGCGCCGGATCTCCGCGGTCTTCATTCGAGCTGTCCTCTTTCGGTGTTGGTCAACAGACCCATCAGTTCGCTGTGTTTGGCTGCCCGGGCACGGGAGTAGGTGTCGGCGAAGTCGGCGATCCAGACCTTGGTCCTGGTGGTCGTCTCGTCGACGCGGCGTTCGATCTGCTCGGCCATGCCCTCGGGAGTCAACCGGCGATAATACTCGCGGCCCTTGACCATGACGAACGTGGACGCCGCCGCCCCGGCCAGGAACCAGAACCCGCGGCCGATCATCCTCACTTGTCGCGCTCCCTCTTCGCGGAGATCGCCGTGCGCAGCGCATGGGCCGACGAGGCGACGCCGACGAGGGGGCGTCCGACCGCGGCAGTGACGACCTTGCTGAGCGTCGCGGTGTTCTCGACGACCGTCGAGGCGTGCGCGCTCACCTTGGCCACGTCGGCGGTGACCTTCTCGACCTCGGCCGTCACGTCGCCGATCTTCGCGATCTCGGCGTTGGTGACGCTCACCGTGTCCTTGAGTTCGGTCAGGATCGGGGTCGTGTTCGCCCCCACGTCACGGACGGCCGTCGACAGCTCGTCGAGCACCTTGCCGAGCTTGAACAGCGGGATCGCGCACATGCCCACGAGGAACACGAACGCGATCGCGGCGATCAGGCCCGCGAT
Source organism: Propioniciclava sp. (assembly GCF_029977985.1). Lineage (GTDB taxonomy): Bacteria > Actinomycetota > Actinomycetes > Propionibacteriales > Propionibacteriaceae > Propioniciclava. The sequence goes on along the minus strand of NZ_JARKOT010000099.1, from coordinate 42,179 downwards.
CTCTCCGACAGTCATGCCCGGCAGCCTAGTCCACCTGACTCAGGAGTCGTCGCGGCCGAGCAACCCGCGGATCGTGGCCAGCCGATCGGCGATGAGCGCCTCGTTGCCGTGGTCGGTGGGCTCGTAGTAGCGGGCGTCGGCCAGATCGTCGGGCAGGTAGGCCTGCTCGGCGACCCCGTGCGGGTAGGAGTGCGCATAACGGTAGCCCTCACCGTGGCCGTGCTGGGTGGCCCCTGAGTAGTGGGCGTCGCGCAGGTGGAGCGGCACCGGCCCGCCCTTGCCGGACACCACGTCGGCCTGCGCGGCGTCGATGGCCCTGATCACCGCGTTCGACTTCGGCGCCGTCGCGCAGGCGATGACCGCTTGGGCGAGGTTGAGCCGCCCCTCCGGCATGCCGATGAGCTGCACGGCCTGCGCGGCCGCCACGCACGTCTGCAGTACCGACGGCGCTGCCATGCCGATGTCCTCGCTGGCCAAGATGATGAGCCGGCGCGCGATGAACCGCGGGTCCTCGCCGCCGGCGAGCATCCGGGCGAGGTAGTGCAGGCCGGCGTCCACATCGGAGCCCCGGATCGACTTGATGAACGCGCTGATCACGTCGTAGTGCTGGTCTCCGTCGCGGTCGTAGCGCAGCGCGGCCCTGTCGACGGCCGACTCCACCGCCGCGGCGTCGACGGTGTCCTTTCCCAGGGCGGACGCCGCCGCTGCGGCCTCCTCGAGGTAGGTCAGGCTGCGGCGCGCGTCCCCTCCGGCCAGCCGGACGAGCGTGGTGCGCGCGTCGGGGTCCAGCGTGTAGGGCCGCCCGTCCGGGGTGCGGAGGCCGCGCTCGTCGGTGAGCGCCCGGTCGAGCAGACCGGAGATGTCGGCGTCCGTCAGGGGCTGCAACGTGAGGAGGAGCGAGCGGCTGAGCAGCGGGCTGATGACGGAGAACGACGGGTTCTCGGTGGTGGCGGCGATGAGGGTGACGAGGCGGTTCTCGACGGCCGGCAGCCGGACGTCCTGCTGGGCCTTGTTGAAGCGGTGCACCTCGTCGACGAACAGCACGGTGCCGCGGCCGCGCGCGAGCTCGCGGCGTGCGACCTCGAGTTCGGCGCGCACCTCCTTGACGCCCGCGGTGACGCCGGACAGTTCGACGAAGCGCCGGTTGGTGGCGCGCGAGACGACCGACGCGATGGTCGTCTTGCCGACGCCCGGCGGACCCCACAGGAAGACGCTCATGGGCTGGCCGTCGGCGAGCCGCCGCAGCGGCGACCCCGGCGCGAGGAGATGCTGCTGCCCCACGATCTCGTCGAGGGTGCGCGGGCGCAACCGGACCGCGAGCGGCAGGTGGTCGTGCGCGGCGCCGGACAAGGACCCGCCGGTCCGGTGGGGCGCCTCGGGCGCCACCGGATCGGGGTTGCCGAACAGATCCGTCACCCGCACGACGCTACACCGGACCCCCGGTCAGACCTCGGTGAGCAGCTGAGGGGTGTCGAACGTGAACTGGACGACGCGGACCGCGTCGTTGGAAACGAGCACCCGGGAGGTGGTGGATTGCGTCACGACCGGCAGCGCCTGGGCCAGGCCGCGGTGGGCGAACGACTCGGTGACAGCACTGAGCTGGACCATGCGGCAGCGCCAGGCGGTCAGTTCCGGGGGTCGATGACGAGCACCCCGTCGGACGCCGCCTCCCCCATACCCGCCAAGGCTGCGCCCGCCTCGTCCAGCGACAGGGACGCGCGCGGCGCCAGCAGGGCGCCGAGGTCGAGCCGGCCGTGCCCCACCCAGCCGAGCAGTTCGGCGTAGTCGGACGCCGCCATGCCGTGGCTGCCGAGCACATCGAGCTCGTGGCTGATGACGACCCCCAGGGGGACGGGCGGGGCGGGGTCGGCCAGGAGACCGATCTGGACGTGCCGGCCGCGGGGCCGCAGGGAGGCCAGGGCCGCGGCGACGGCGTCCGGAGTGCCGACCGCGTCGACGCTGACGTGGACACCGCCGTCGGTGAGGGCCTGGATCCGGCCGGCGTCCTCGAGCAGGCGGACCTGCTCGGCGCCCAACGCCCGCGCGCGGGACAGAGAGGCTCGAGAGACGTCCACGGCGATGACGCGGGCACCGGCGGCGACCCCGATCATGACGGCGGCCAACCCGACGCCGCCGCAGCCGAACACCGCCAGCCACTCGTCCTTGCGGATCCGGCCGCGGTGGACGACCCCGCGGAACGCGGTCGCGACGCGGCACCCCAGCGCGGCCGCCTCGCGCATGCCCACGGCGTCCGGCAGGCGCACCAGGTTGGTGGCAGCGGCGCGCACGACGACCTTCTCGGCGAACGAACCGCGATCGGTGAAGCCCGGCTGGCGCTGGTGCGGACAGACCTGGCCGTTACCCTCCGCACACGTCGGACACGCCCCGCAGGCCTGCACGAACGGGGCCGTCACCCGGTCGCCGACCGCGAAGCCGGTCACCCCGTCGCCCAGTTCGGCGATCCGCCCCGCGAACTCGTGCCCGGGGACGTGCGGGAAGCCGACGATGTCGGCGTCGTGGCCCATCCAACCGTGCCAGTCGCTCCGGCACAGCCCCGTCGCCTCGACGGCCACCACGACCCCACCCGGCGGCGCGCTCGGCTCGGGCACCTGGGAGACCACCATCGGCCCACGGAAGGAGTCGTACGTCAGCGCGCGCATACCTCCATTCTCCCCCGCCAGCCCGCCCCCGTGTTGCGGTCGGGGCTCACGAAGAGGGCGCTGGAGCGCTCCATCCGTGAGCCCCAACCGCAACACGGGGCGTCCGGGGTGGGGTCAGTCGCCTCGTGCCGCGAGCACGACGGTGTCGGAGCCCTCCACGAGGTAGGCGTCCACCCACCAGGTGTCGGTCGAGAACCGGGCGTCGATCTGCTCGGAGGTGCGCAGCGTCCCCGGCGGCACGAGCTCCGCCACGCCCGCGACGAGGTCGGGCGTGCCGGTCTCGGACGCCAGCGGCGCGAGTTCGGCGGCAACCTCCGGGGTCACGACGACGATCGCGTCGATCCAGTACGTGCTCGGCCCCGGGAGTCGGCTGTCGCCGAGCGTCCCCGACATCCACTGGGCCGACACCGGCTGCCCCAGCACGGGGAACCGCGAGGTCAGCGGCTCGAGGTCGGTGCGTAGGGCGCCGTCGCCCTGCTTCTGTGCGTTGCTGCTCGCGGTGCTCGTGGGGTCGACGGCCAACGGTCCGAGGCAGGCGCTCAGGCTGGTGAGCGCCGCGGCGGCGGTCAAGGCCGCAAGGACGCGGCGGGTGCGGTTCATGGGGGCTGCTCCACGGTCTCGGTGACGACCTGGCCGCGCAGCGGCTGCCCGACAGGCCAGGTGATGGTCCTGGTCATCGTTTCATGGCGCCCCAGGGAGGCCCCTCCCCTTGTTGCGGTTGGGGCTCACGAAAAGGGCGCTGGAGCGCTCCATCCGTGAGCCCCAACCGGAACACGGGCGGATCGGACTTGCTTACCGACTATCTTCGATATATCGTTATCGCAACTCCTACAGAAAGGACTTCCCCATGGAGTACGCAATGAACCGGCCCTGGTGGGTCGCTATGAACGAAGAGTCGGGCCGCGACGAGGCCCGCGACAACCGCCGCGGCGAGCGGCGAGGCCGGGGCGAGCGCCCCCGGCGCATGGGCCCCGGCCCCGAGGCCCCCTTCCCCGGTTTCGGACCCGGCCCGATCGGTCCCGGTGGCCCGTTGGGTCCTGAGGGACCGCACGGCTTCGGGCACCACGGTCCCGGACCGCACGGTCCCGGTGGACGCCGCGGGCGCGGCCGGGGCGGGCGTGCCCGCCGCGGCGACGTGCGCCAGGCGATCCTGGCACTGCTCGCCGAGGAGCCGATGAACGGCTACCAGATCATCACGACCCTCGCCGACCGGACCCAGGGCCTGTGGAAGCCGAGCCCGGGCGCGGTGTATCCCGCACTCGCCCAACTCGTCGACGAGGGCCTCATCTCCGAGACACAACTCGACGGACAGCGCGCCTTCCACTTGACCGAGGCCGGGCGCGAACCCGCCGCCCGCGCCGAGAAGCCGTGGGAGGCGGTCAACGCCGAGGCGGAGGCCGCCAACGAAGGCATCGACGAGCGTGCCTGGCAGGCCTACCGCGGACTCGCCACGGCCGTCCAGGCCGTCACCCAATCCGGTACCCCCGACCAGGTCGCCGCTGCGGCGTCCGCCCTCGCCGAGACGGAGAAGGCCATCTACCGCCTGCTGGCCGGCCCGGCCGCCTGACCCCCCGACCGATTCAGGACGCCGTCTGCGCCACAGGCGCGGCGGCGTCCTTCTTCTTCTCGGCCGGCTTGGCGTCGACGCCCGCCTCGCGGCGCTGGGCGGGCGAGATCGGCGCAGGCGCCTGGGTGAGCGGGTCGAAGCCGCCGCCGGTCTTCGGGAAGGCGATGACGTCCCGGATCGACTCGGTGCCCGCGAGGAGGGCGACGATGCGGTCCCAGCCAAAGGCGATGCCGCCGTGCGGCGGGGCGCCGAACTTGAACGCGTCGAGCAGGAAGCCGAACTTCTCCTGCGCCTCCTCGGCGCCGAGACCCATCACCTTGAACACGCGCTCCTGGACGTCGCGACGATGGATACGTATGGAGCCGCCGCCGATCTCGTTGCCGTTGCAGACCATGTCGTAGGCCCACGCGAGCGCGTTGCCGGGGTCGGCGTCGAAGCCGTCGACGTCCTGCGGCGCCGTGAAGGCGTGGTGAACGGCCGTCCAGGCGCCCTCACCCACCGCCACGTCGCCCTCGGCGGTGGCCTCGTTGGTGGGTTTGAACAGGGGCGCATCGACGACCCACAGGAAGCTCCAGCTGCCCGGCTCGATGAGGCCGCACCGCTCGGCGATCTCGTTGCGTGCCGCGCCCAGCAGGTTCTGGGACGCCGTACGGCCCCCCGCCGCGAAGAAGATGCAGTCGCCAGGACGGGCGCCGGTGGCGGCGGCGAGACCGTCGCGTTCGGCGTCCGTTATGTTCTTCGCCACCGGCCCGCCGAGGGTGCCGTCCTCCCCGACCGTCACGTAGGCGAGGCCGCGGGCGCCCCGCTGCTTGGCCCACTCCTGCCACGCGTCGAACGTGCGCCGCGGCTGCGAGCCGCCACCCGGCATGACCACCGCACCCACGTAGGGCGCCTGGAAGACGCGGAACGGAGTGTCGGCGAAGTAGTCGGTCAGTTCGGTGAGTTCGAGGTCGAACCGCAGATCGGGCTTGTCGGAGCCGTAGCGGTTCATCGCGTCGCCGAACGTCAGCCGGTCGAACGGCGTGTCGAGGTCGACGCCGATCAGCGACCAGATCTCCTTGACGATGGCCTCCCCGAGCTCGATGACGTCTTCCTGCTCGACGAAGCTCATCTCGATGTCGAGCTGGGTGAACTCGGGCTGCCGGTCGGCGCGGAAGTCCTCGTCGCGGTAGCAGCGGGCGATCTGGTAGTAGCGCTCCATGCCGGCCACCATGAGCAGCTGCTTGAACAGCTGAGGGCTCTGCGGCAGCGCGTACCAACTGCCGGGGGCGAGGCGCGCGGGCACGATGAAGTCGCGGGCGCCTTCGGGCGTGGAGCGGGTCATCGTGGGCGTCTCGATCTCGACGAAGTCGCGCTCCCCGAGCACTTTGCGGGCCGCAGCGTTGACCTTGCTGCGCAACCGCAGGGCCGCGCCGGGGGCCGGACGCCGCAGGTCCAGGTAGCGGTACTTCAGCCGGGCCTCCTCGCCGACCGTGACGCGCTCGTCGATCTGGAACGGCAGCGCGGCGGACGGGTTGAGCACCTCAAGGTCGGTGATGGCCACCTCGATCTCGCCGGTGGGGAGGTCGGGGTTCGCGTTGCCCTCCGGCCGCTCCTCGACGACGCCGGTGACCCGGATGCAGAACTCGTTGCGCAGATCGTGCGCGCCCGAGGCGTCGAGGATCTCGTCGCGGACGACGACCTGGGCGATCCCCGAAGCGTCCCGCAGATCGATGAAGGCGACCCCGCCGTGATCGCGGCGCCGGCCCACCCAGCCGGCGAGGGTGACGGTGGTTCCGACGTGTCCGGCGCGCAGGGTGCCCGCCTCATGGGTCCGCAACATGACGTGATCTTCCTTTCTCAGCCCCGCATAGACGGTGCGGGCGCAACGGCGAGCAGTCTAGCGGGCGCCGAGGCAACGATCCTGTTTCGAGCGCCCACCGGCCGCTGACAAGGTCTCGGCCGGCCCGCTACGTTGCCGGCAGGAGAACGCCCCCGAGACACAGCGAGGTGCCCCATGGCAGGACGCATTCCCGAGCAGTACGACGAGGACGCCCGGAAGGCCGGCCACGTCGATCGCGTGGACGACGACGGCGGGCGCGACGCCCGCTGGAAGCTCATCGGGCCGGGTCTCGTCGTGGCCGCCACCGGTGTGGGAGCCCCCGACATGGTGGCGACCCTCGCCGCCGGCTCCCGCTACGGGTACCTGCTGTTCTGGGCGGTGATCGTGGGCGTCATCATGAAGATCGTGCTCGTCGAAGGCGCAGGCCGGTACACGCTCGCCACCGGCTACACGATCTTCGAGGGCTGGCGCCGGCTGGGCATCTGGACGACGATCTACTTCGCCCCCTACATCGTGATCTGGGGTTTCGTGTACGGTGCAGCCGCGATGTCGTCATCGGCGCTGCCGCTGGCTGCCCTCTTCCCGCAGCTGCCGCTCATCGCGTGGGCCGTCGTCATGGGTCTGCTCGGCTTCGTCCTGGTGTGGTTCAACAAGTACGCCATCTTCGAGAAGATCACAGCCGGGCTCGTCGGCATCATGTTCTTCACCGTGGTCGTCCTGGCCGCCATCGCCCTGCCGAACGTCCCCGCCCTGCTGGCCGGGTTGCTGCCCGTCATCCCCGAGGGCGGCATGTTCTATACCCTCGCCCTGGCCGGCGGTGTCGGCGGCACCATCACCCTGGCCGCCTACGGCTACTGGCTGCGCGAGAAGGGCTGGTACACGCCGAAGTGGATGCGGGTGATGCGCATCGACAACACGATGGCCTATGTCATGACGGGCATCTTCGTGATCTCGATGCTCATCGTCGGCGCCGAGGTCGTGGCGGCGGCCGGCGTGACGCTCAGTTCGGGCGACCGTGGGCTGCTCGACCTCGACACCGTCCTGCAGGACCGCTACGGCCCGTTCGTCGGCAAGGCGTTCCTCGTCGGCTTCTGGGCGGCGGCGTTCAGTTCGCTCATCGGGGTCTGGAACGGCGTCTCGCTGATGTTCGCCGACTTCGTGGGCAAGATGCGCGGCCTCGACAGCGACCACCCGGACACCCGCGTCGGCGGCAAGTACTTCAAGTGGTACGTCCTCTGGCTCACGTTCCCGCCGATGGTGCTCCTCTTCCTCGACCAGCCCATCTTCCTGATCCTGCTGTACGGCGTCCTCGGCGCCCTGTTCATGCCCTTCATGGCGCTGGCCAACCTGGGCCTGTTGAACGGCCGCAACATCCCGGCCGAGTGGCGCAACAACGTCGTTCAGAACATCCTGCTCGGCGTCACGACGCTGCTGTTCGTGATCCTCGGCGGCTACCAGGTGTGGCAGGCCGTCGCCAAGGTCCTCGGGGGCTGAACGCAACGACGAGGGCCCCCGACGCGCAGTCGGGGGCTCTCGTCGTTGCGAACGTCAGGCGTCGGCCGGGACCTCGAGGTCCTCGACGCCGCCCCACGACTTCGGCGGCCGGACCACAAGCACCTCGCACGCCGCGCGGCGCACCACGGCGGAGGCCACGGTGCCGAGGAGTCGGTCGGCGATGCTCACGTCCCGGATCGCCCCGATGACGACGAGATCGGCCGAGCGGGAGGCGGCGGCAGCGACCAGGGCCTCGGCCGGGTCGGATTCGACCAGCAGGGGCGCGGCAACAGTCGCCCCCAGCCCGGACGCCGTCGCCGCAGCCGCAGCCACGGCGTCCTCGGCCGCCGCACGGCCGAGCACCGTGCCGACGCGGGTGTCGCCCAGGCCGCCGACGCGGGCCTCGTCACGCTGGGTCACCCCGGAGTAGGCGCACACGATCACCAACTCGGCGCCCTCGGATGCCGCCAACACTGCAGCCCGCGCCACCGTGGGATCGGCCAGGGCCGAGCCGTCCGTGCCGACGACGATTCTGCGATAAGGGGTCATGACAGGCATCTCACACCTGCCCGGCAAGCGAATTGGGAACGGTCACCGCGACCTCGTCCATGTTCTTGACGATCGGAGGCTCCTTGATCCAGAGCATCGCGACCGCCGCGAGCCCGAGCAGGATCGCCGCGAAGGTGATCGCGTTGCCCGGGACGCCGCCCAGCAGGTTGTACACCGAGCCGAACGTGAGCGTCTGAATGAGCATCGGGATGACGATCATCATGTTGATGACGCCCATGTAGACGCCGTAGCGCGAGCTGGGCACCATGCGGACGGCCATGATGTACGGCACACCCATGATGGACGCCCACGCGATACCCAGGCCGATGATCGGCAGGAAGAGCAGGTACCGGTCTGTGATGTGCGGGATGATCAGCAGGCCGACCGTCGCGCACAGCAGCGCACCCATGTGCACGTACTTGGCGCCGTAGCGGCGGGCCATCGCCACGAGCGCGAACGCCACACACGCGGTCACGATGTTGTAGCCGCCGTTCACCAGGCCGGTCCAGCCGACGGCCTCCTTGTAGGCCTCCGAGTGGGTGTCCGTCGTCCCGAACACGGAATCGGCCACCGTGAGAGCGACGTACTGCCAGTAGCAGTTCATCGCATACCACTGGAACAGGTAGACCAACGCCAGTTTGCGCAGCTCGACCGGCATCTCGACGATCGCCTCGCCGATCTCCTTGAAGGTCTGGACCGCGGCATTGCCGGACTCGCGCTTGCGCTGGAGTTCGGCCAGCTCGGACGGCGTCGGCGGCAGTTCGGGCGTCGACAGCACCGACACGAGCACCGTGCCGATGGAGAACACCGCGCCCAGCATGAACGATCCGAAGACCCAGTACGGAATGCCGGCGGCTGTCCCGCCCGTGATGAGCGACTGGAACACGAACAGGGACACGTTCGCGAGCGTGATGCCGAGCCCGGTGAAGAACGACTGGGCGAGGAAGCCCTTGCCGACCTGGGAGGGGGGCAGCCGGTCGGCGATGAAGGCACGGTAGGGCTCCATGGCCGTGTTGTTGCTGATGTCGAGCAGCCACAGGAGCATCACGGCCATCCACACGGCCGTCACGAACGGGAACAGGAACAGACCGATGGCGCACCCGGCGGCACCGATCAGGAAGAACGCCTTGCGGCGTCCCCACTTCTCACTCCACACACGGTCGGACCAAGCCCCGATGATCGGCTGCACGAGCAGGCCTGTGATCGGGCCCGCCATGTTGAGGATCGGCAGGTCGTGCGGGTTGGCGCCAAGGAAGCTCTAGATCGGCGTGACCGCCGTCTGCTGCATGCCGAGGCTGTACTGGATGCCGAAGATGCCGAGATTCATGAGCAGGATTTGCTTCATGTCCATCAGAGGCTTGGTGCGCACCACCGTCGTCGAGGCGCTCATCGTCCGGCCTCCTTCCCGAGGAACTCCTCGAGGCGGCCGAGTTCCTTCTCCCAACCCTCGGCGTGGTATTGGGCGACCTCCGGGTCGTAGGGACCTTGGATGATCCGGACCAGCGTCGCATCGGGCCCCTGAGGGCTGAACTCGACGCGCAGTTCGAGCGGAACGTTCGGGTCGATCCCGTCGTCGCCGGTGATCCGCTGCTTCGCCACAAACACGTCCGGGTCGAAGAACTCCGTGAAGACGGCGTCGGTCGTCACGCGGACGTTCGGGTCGGCGCCCAGGACCTTGACGTGGTGGTGGCGCCCGCCGAGCTTCAGCTCGGAGGAGACCGTCCCCGTCTCCACGTGCCAGCCCGGGCTGCCGCGCCACTGCGCCATTTCCTCGGGGGCCGTCCACGCGCGGAAGACGCGCGGGCGAGGATAATTGAACTTCCGCTCGACCACCACGATCACATTCGCGGTCATCGGATCTCCTCTCCATCGAAGGTGGGCCACTGTTGGACGGTCACTCGGGCGTGCAGGTCCACCGCCGCGGACAGGATCTCGCATCTGTCAATCGATGGGCAGGGGCGCGCGAAATCGTGGACGCCCTGAGCGTAGGAATCCTCCGAGAGCCCTACTGGGCGGACCCGGCGATCACGCCCGGGCGCAGGTCCGCGGCCGGCGGCGTCCAGGTATCGGCGTCGGCGGGAACCTGCTCGCCGGAGCGGATGTCCTTGACCGTCGAGTCGCTGAACCAGACGTACGGGATGCCCCGGCGGTCGGCGTAGCGGATCTGACGACCGAACTTGTCCGCCTTGGGCGCGACCTCGGTCGGGATGCCCCGGGCACGCAGTCGGGCGGCCGTGGCCATGGCGTCGCCGCGGGTCTCCTCGGCGTCCACGGCCACGAGCACGCAGGTGGGCACCGACCGGGACGCCGCCAGCTCGCCCCGCGCGATGAGCGGCGCCAGCACACGCGTGACCCCCACCGAAATGCCGACGCCGGGGTAGGTCTTCTTGCCGTCGGAGGCCAACGCGTCGTAGCGCCCGCCCGAGCAGATCGAGCCGAGATGCTCGAACCCCTCCATCTGCGTCTCGTAGACGGTGCCGGTGTAGTAGTCGAGGCCGCGGGCGATGGCCAGGTCGGCGACGAGGCGTCCGGGTGCCGCGATCGCGGCGGCCTCGACGACCGCGGCGAGGGCGTCCAACCCCGCATCGAGCAGCGGGTGCTGGACGCCGAGGGCGCGCACCTGCTCGACGAAGGCGGTGTCCTCGCTCGTGATCGTGGCGAGCTGGAGACACGTGGCTGCGGCGTCGGCGTCCATGCCGAGTTCGTCGACGAGCAGGCGCTGGACGGCCGCGGGCCCGATCTTCGCGAGCTTGTCGACGCGCTGCAGCACGGCCATGTGGTCCTCGACGCCCAGGCCGCGGTAGAAGCCCTCGGCGAGCAGGCGGTTGTTGACGTGCATGACGATCGGCGGGATGCCGAGATCGTCGTGCAGCCGCCCGAGCGCCTCGATCATGACGAGCGCCACCTCGACGTCGTGGTGGGCGGCGAGGGTGTTCTCGCCGACGATGTCGATGTCGGCCTGCACGAACTCGCGGTAGCGCCCCTCCTGCGGCCGCTCGCCGCGCCACACCTTCTGGATCTGGTAGCGGCGGAACGGGAAGTGCAGGTGTCCGGAGTTCTCGAGCACGTAGCGGGCGAACGGCACGGTGAGATCGAAGTGGAGGCCGAGCTCGTCGGCGTCCGACCCGCTCGCGTGCAGGCGGCGGACGACGTAGACCTCCTTGTCGATCTCGCCCTTGCGGGTGAGCGAATCCATCGTCTCGACCGCGCGCGTCTCGACGGAGGCGAACCCGTGCAGTTCGAACGACTCCCGCAGGGAGTCGAGCACGGCCTGCTCGACCATCCGCCCGGACGGCAGGAACTCGGGGAAGCCGGAGAGCGGCTTGGGTCGCATGGTCACCTCAGGTAGTCGGCTTGAAGGTACGGGTTCGTGGCGCGCTCGCGGGCCATCGTGGTCTCGGGGCCGTGGCCGGGCAGGAGCACCGCGCTGTCGGGCAACGCGAGCACGACCCGGGCCAGCGTAGCGAGCATGGTGGCGTGGTCGCCGCCGGGCAGGTCGGTGCGCCCGATGGCGCCGGCGAACACCACGTCGCCGGTGAACACGAGCTCGGTCAACTCCGGCGCCTGGGCGAACGGCTGCGGCAGGGGCGTCCGCCACAACAGGCAGCCCTGCGTGTGGCCGGGCGCGTGCTCGGTCGTGAACGTGACGCCGCCGGCCTCGACCGTCTCTCCACCAGCGAGCAGGCGGAGGTCGGCCGGCTCGGTGTGGTTGACGCCGAACCGCTCGATGATCTCGACCGCCCAGGGCATGAGGGTGGCCGGGTCGAACATGGACCGGTCGGCGGCGTGCAGGTACGCCGGGACGCCGTAGTGGTCGGCCACGTCGGCGGCTGCCCCCACGTGGTCGGGGTGGCCGTGGGTGAGCAGGACGGCGTCGACTGTCAGACCCCGGTCGGCCACGATCTGCCGGACGCCCTCCGCCGCGTTGACGCCCGGGTCGACGACCACCGCGTGGGTGTCGTCGCCGGAGAACACGTAGCAGTTGGCCTGCAGCGGTCCGGCCGGGAACGACGTGAGCAGCATGGATCCCAGCCTATCCGCGCGGACCTGCGCCGATCCGGAGCCGGTTATGGGGCAAGATAAGGCGCATGACTGACGCGCAGGGCCCGGCCAGCTTCGGACGGGTCGACCCCGATGGCACCGTGTACGTGACGACCGCGGACGGCGAGCGCGCCGTCGGCCAGGTACCGGGTGTCTCTGCCGACGAGGCGATGGCCTTCTACGTGCGCCGCTTCGAGGCGCTCGATCTGGAGGTCACGCTCCTCGAACAGCGTCTGGGTTCCGGCGTCGTGTCGCCCGAGGACGCCCGCAAGGCGATCTCGTCGTTGTCGAAGTCGGTCGCCGACGCGAACGCGGTGGGTGACCTGGCGTCGCTCTCCGCACGCCTGGAGGCCCTGACGCCGAAGCTCGCGGAGGCGTCCGAGGCGCGCAAGGCCGAACGCGCGAAGCAGAACGGGGCCACGATCGCCGCCAAGGAGGCGATGGTCGCCGAGGCCGAGACGCTCGCGCAGGGCAACGACTGGCGCGGCGGCGTCAATCGGTTCCGGTCGCTGCTCGATGAGTGGAAGGCGCTCCCCCGCATCGACAGGGCCACCGACGACGCCCTGTGGCACCGGTTCTCCTTGGCGCGCACGACGTACACGCGGCGCCGCAAGGCCCAGTTCGCCGAGCAGTCGGGGCGCTGGGACCAGGCGAAGGCGGCCAAGGAGGCCATCATCGCGGAGGCGCGGGAGTTGGCGGGCTCGACCGACTGGGGCCCGACGGCGGGCGCCTTCCGCGAGCTGATGACCCGCTGGAAGGCAGCCGGGTCCGCGGCACGGAGCGACGACGAGAAGTTGTGGTCGGAGTTCCGCGGCTTGCAGGACCAGTTCTTCGACGCCCGGACGGCCGCCCAGTCGGCGCAGGACGAGGAGTTCTCCGGCAACCTGACGGCCAAGCAAGCCCTGTTGGACGCCGCCGAAGCCGCCATCCTGCCCATCACCGATCCGGAGCAGGGCCGTGCCGCCTACCGCAAGTTCCTGGCCGAGTACAACGACCTCGGGAAGGTTCCCCGCGACGCCATGCGCGGCCTGGACGCCCGCGTCCGGAAGCTCGAGGGAGCGGTCAAGGAGGCCGAGGAGGCCGAGTGGAAGCGCACTGATCCCGAGGCGCGGCAACGCGCCGAGGAGACGGTGGCCATGCTGAGCGCCGAGATCGAGAAGCTGACCGAGAAGGTGACCAAGGCCACGGCGCGCGGCGACAAGGCGGCCGCCAAGAAGGCGGAGGACTCCATCGCCGCCTACACGACGTGGCTCGAGCAGGCGAAGACGACGCTGGCCGACTTCACCCGCTGAAGATCAGCGAGACGGTGGCCCCGTCAGGCGCGACCGGCGGGGCCCCACGACTCAGCCCGGCTTGACCCGGCTGACCTCGTAGACGCCAGGGATGCGGCGCAGGCTGTTCACCACCGCGTCCAGATGACGCGGATCGGGCGTCTGGAAGGTCAGCCGCATGGTGAACACGTGGTCGCGACTCGTGTTCGCCGAGACGGTGACGATGCTCATGTGCATCTCCGACAGCACCCGCGACACATCCGCCAACATGCCCGAGCGATCCAGGCCCTCGAGTTGAACGGCGACCAGGAACGCCGCATCCGTCGTCGGCGCCCACGAGACGCGCACCATCCGGTCCGGGATCTGCCGCAGCGAAGCCACGTTCGAGCAGTCCTCACGATGCACGCTGACACCCTCGCCGCGCGTCACGAATCCCACGATCGCGTCGCCCGGCACCGGCATGCAGCATCGCGCCAGCTTCGTGTAGACGCCGGTGTCGCCCTCCACGACGATGCCGGTGTGGTCCCGGGGCAGTTTGCGCCCGGGCTCCACCAGGAGCGCCTTGTCCACGAGGGACGCCTCGGCCGCGGCGACGCCGCCCCCCATCGACTCGACCAGCGCCGTCACCACCGCCTGCGCGCCGATGGTGTTCTCACCGACGGCAGCGAGGAGCGACGGCGTGTCGGACACGTGGAAGTGCTGCGCCAACGACGCCAGCGTCTCGGGAGTCAGCAGGCGGCCCGCCAGGTGCTGGCGGCGCATCTGCTTGCCGATGGCATCCTGCCCGGCCTCGATCATCTCGTCGCGACGCTCCCGGCTGAAGTACTGACGGATCTTCGACCGCGCCCGCGGCGTCTTCACGAAGCTCAGCCAGTCGCGGCTCGGTCCCGCCGACTCGGACTTCGACGTGATGATGTCGACGCTCATGCCCATGTCGAGCGTCGAATCGAGGGGGACGAGGCGTCCGTTCACGCGCGCGCCGATGCAGCGGTGGCCCACCTCGGTGTGGATCGCGTACGCGAAGTCCACCGGCGTCGAGCCGGCCGGAAGCGAGATGACGTCTCCCTTCGGGCTGAACACGAACACCTCGTTCTTGACGATCTCCTCGGTGAACGTGTCCAGGAACTCGCCCGAGTCCTCCGTCTCCTTCTGCCATTCGGCGAGCGACTGCACCCAGTTGATCTCGTCGCCGGCGCCCTTCCCCTCCTTGTAGCGCCAGTGCGCCGCGACCCCGTACTCGGCCTGCCGGTGCATCTCGTGGGTGCGGATCTGCAGTTCCACCGGCTTGCCGCCAGGGCCGAGCACGGTCGTGTGCAGGGACTGGTACAGGTTGAACTTGGGCATGGCGATGTAGTCCTTGAACCGGCCGGGCAAGGGCTTCCACCGGTTGTGCAGGACGCCGAGAACGTCGTAGCAGTCCCGCTTCGTGTCGACCAGGATGCGCAGCCCCACGAGGTCGTAGATGTCGTAGAAGTCGCGGCCGCGCACCATCATCTTCTGGTAGATCGAGTAGTAGTGCTTCGGCCGCCCATACACCGACGCCTTGATGCGGGCGGCGTCCAGATCGCCTTTCACCTGCTCGACGACTGTCCGGAGGTACTGGTCGCGCAGCGGCGCACGGTCTGCCACCAGCTTGACGATCTCCGAGTACACCTTCGGCTCGATCACCGAGAACGCCAGGTCCTCGAGTTCCCACTTGATCGCGCTCATGCCCAGCCGGTGCGCCAGAGGCGCGTAGATCTCGAGCGTGTCCTTCGCGATCCGGATCTGCTTGTCCTGCCGCAGCGAGCCGATCGTACGCATGTTGTGCAGCCGGTCGGCCAGCTTGATCACGAGGACGCGGATGTCGCGGCTCATCGCCACGACCATCTTGCGGATCGTCTCCGCCTTCGCCGTCTCCCCGTACTTGACCTTGTCCAGCTTCGTCACGCCGTCGACCATGCGCGCGATCTCGGGACCGAAGTCGGCCGTCAACTGCGTGATGGAGTAGGCGGTGTCCTCCACGGTGTCGTGCAGGAGTGCGGCGCAGATCGTGGGCTCGTTCATGCCCAAGCCGGCGAGGATGGACGCCACGGCGAGCGGGTGCGTGATGTACGGGTCGCCGCTCTTGCGCGTCTGCCCCTCGTGGAACCGCTCCGCCGTGCGGTAGGCCCGCTCGATGAGCGCCACGTCCGCCTTCGGGTGGTGCTCGCGCATCGCTGCGAGCAAGGGTTCCAGCTGGACGGCGCCCGGCGAGCGGCCAGAACCCAGCCGGGCCAGCATCTTGCGCATGCTGAGCCGCTCAGGTGCGCGGGCGGCGTCCGGGACGGGGCGCGCGGCGGCGTCCGAGCCTGCAGTCAGCTCGTCGCTGGGCTTCGTGTCGCTCACCTGCGTCACCTCCCGTCAGGGTCCCTACTCTAGGGGGCCGGCCGCGGTGGATCGAGGAATGGTCGCGACGAGCCCGATCCGTAGGGGCGTCAGCAGGTGATGAGGGCGGACACCGAATCGATGCCCTCCGCGGCCAGCCGATCGCGACCGCCCAGGAACTCCAGCTCGATCAGCACGACGACGTGCACCAGTTCGGCGCCCATCCGCTTGATGAGGGACGCCGTCGCCCCCACGGTGCCACCGGTGGCGAGGATGTCGTCCACGACGAGGACCCGTGCACCGGGCCACAGGGCGTCCGTGTGCATGGCGAGCGTCGCCTGACCGTACTCGAGCGCGAAGCTCTGGTCGATCGTCGTGTAGGGCAGCTTGCCCGGCTTGCGGACGGGCACGAAACCCGCGCCCAGGTTGAGCGCCACCGGCGCAGCGAAGATGAACCCGCGCGCCTCCATGCCGACGACGATGTCGATCGGCTGCGGAGCCAGTTTGGTCAGCTCGTCCACGGCCATCGTGAAGCCCTCGGCGTCGGAGAGCAGCGGCGTGATGTCCTTGAAGACGACGCCCGGCTTGGGCCAGTCCGGAACCTCACGGATGAGAGCGTTGATGCGCTCGGCTTCGGCCGACATCAGTGGTCCTTCCTGCGTTGGGAGCGGGTGGTGCTGCGCGGCTGGTGCCGCGCCACCTGGTCGGGGCGGACCGCCCCGAGTGTGCGGGGATCGACCACGCTGGCCCCGCTGACCGGCACAGCTGTCCCGACCGGAGCGACGGTGACGGCCTCACCGGCGTCCTCGCCGTCGGCGTCGGCAGCACGCGTGGCCGGGGCCCGGCCGGTCTTCCGGCTGGTGCGCCGCTTGAGGTGGGCCTCGTGCTCGACCATGTCGGCGTCCCGGCTGCGCAGGTCGACGAACAAGGGTGCTGCGAGGAAGATCGAGCTGTAGGCGCCCGCGACCATACCGACGAACAGGGCGAGGCCGAGGTCCATGAGAGGGCCGGTGCCGAGGATGAACGTGCCGGCGAAGAGCAGCGCGGCAACGGGGAGCACGCCGATGATCGTCGTGTTGAGCGACCTGATCAGCACCTGGTTGACCGCTTGGTTCACCAGTTGACCCAGGGTCTTGTTGCCTTGGGTCATGGCGCGGGTGTTGTCCCGGACGCGGTCGAACACGACCACCGTGTCGTACAGCGAGTACCCGAGGATCGTCAGCGTGCCGATGAGGCTGGCGGGGCTGAACGTGAACTGCAACAGGGCATACACCCCGATCACGACGATCAGGTCGTGCGCCAGCGCGACGAGCGCCGCCACGGACATCTTCCAGTTCCGGAAGTACGCCCAGATCATGATCGCGACGAGCACGAGGAACACGACGAGCGCGATCAAGCCCTGCCGGGTGATCTGCTCACCCCAAGACGAGCCGATGAGGTTGTTGGTGACCTCGGCGGTGTCGAGGCCCGCGCGCTGGGCGAGCGCCGCCGTCATCTGGTTGATCTCCTCGGCGTTCAGCGCGCGTGTCTGGATGCGCACCTGGCCGTCGCCGATCGTGTTGACGCGCACCTCGCCGAGATCCGGCAGCCCCGTGTCCTGGGCGACCTTGCGGTAGTCGTCGACCGTCGTCGCGGTCACCTGGGTGGGGACCGTGAACTCGGAGCCGCCCGTGAAGTCGATCGACAGGTTGAGCCCCCGGATCAGCGTCACCGCGAGGCACAGCACCAGCAACACGCCCGAGAACTTGTACCAGAACGTCCGCTTCCCGACGAAGTCGTAGCTCAGCTCGCCGGTGTACAGCCGGTGCGCGAGGCTGGCGCGGGACGCCATCATGCCTCCTTCGGGGTCAGGGTCGGACGCCGCCGCGCGGCCTTGCGTTGGGTTGCGCCGAGGTGGTCCGGCTCGAAGCCGGAGAAGCGGCGTCCCTCCCCGAAGTAGCGGGTGCGGCCGAGGAGGGTCATCAGCGGCTTGGTGAACCAGAACACGACAGCGATGTCGATCAGCGTCGTGAGGCCGAGCGTGAAGGCGAAGCCCTTCACCGAGCCGATGGCGAGGATGAAGAGGACCAGCGCCGAGAGGAGGGAGACGGCGTCGGCGATGAGGATGGTGCGACGGGAACCGTGCCAGCCGGTCTCGATGGCGGACCGGAGGCTGCGGCCCTCGCGCACCTCGTCACGAATCCGCTCGAAGAAGATGATGAACGAGTCCGCTGTCATGCCGATGGCGACGATGACGCCGGCGATGCCGGGCAGGTTGAGCGCGAAGCCCATGCCCTCCCCCAGCAGCACCATGAATTGATAGGTGAGCACGGCGGCCACCGCCAGCGAGCCGATCACGACGACCGCGAGAGCGCGGTAGTAGACGATCGCGTAGAGGATGACCAGCGCCAAACCGATGGCGCCGGCGATGAGGCCCGCGGTCAGTTGCTCGCCACCGAGGGTGGGCGACACGTTCGACACCTCGGAGAGGTCGAACGCGAGCGGCAGGGCACCGTACTTGAGGACGTTCGCGAGATCAGTCGCGGTGGCCTGGGTGAAGTCGCCCGAGATCATCGCCTGGCCGTTGGGGATCACCTCGTTGATCCGGGGCGCGGAGATGACCTCGGAGTCGAGAACGATGGCGAACTGATTCTGCGGCGCATCCTTCTGGGTGAGCGCGGTCGAGACCGTGTTGAAGATCGTCGTGCCCGTGCCGTCGAGCTGCAGGTTCACGACCCAGCTCACTTGACCCTGCGGAATGCCCGCGCTGGCGCTCACCAGCATGTCACCCGGGATGACGACGGGAGCCAGCAGGTACTTGGCCGTGTTGTCACGATCGCAGGTGATGAGCGGCTGGTCGGTGACGTCGGGGAAGTCGTCGCCGCAGGTGAAGGCGGCGAAGTCGGCCTGGTCCTGCGCCGAGGGCGTCCAGGCCAGCACCTCCTCCGTCGTCGGCTGGACTTCGGCCGGGGCCGTCGGGCGCGGCGTCGGGGGCGCTGTCGGCAGCGACGGGGCCGGGCGGCCGTCGACCGTGGGCGACGGCGTGGGCTCGCCCGTCGCCCCCTCGGTGGGCGCCGCCGTGGCGTCGGTGGTGGGCTCGGCCGAGGCGTCCGTGGTGGGCTCGGCCGTGACCGTCGGATCGGTCGGGGCGGCGGTGGTCTCCGGGGCGGGGGCCGTGACGGCCTCCGCGGCATAGACGGGCCGGAAGTACAGCTGGGCCGTCTGGCCGACCATCTCCTGCAACTGCGCCGGAGCCACGTTCGGCACCGACACCTGGATCTGGTCGTTGCCGACCGTCGCCACCTCGGACTCGCCGACGCCGATCGAATCGACACGCTGCTGGATGATCGTGCGCGCCTGCTCGAGGCTGGCGCTGTCGACCGCCCCGGTGCCCGACACGTTGCGGGCCGTCAGCGTGATCGTCGTGCCGCCGCGCAGGTCGAGGCCGAGCTTCGGCGACCACGAGCCGGCGAGGGCCATGATGCCGAAGAGGACGGCGATGAAGGAGAAGAAGATGATCAGGGTCCGCAGCGGGTGCGTGCGGTTCCTGAGGGACTCGGTGGCCACGGGCAGTGTCCTCGGATCGTGGTGGAGAAGGCGTTACCGGGCGTCGTCCGGGCGCTGGAACGGGGTGTCGGGGGAGGCATCGGGGGCCGGAGGGACGTCCACGGACGGCTGGGCGCCCTCGTCGGCTGGGTCCGTCTCGGCGGCCGACGCGTCGTCCTCGTACTCGAACTCCTCCTCCGCGGGCGAGACCGAACGCATGATGGCCTGCTTGAGGACCGTCATCTCGATGCCTGGGGCGATCTCGAGGACCGCCTGCCGTTCGCCCAGGTGCACGATCGTGCCGAACACACCCGACGTCGTCATGACGCGTGAGCCGGCCGCGAGCGCGCTCACCATCTGCTGCTGGTCCTTCTGCTTCTTCTGAGCAGGGCGAATCAGCAGGAAGTAGAAGACGGCGACCATCAGCGCGAGCATCAGGAGCGTCTGCAACATCTCAGGTGGCATGGTGCGGCTCTCGTTTCGGCGGCGTGACCCCGGACGGGGCCCCAACTCCGGAAGAGACTACCCGCTAGTCGTCCCCACCAGAGAACAAGTCCGCGTGCGTGGCGGGAACCGAGAGTCCGAGGTGCCGCCACGCCCGGTTCGTGGCGACCCGGCCCCGCGGCGTCCGCATGAGGAATCCCTGCCGGATGAGGAAGGGTTCGGCGACCTCCTCGACGGTCTCCGTCTCCTCCCCCACGCTCATCGCGAGGGTCGACAGGCCCACGGGACCACCGCTGAACCGCACACAGACGGCTTCCAGCACCGCGCGGTCGAGCCGGTCGAGGCCGAGCTCGTCCACCTCGTACAGCTCCAGCGCGGACGCCGCCACCGCCGGGTCGATCGTCCCGGCCGCCTTCACCAGGGCGTAGTCGCGGACGCGGCGCAACAGGCGGTTCGCGATCCGGGGCGTGCCGCGGCTGCGCGAGGCGATGACCTCGGCGGACTGCGGGTCGAGCGCGATCCCCAGCAGGCGGGCGCTCCGCGCGACGATGCCGACGAGGGAGGCATCGTCGTAGTACTCGAGTTGCCCCGTGAAGCCGAAGCGGTCGCGCAGCGGCCCGGGGAGCAGTCCGGCGCGCGTCGTGGCGCCGACGAGGGTGAACCGCGGGATCTCGAGCGGGATCTCGGTGGCGCCCGGGCCCTTGCCGACGATCACGTCGACCCGGAAGTCCTCCATGGCCAGGTAGAGCATCTCCTCGGCCGGGCGGCTCATACGGTGGATCTCGTCGAGGAAGAACACCTCACCCTCGCTGAGCCCCGACAAGATGGCCGCGAGATCACCGGCGTGCTGGATGGCCGGGCCCGAGCTGATCCGCAGCGGCTGGCCGAGCTCGTTGGCGATGATCATCGCGAGGGTGGTCTTGCCCAGCCCGGGCGGCCCGGACAAGAGCACGTGGTCGGGCACCTGACCGCGCGCCTGCGCCGCGGCGAGGACGAGCCCGAGCTGCTCGGAGACGCGCGGCTGGCCGCGGAACTCCGCCAACGACGGCGGCCGCAGCGCGCCCTCGGCGGCGGAATCGTCCGTGTGCGCGTGCGGGTCCAGTGGATCGTCGCTCAGCTTCGCCATCGGATCACCGGGCCAGGCTCTTCAGCGCCGCGCGCATGAGTTCGCCGATGCCGAGGTCGGGGTTCTCGTCGCGCAGGCCGCCCACGCGCTCGACCGCCGCGGCCGCGTCCTTGGCGGACCAGCCAAGCGACTCCAGACCGGAGGCGACCTGCTCGCGCCAGGCGTCGTCGGACGCGACGACCGGGGCGGCCTCCGCCCCGGAGCCGTGGCCGCCAAGGGCGGCGACCTTGTCCTTCAGTTCGAGCACCATGCGCTGGGCGCCCTTGCGGCCGATCCCGGGCACTTTGGTGAGGGCGGTGAGGTTCTCAGTCGCGATGGCCTGGCGAAGGGCGTCCGGCGGCAGGACGGAGACGACCGCCTGGGCGATCTTGGGGCCGATGCCGGACGTGGACTGGACGAGTTCGAATGCGTCCCGCTCGTCGGCGTCCGAGAAGCCGTAGAGGGTGAGCGAGTCCTCCCGGACGACGAGCGACGTGTGCAGGGTCGCCGACTCGCCGACGCGGACGGCCGACGCCGTCGCCGGCGTGCACAGCGCGCGCAGCCCGAACCCGGACAGGTCCAGGACCACCCACGTGCCCCCCACGGCCACGACGGTGCCGCTCAGCCGGTCAATCATGCGAACCTCCTCCGTTCGGCGGCACGGGCGCGCGCCTGCGCGCGCGAGACCGCCAGGTCCCGGCGCTGTTGCGCCTGCTCGATGCGGGCGATCGCCGGGGCACGCCACAGGTGGCACATGGCCAGGGCGACGGCGTCCGCGGCGTCGGCGGGCTTCGGGGGCGCCGCCAGGTCGAGAATGCGCATCACCATCTGTCCCACCTGCGCCTTGTCGGCGCGGCCGTTGCCGGTGATGGACGCCTTCACCTCCGTCGGCGTGTGCTGGGCCACCTGCAGCCCGGCCCGGGTGCCCACCAGCAGGACGACCCCCGAGGCCTGCGCGGTGCCGATGATCGAGCTCACGTCGCGGCGGGCGAAGACCCGCTCGACGGCAAGGGCGTCCGGGCGATACTCGGCGACGTACTGCACCAACGCCCGCTCCACGGCCGCCAGTCGCTGGCCCGTCTCCAGATCCGACGGCGTCCGCACCACATCGGCGAGCAGCAGGGTCGGCTTGCGCCCGGGCAGCCCCTCGATCACGCCGATGCCACACCGGGTCAGACCGGGGTCGATCCCCAGAACACGCATAGACGCCTCCGAACGTTTGTTCGGATCGATCCTAGGCTCAGGCGTCGAGGGATTCGAGGATTTCGTCCGGCACGTCCTCGTTGGAGTACACGGCCTCGACGTCGTCGACGTCCTCGATGGCGTCCAGCAGCTTGAACAGCTTCTCGGCCGCATCCTTCGCGTCGATCGGCTGCTCGAACTGCGGCAGGAAGACGAGGTCGGCCGATTCGTAATCGATCCCGGCGGCCTGGACGGCCTGGCGCACGGCGACGAGATTCGCGGGGTCGGCGACGATCTTGAACACGTCCCCCTCGTCCACGATGTCGTCGGGCTCGGCGTCCAGGGTCGCCTCCATGAGGTCGTCCTCGGTGATCGTGCGCGGCGCCGCCTTCTTGTCCTCCGGCTGCTGCGTCTTCTTCACCTCGACCACGCCCATGCGGTCGAACACGCGGGCCACCGAACCCATGTCGGCCACGGTGCCGCCGTTGCGGGTGATCGCGACCTTCACATCGGACGCCGACCGGTTGCGGTTGTCCGTGAGGCACTGGATGAGGATCGCAACGCCCGCCGGGCCGTACGCCTCGTAGGTGATCTCGTCGTAGGAGACGGCGTCCGAGCCCTCACCGGAGCCACGCTTGACGGCGCGGTCGATGTTGTCGTTGGGCACCGAGTTCTTCTTCGCCTTCTGGATGGCGTCGTACAGCGTCGGGTTGCCCGACGGATCGCCGCCGCCCACGCGGGCCGCGACCTCGATCTTCTTGATGAGATTCGCGAACAGCTTGCCGCGCTTGGCGTCGATCGCCGCCTTCTTGTGCTTCGTGGTGGCCCACTTGGAGTGACCGCTCATGGGGCTCCTTCTACGTCTGTGGTCTCGTCAGGTCCGTCGGCCATCTTATCCGGACGCCGCCCCCACCGATCGCACCCGGGGGCAAGGAGGGGGGGCGGAGTGTACTCATTCTCGGATCTGGGTGTGAACTCAAGCCCGGATCCGAGAATGAGCGGTCTCACCGGCACGCATCGACGGCGAACCCTGCGCGACGCCGCTGGTTCGCGCGAGAATGGGAGGCCGACACGGAGGTTCACCATGGTACGCACGCGCACGGCGTTGGCCGCTCTTCTGCTGGGGGTCTGCCCACTGGCGGGCTGCGCAGGGCTGGAGGTGACCATGCCGTCGTCCACGCCCAGCGAGACGACGACCGTGCCCGCCACCCCGACCGGGGAGCCCACGGCGTCGCCGACCGGGTCACCGACCGCGGAGCCCACGGCGAGCGGCACGGCCTCGCCCACGGCGGCGCCGCCCTCCGCGACGGGCAGCCCGCGCAACACCGCGTCGCCGAGCGCGTCACCAGGGGCGCTGGAGGTCGGGCTCGCAGCGGTCGAACTGCGCCAGGGCGGTGACTTCACCTACAAGGCAAACGGCGCAGCGCCCGCCGACGACTACGTGGTGCAGGCGACCTGCACGGGCGGCAGCACGGCGAGGATCACGTTCACGGTGACCGTGGCCGGGGGCGAAGCCATGTTCGGCGGCCTCAGTTGCGACGGCGCCTGGGACGAGTTCACCGGGTACGACGCACTCGAAGGCCTGCGGGGGACGTCGCCGGACATCGCGATCGACGTCCAGCGCGAGGGCACGATCTCGGGCGGCCTCGTCCGCGTCGTGCCGGCCGGGACGCCGTGGCGCTAGGCGGTGCCGGACGCGACGGCGAGGGCGTCGGTGAGGGTGAAGTTGCCCACGTAGAGGGCTGTGCCGATGATCGCACCCGTGATGCCGAGGGGCACGAGCTGTCGGAGGGCCTCGAGGTCCTCCAGCCGGGCGATGCCACCTGAGGCGATCACCTCGGCGTCCGTGCGCTGGGCGACCTCCTGGAGGAGGTGCAGGTTCGGGCCGGTGAGCATGCCGTCGGAGGCCACATCGGTGACGACGAACGTGCGGCACCCGGCGGCGGAAAGGCGGTCGACGGCCTCGGCCCAGTCGCCACCCTCGCGCACCCAGCCGCGAGCAGCCAGCTGTGTGCCCTTCACGTCGATGGCGATGCCGATGCGGTCACCGTGCTCGCCGATGATCCGCTCGCACCAGGCGGGGTTCTCCAGCGCTGCGGTGCCGATGTTGACGCGGCGGCAGCCGGTGGCCAGCGCGCGCTCCAGCGAGGCGTCGTCGCGGATCCCACCCGACAACTCCACGTTCAGACGCATGGCGGCCGTGATCTCGGCGATCACCTCCGCGTTGGAACCCCGCCCGAAGGCGGCGTCCAGGTCGACGAGGTGCAGCCACTCGGCGCCGGCATCCTGCCAGCGCCGCGCGGCGGCTAGCGGATCGCCGAAGGTCTTCTCGGAGCCCGCGACCCCCTGGGTCAGCTGGACGGCCTGGCCGCCCTGGACGTCGACGGCGGGCAGCAGGGTCAGCGTGTCGGTCACGTGCGCGAGGCTACCGGCTGTGGCGGCGGCGTGCTTCGATGAGTCATGGTGCGCGGCCTCCGGGGGGTGATCGGTGGGGTGCTCGCGCTTGCGATGCAGGGAGGCTGCGCCGTCGCGCCGCCCGCGTGGACGACGCGCCCCCTCGGCGCCGGCCAGCCGCGGGTGCTCACCACGGCGGGGGTTGACTTGCTCTACGGCTGGTCGGACGCCGCCGGCCCCCATCTCGCGCTGGTCACCGAGAGCCCGGACGGACAGGTGGCGGCGCGGGAGGTGCCACTCCAACCCGGCACCCCGTACGGCCGGGTGACCGACTGGGTCTCGATCGTCACCGACGGGACGCGCGTGACAGCCGTCGGCGGCGCGGCGGGCGGCGCCCACGGCAACACCCGCTGGACCGTGTGGTCTGGCACGGGCGCTGGCCTTGTGGAGCAACCCCAGGAGTTCGAGGCATTCGGCGGCTGGGACGCCGGCGGGGTGCGCGGGTTGGGGCTGCTTGACGGGGAGCCGGTCCTCGTTGGTTCCTGGCGTGGCGCGGCGGGGCTGGACGTGACGACCTGGCACCCCGTGGGCGTGGCGTGGCTGCGGGACGACTCAGCCGGCACTCCCTTGGCCGCGACGGCCACCGAACTGCCGGAGGCAACCGGGGTCAGCGGGGTTCCCGGGGCTCTGGTCGTGTCGGGCACGGTGACGCGGCTCCAGGGTGGCGTCCGGGTGCGCCCGGCCGTGTGGGTGGGCCGGCCGGAGGGCGACGCACTCGTCTGGGAGCGGACCGACCCGGCAGCCCTCGACGGCACGCGCGCCGAGACCGTGGGCTGCGCGGGTGCGGGCTGCCTGGTGGTGGGCCGGTCGGCCGGGAACATGGTCGCGTGGGCATGGGCGTCCGGCAGCGCCCTGCCGGTCGGACTGCCACCGGTGGACCTCGCCGAGAACGACGTCGTGCTCCCGCCGGTGGCCACTCCTGACGGCAGCTGGGTCGTCGCCGTGCACCGGCCGCAGGGGCCGTCTCCGGTGCTCGCCAGGTCCGGCGACGCCTGGCGGGCACTGCCCGCCCCGCCGGTTCCACCCCTCGCCATGACGACCCACGTCGACCACGTCGACCTGGTCGGGATCCTCGAGGGCGCCCCCGTCCTGGTCTCGCTTGACCCGGCTCCCCGGGGGCCGTGAGCCCGGAGTTGAGGCAGGTGCGCCCGTCAGAGCGTCGCGAGCCAGCTGCGCAGCAGGCGCGCGCCCGCCGGACCCGACTTCTCCGGGTGGAACTGCGTCGTGCTCAACGCACCCGCCTCGATCGCCGCCACGAACCGGTCGCCGTCGTGGGTGGTCCAGGTCTCGACGGGCACGATCTGCCCTGGCTCGCCGGGTACGGCCGGCCCGGTCCTCACCCCATAGCTGTGCACGAAGTAGAAGCGTTCGCGCTCGACCCCGGCGAAGAGCACCGAGGAGGCCGGCGGCTCGACCGTGTTCCACCCCATGTGCGGGAGCCGGGCCGACGCGAGCCGCTCCACCACGCCGGGCAGGACGCCGACGCCGGCGGCATCCACCCCGTGCTCGACCCCACGGTCGAACATCACCTGGTGCCCGACGCAGATGCCGAGGACGGGGCGTCCGGCGGCCAGGCGCTCGGTGATGATGCGCGGACCGTCCACGGCGGCGAGCCCCGCCATGCAGGCCGCGAATGCGCCCACGCCGGGCACGACGAGGCCGTCGGCGGCGAGGCAGGCGGCGGCGTCCGAGGTGAGGGCGACCTCGGCCCCGGCCGCAGCGAGCGCGCGCGTGGCCGAGTGGAGGTTGCCCGAACCGTAGTCGAGCACCGCCACGACAGGTCCGGTCACAGGGCGCCCTTCGTGGAGGGGACGATGCCCTCGATGCGCGGGTCCGGCTCGACGGCCAGGCGCAACGCACGGGCGAGCGCCTTGAACTGCGCCTCAACGATGTGGTGCGGGTCGCGGCCGCGGATGAGGTCGAGGTGCACGCACAGGCCCGCGTTGAGGGCCAGCGACTCCACCACGTGGTAGGTCATCGAACCGGCATACGGCACGCCCGAGCCACCGATCCGCGCGTAGACCTGCGCCTCGGGTTCCCCGGTGCAGACGGCATACGGACGCCCGGCGACGTCCACCACGCAGCGGGCGAGCGCCTCGTCGAGCGGCACGAGGGCATCGCCGAAGCGGCGGATGCCCGCCTTGTCGCCCAGCGCGGAGCGCAGTGCCTGGCCGATCACGATCGCGGTGTCCTCCACGACGTGGTGACCGTCGATGTGGACGTCACCGACGGCGTCCACGTTCAGGTCGATGAGGGAGTGCTTGGCGAGCGCGGTGAGCATGTGGTCGTAGAAGCCGACGCCGGTGCTGATCGTCGACGCGCCCGTGCCGTCGAGGTCCAGCTCGACCGTGATCGTGCTCTCGCTCGTGGCCCGCTCGATGCGCGCGGTGCGCCCCATCACTCCTCCATTCTCGCCGCGTCGACGCTTGCCAGCGCGGCATAGAAGGCCGTCATCTCCTCTGGCGTGCCCGCGCTCACGCGCAGGAACCCCGCCGGCCCAGTCTCCCGCACGAGGACGCCCCGGTCGAGCAACTGCTGCCACGCGAGATGCCGGTCGACCCACCGGCCCACGAGCACGAAGTTGGCGTCGGAATCCACGACCTCGAAACCGAGCGCGGGCAGGCGGACGAGCAGGTCGTCCCGCGCGGCACGCAGGTCGGCCACCCGCGCCAGCATCTCGTCGGCGTGCGCCAGCGCCACGGACGCCACCGCCTGCGTCTGCGCGCTCAGGTGATACGGCAGCCGGACGATCCGGCAGGCGTCCACCACGGCCGCGTGGGCCGCGAGGTAGCCGAGACGCCCCCCGGCGAACGCGAACGCCTTGCTCATCGTTCGGCTCACGATGAGGTTCCCGAACTCCGCGAGCAGCGTGAGGGCCGTCGCGTCCGGCGTCCGGCTGAACTCCTGGTAGGCCTCGTCAACGACGACCATCGCGTCCGTACCCGCCAACACCGCCCGGATGACCTCCAGGGGTGTCGATGTGCCGGTGGGGTTGTTGGGCGTCGTGATGAGGACGACCGCGGGGTCGTGTTCGGCGACGGCACCGAGCACCAGGTCGGCGTCCAGGGTGTGATCGGCGTGCCGCGGCACGGTCACGTACTCGGTGTGCGTGTTGCGGGCGTACTCAGGGTACATCGAGTAGGTGGGCGTGAAGGTGAGGACGCGGCGCCCGGGGCCGGCGAACGCGCCGAGCACGTGCGTCATCACCTCGTTGGAGCCGTTGGCGGCCCACACGTGGTCGGCCGTCAGCCCGTGCCCGAGGTAGGCGGCCAGCTGGGTGCGCAGCCTCCGGAACTCGCGGTCGGGGTAGCGGTTGAAGGACGCGGCGACGACGGCCTCGGCCATCTCCCGGGCGACCGCGGGCGAGGGCGGGTACGGGTTCTCGTTGACGTTGAGGCAGACCGGCACGTCGAGCTGCGGTGCGCCGTAGGGCTCCTCGCCGACCAGCTCCGGACGCAGCGGCAGCTCGGCGAGCGTGATGTCGGGCCTCACCAGCGGTCTCCCTCGGTACGATCCGTGCGGATCGTGATCGCCGCCGCGTGCCCCGGCAGGTGCTCGGCGGCGGCGAACGCGGCCACGCGCGGACCGATCGCCCGCAGGGCGTGCTCGTCGTAGCGGATGTGGTGCACGGTCCGGGTGAAGCTGCGCACCGTCAGCCCCGACTGGAACCGGGCCGCGCCGGCGGTCGGGAGCACGTGCGTCGAGCCGGCGGCGTAGTCGCCGAGCGGCACGGGCGACCACGGACCCACGAAGACCGCCCCCGCGTTCCGGACGCGGCGGGCGACGGCCTCGGCGTCCGCCGTGTGGATCTCGAGGTGCTCGGCGGCGTACGCGTCGACGACCGCGAGCCCCTGGTCGAGGTCGTCGACGAGGACGATCGCCGACTGCTTTCCCGTCAGGGCGGTCTCGATGCGCTCGGTGTTGGCCAGACGCGCGACCTGCCCGGCGAGCAGGTCGTTCACGGACGCCGCCAGCTCGGCCGAGTCGGTGACCAGCACCGAGCCGGCCATGGGGTCGTGCTCGGCCTGGCTGATGAGGTCGGCGGCCACGAAGGCCGGGTCGGCGGCCGCGTCGGCGAGGATGGCGATCTCGGTGGGGCCAGCCTCGGAGTCGATGCCCACGATGCCGCGCAGGTAGCGCTTGGCGGCAACCACGTAGATGTTGCCGGGGCCCGTGACGAGGTCGACGCGGTCGCACACTCCCGCCACGCCGTGGGCGAACAGGGCGATCGCCTGGGCGCCGCCGACGGCGTACACCTCGTCGACGCCGAGCAGGTGGCACATGCCGAGGATCGTCGGGTGCGGCCAGCCGCCATGCGCGGCGCTCGGCGGTGAGGCGACGGCGAGGCTCTGCACCCCGGCCGCCTGGGCCGGCACCACGTTCATGAGCACGCTGGACGCCAGCGGCGCGAGCCCGCCGGGGACGTACAGACCGACCCGGCCCACCGGGACCGTGTGGGTCTCCACCACAGCGCCATCACCGAGATCAGCCGTGACGACGGCGTCCGTGCCCTCCGTCGCAGCGACGGCGCGGCGCCGGCTGATCGCCTCGGCGAACGCGGCCCGAACGTCGGGGTCCAACTCCTCGGCGCACCGGGCGAGCAGCTCGGTGGGGACGCGGAACGACGGCGGCACCACATGGTCGAACCGCTCGGAGAACTCGGCCAGGGCAGCCGCGCCGCGCTGGGCGACGGCGTCGCAGATCGGCCGAACGGCGTCCACGGCCTGCTCGACGTCGAAGCTGCCGCGCGGGACGACCGCCCGATAGTCGGGCGTCATGCCTCGGACATCGATGATGCGTAGTTCCACGGTCGTGATTGTATGGGCCGCATGTTCATCGGCTTCGGGACCGTCGCGAACATGGTCACCGTGGCGGTTGGGGCGCTCCTGGGGCTCTTCCTCGGCAACCGGATGCCCGAGCGGACGCGCTCGACGGTCACCGACGTGCTCGGGTTGGTCACGATCGTGCTCGGCGTCCAGTCGGCGCTGACGGTCGCCTCGGCGGCCCTGACGGCGGAGGTCGGGTCGGGGGGCGTCCTGATCATGCTGGGCGCCCTGCTGCTGGGCGCGCTGACCGGCTCGGCGTTGCGGATCGAGGACCGTCTCGAATCGGGGGCCGAGTGGCTGCGCCGCCGCTTCGCGGGGACCGGCGAGGCAGGCACCTTCGTGGACGCGGTGGTCACGCCGACGCTGCTGTTCTGCGTCGGGCCGCTGACCATTCTGGGCTCACTGTCGGACGGGCTCGGCCGCGGGGCCGACCAGTTGCTCGTCAAGTCCGTGCTGGACGGGTTCGCGGCCATGGCGTTCGCGTCGACGCTCGGGTGGGGCGTGCTGTTCTCGGCGGGCGCGGTGGGCCTCGTGCAGGGTTCGCTGACGCTCGCCGGCTACCTCTTCGGCAACCTGTTCACCGCCGGCCAGATCGACGCGCTGAGCGCGACCGGCGGCGTCATCCTGATCGCGTTGGGGCTCCGGCTGCTGCGGGTGCGGCAGATCCCCGTGGGGGACCTGCTGCCGGCGCTCGTGTTCGCGCCGCTGATCGTGTCGGCCGTTTCGGCGTTCCGCTAGGAGGTTCGGTGGCGAGGAAGGACCGGGCGGCCGGCGGGACACCCGCCACCGACGCCCTCGTGGCGGCTGGCGTGCCGTTCACGGCGCTGGAGTACACCCACCACGACGACGCGACCGACTACGGCGCGGAGGTCGTCCGCGAGACGGGGCGGGACGCCGAGCAGGTGTTCAAGACGCTCGTGGTGTCGACCGGGAGGCGCGACCTGGCGGTCGGTGTCGTGCCTGTGGCCGGCATGCTCGACCTGAAGGCCATGGCCGCGGCGCTGGGCGTCAAGAAGGTGGAGATGGCGGCGCCGGCGGTGGCGGAACGCAGTTCGGGCTACGTGGTGGGCGGTGTTTCGCCGGTCGGTCAGCGGACCCCGCTGCCGACGGTCATCGACGATACCGCCCAACTGTTCGACACGATCGTGGTGTCGGGCGGCAAACGCGGCCTCCAGATCGAGCTCTCCCCCGACGACCTCGCAGATGTGACCGGAGCGTCGTTCGCGCCGATCGGGCGGTGAGCCGCGACTACTCCAGCGCAGCCGCCAGGGCCGCCCGGCCTGCGGTGAGCGACGCGGTGTGGCGGTCGGACTGAATGGCCCACAGGACGCCCCACGTCGCGCTCGGCGGGCCCCCCTGCTCTAGGTCAGCGAGGAGTTCGTCGGCCACCGCGGCGTCCTGCAGAGCGCCCAGCGTCTCGCCGACCTCCTCCCACGCCGCGGCCCGCTCGGCCAGCTCGGGGTGGACCGGCGCCACCGCCTCCGCGCAGTACCGCACCGCCTTGCCCGCCTTGCGCACCTCGTGCCAGCGCGCCAGCTTCCCCGGCTTCCGCTCCGCCCGCGCCACCAGCTTCTCCGCGCGGCGCTCGGCCCGGTCGACCGCCTCGAGCAGGGACGCCGCCGGCTCGTCCGCCCGCTCCGCCAGTGGCGGCTCCACGAGCAGCCGCACGAGTTCGCCCCGCAGCGCGACGCCGCGCGGCCCGTCGAGCGCCGCCACGAGCTCGGCGTGGCTGGTCGCGTGGGCGTCCGCCAGGTGCGCCAGCACCCGCTGCCGGACGCCGGAGTCCGCCACGGAGCCCAACTCGGCGAACAGGTCCCCGAACTCCTCCGCCAGCACCTCGGCATCCCGTGGAGCCCCCAGCAGCCCCGCCAGCCAGCCGAGTTCGGCCCGCAGCGGCTCGGTGCGTGCGGTCTCCCAGAAGCCGGTGAACGTCTTCAGCAGGCTCCGCAACCGCCGCGTGGCGACGCGCGCCTTGTGCACGGCGTCCGGCGCATCGATCCGGACGCCCCCCGCCTGCGCCTGCAGCATGCCCACCTGGCGGCCGGCGTAGTCGAGCAGCACGTCGCCCGCCGATGAACCCGGACCCAGCGCTGCGCGCGGCGTCCCCAGCCGGTCCAGCGCCCGCGCCACCTTCGACCCGTGCGGAGCCAGCTGGGCCCCCTCGGCGAGCAGCGCGCCGGTCAGCGCGTCGAGCAGACCCTCGTCGGTGCCTGGCTCCAACTCGACCTCCGCCTCGCTCCAGGCCTCGCCCGCAGCACCCACCCGCACCGTGACCTCGTCGCACGCCAGGTGCGCGGCCACCCGCCCCGCCCGCAGCAGAGCGGACTCGCGCCGATGGGTCGTGATCTCCGCCACGGGAACGAGGGGCGCGGTGCCGATCACGGTGCCCGCCTCCTCGCGCAGGGCAGCGGGCAGTTCCGCGGCCAGCGGCGCGGCCACCTCGATGCGCCCCGCCCCCGCGGTTCGCGGACGCTTGAGGTGCCATCCGTCGTCGTGTCCGCCCTCCCGGCGGCGCAGCGACCAGCCAGCCGCAGCCAGCGCGTGCCCCGGCGTGTCCCAGTACGTGGCGACCATCGTGAAGGCCGTCGCTTGGCCGACGTCGACCAGCCCGCCGAAGGCGGGTTCCGGCGCGACCCCGACGAACTTGCGTTCGACCTCGGCCGCGCGGTCGCTCATGGCGCGTCCGTCCCGACGGGCTGGCGGTCGCCCGCCTGCTCTCGCCGGCGCCGCTCACGGCGCGCGCGCCGCTCCCCCTCGACCTCAGGGCCGAGCGCGGACGCGAACAGCGGCACGCCGACGGCCGCGAGCGGCCACACCGCCAGCGCCGACACCGCGTGCAACTCCAGGGCGACCGGAACGACCTCCCCGGCGGTCGCCTCCGCGATCCGGGCCGCGAACGGGCCGGGGCCGAGCGCCTCACCGAGCAGCCAGCACGTCACCCCCGATGCCAGCGACACGATCACCGCGACCAGCGCCACCGGCCAACCGATCCGCCGGAGCGTCAGCCAGGCTCCCAGCCCGAGGATCAGCCCTCCGACGAGCCCGAGCACGGAAAACCACCAGTCCGCCGACGCGACCGACGCCATGCCCCGCTCGGTGATGGTCGCCTGCCCCTCGGCCCCGACGACGAAGCTCGGTAGCACGGTGACGCGCGCCCAGACGAGCGCGGCGAGCGCCCCGAGCAGCAACGCCGCGGCCACCAGCACGCCGAGGCGGTTCGTCACCTCGCGGACCCCCATGGGCGGAATGTTAGGCGCTGACACTGGACGGCCCCAAGAGCGCCTTGATGTCGGCCATCAGCGACGTGGACGGCCGCACGCGCAGCTTGTCGTCGAGCCGCCACACCGTGTTTCGTTGCGGGCTGACCAGCCGGACGCGCACCTCCGACGTCCCCGGGTGCTGCCGCAAGGTGAAGCCGAGTTGCTCGACGACCTCCGGCGTGCACCGCGCCGTCGGCAAGGAGATCGTCACCGGCCCCGATTCGCGGCGCGTCACGTCGGGGAACGCCACCTCCTGGGCCGTCAGCTCGACCGACTCGTCCTTCTCGCGCACCCGCCCCTTGATGCGCACCACCACGTCGGTCGCCAGCGAGAACGCCACCGGTCCGTACGCCTTGTTGAACACGAGCACCTCGATCGACGACTCGAGGTCCTCCACCGTCAGGATCGCCCACGCCTGCCCGGCCTTGTTGGCCTTGCGCTGAATGCCCGTGATCATGCCGCAGATCGTCACCGCGCCCTCGCGGGGCTTCTCCTCGCCGGTGAGCTGGGCGATGCTCGTGTCGCGGTTGGCAGCGAGCACGTGTTCGAGCCCCTGCAGCGGATGGTCGCTCACGTACAACCCGAGCATCTCCCGCTCGAAGGCGAGGCGGGTCATCTTCTCCCACTCGTCGACCTCCGCCACCGGGGATGCGACCAGACCGCCGCCGGCGGCGTCCGGCCCACCCCCGAAGAAGTCGGCGAACAGGTCGTCCTGGCCATTGGCCTGATTGCGCTTGAGGTCGACCACCTCGTCGATCTTCGTCTCGAAGCACTCCATGAGCCCGCGGCGGGTGTGCCCCATCGAGTCGAACGCGCCCGCCTTGATGAGCGACTCCACGACGCGCTTGTTGCAGACGACGGCCGGCACCTGGTCGAGGAAGGCGTTGAAGTCGGACGCCGCCCCGTGCTCTTCGCGGGCGGCGAGGATGCCGGCGACGACGTTGTCCCCCACGTTCCTGATGGCGCCGAGGCCGAACCGGATGTGGTCCCCGACCGGAGTGAACCGGCCCTGG
This sequence comes from Propioniciclava sp., assembly GCF_029977985.1. GTDB lineage: Bacteria > Actinomycetota > Actinomycetes > Propionibacteriales > Propionibacteriaceae > Propioniciclava. Next base: position 8,620 of record NZ_JARKOT010000099.1, on the reverse strand, counting down.
GAGGTGTTGACGTCGGGGGGAAGCACCTGGATGCCCATGCGGCGGCACTCGGCAAGATAGACGGCCATCTTGTCCTTGTCGTCGCGGACCGACTCGAGCAGCGCTGCCATGTACTCGGCCGGGTAGTTCGCCTTGAGGTAGGCGGTCCAGTAGGACACCAGCCCGTACGCCGCCGCGTGGGACTTGTTGAAGCCGTACGCCGAGAACGGAACCATCGTCTCCCACAGCGCCGAGATGGCGTCGTCGGAGTAGCCGCGTGCCTTCATGCCGGCCTCGAAATTGACGAACTCGGCGTCCAGCACCTCCTTCTTCTTCTTGCCCATCGCGCGCCGCAGCAGATCGGCGGCGCCGAGGGTGTACCCCGCGAGTTGCTGCGCGATCTGCATGACCTGCTCCTGATACACGAGCAGGCCGTACGTCTCGCCGAGGATGTCGCCCAGCGCGTCGGCCAGTTCGGCGTGGATGTGCGTGACCGGCTGCTGGCCGTTCTTGCGCATCGCGTAGTTGACGTGGGTGTTCGTGCCCATCGGGCCGGGACGGTAGAGGGCGCCGAGCGCCGTGATGTCGGCGAACTGGTCGGGCCGCATGAGCCGGCAGAGCGCCCGATAGCCGGAACCGTCGAACTGGAAGACCCCCAGGGTGTCGCCCCGGGAGAGCAGGTCGTAGGTCGCCTGATCGGTCGTGTCGGCGGCCAGCGCGTCGAGATCCAGGTCGAGATCACGGTTGATCTTCACGTTCTGCACGGCGTCGTCGAGGATCGTGAGGTTGCGCAGGCCGAGGAAGTCCATCTTGACCAGGCCGAGACTCTCGCAGCTCGGGTAGTCGAACTGGGTGATGATCTGGCCGTCCTGCTCCCGTTTCATGATCGGGATGACGTCCAGCAGCGGCTCGCTCGACATGATGACGCCGGCCGCGTGGACGCCCCACTGCCGCTTCAGCCCTTCGATGCCACGCGCCGTGTCGACCACTTCGGCGACCTCGGGATCGGTGGCGTACAGCTCGCGGAACTCGGTGCCCTCGCCGTACCGCGGATGGCCGGGGTCGAACACCTGCTTCAACGTGACGCCCTTGCCCTGGACGTCGGGCGTGTAGGCCTTCGTCAGCTTCTCACCGAGGCCGAACGGCTTGCCGAGGACGCGGCCGGCGTCCTTGATCGCCTGCTTGGCCTTGATGGTGCCGTAGGTGATGATCTGGCAGACCCGGTCGTCGCCGTACTTCTCGGTGACGTACTTGATCACCTCGCCCCGCCGGCGCTCGTCGAAGTCGACGTCGAAGTCGGGCATCGAGGGGCGCTCGGGGTTCAGGAACCGCTCGAAGAACAGCCCGTGGGGGACGGGATCCAGGTCGGTGATCCGCATCGCATAGGCACACATCGAACCGGCACCCGAGCCGCGGCCGGGGCCGACCCGGATGCCATTGCGTTTGCTCCAGTTGATGAAGTCGGCCACCACCAGGAAGTACCCGGGGTAGCCCTTCTGGATGATGATCTCGGCCTCGTAGTCGGCCTGCTTGGTCGCGTACTCGGGCACGTTGCCCTTGAAGCGTTCCGCCAGGCCGCGGCGCACCTCCTCCACGAACCACGACTCCTCGGTGTGCCCCGCGGGCACCGGGAAGCGCGGCATGTAGGTGCCCGTGCCCTCGGTGAAGTGGACGTCGCACCGCTCGGCGATGGCGAGGGTGTTGTCGCACGCCTCGGGCAGGTTCGAGAACAACTGGCGCATCTCCGCCGCCGACTTCAGGTAATAGCCGTCACCGTCGAACTTGAACCGATTCGGGGTGTCCTTGTTCGACCCCGACGAGACGCACAACAGCGTGTCGTGGGCCGTGGCGTCCTCGGGGCGCACGTAGTGCAGGTCGTTGCTCGCCACCAGCGGCAGACCGAGCTTCTTCGCGAGGGCCAGCAGGTCGGCCCGCACGCGGTTCTCGATCGCCAGCCCGTGATCCATGAGTTCGACGTAGAAGTTGCCGGGCCCGAAGATGTCGCGGAACTCGGCAGCCGACTTCACCGCTTCCTCGAACTGGCCGAGGCGCAGGTAGGTCTGCACTTCTCCAGACGGACAGCCCGTGGTCGCGATGAGGCCCTGCGCATAGCGTTCAAGCAGCTCGCGGTCGGCGCGCGGCTTGTAGAAGAACCCCTCCAGCGAGCTGAGCGAACTCAGCCGGAACAGATTGTGCATCCCGGCCGTGTCGGCCGCCCACAGCGTCATGTGCGTGTACGCGCCCTTGGACGCCACGTCGTCGCCCGTGCCGTCGCCGAACTGGACCCGCTTGCGCTCGCTGCGATGCGTCTTCGGGGTGAGGTATGCCTCCAGACCGATGATCGGCTTCACCTGGCTGCCCTTGGCTGTCCGGTACCACTCGTACGCCCCGAAGACGTTGCCGTGGTCGGTGATCGCGAGCGCCCGCATGCCGTGGCCCTCCGCCGCGGTCACGAGGTCGCCCAGACGGGCAGCCCCGTCCAGCATGGAGAAGTCGGAGTGGCAGTGCAGGTGAACGAATTCGTCGGACATCGTCAGCAGGTTCCTCCCGAGTCCGTCACTGTAGTCGCTGCCACCGACGCTTTCCGGGGCCGACACCCGGCGTGGGCGCTGGGGCGGCGTCCGACGCCCGGATTGCGGACGCCGGAGCCGTCTTGCAGACTGGGGCAGCCACCCCGCGACGACGCCCGGCGAGCACGAGGAGCACCATGGAACTGTCCTTGATCGGCGCACCCACCGACGTCGGCGCGAGCGTCGCCGGCTGCCGGCTCGGGCCGGGCGCCCTGCGCGTGGCCGGCATCGGCCGCGGGCTCACCGCCCTCGGCCGCGACGTGACCGACACCGGCGACGTGGACGGCCCGCCCAACCCGATGCAGCCGCCGGTCGGCGGCTACCGGCACCTCGACGAGGTCGTCGCGTGGAACGTCGCCGTGCGCGACCGCGTGGCCGACGCCCTGGCCGCGGGCCGGTTGCCGGTGCTCATGGGCGGCGACCACAGCCTCGCCATCGGCTCGATCAGCGCCGTCGCCGCCCACTGCCGGGCCGTGGGCAAGAAGCTGCTCATCATCTGGGTGGACGCCCACGCCGACATCAACACGAACGCCATGACGCCCTCGGGCAACATCCACGGCATGCCGGTCGCCTGCCTGCTCGGCCACGGGCCGGACGAGCTCACCGGACTGTCGGACACCACCCCCGCCATCACGCACGACCAGATCCACCAGGTGGGGCTGCGCAGCGTCGACCCGGGCGAGAAGGTGTTCCTCGCCGACCTCGGCCTGGCCGTCTACGACATGCGCTACCTCGACGAGGCCGGCATGCGGAAGGCGATGCGGCGCGTCCTGGCCAGCGTGGACGCCGACACGCACCTCCACCTCTCCCTCGACCTCGACTTCGTCGACCCGAGCGTCGCCCCGGGCGTCGGAACGCCCGTCGTCGGCGGCCCGACCTACCGCGAGGCGCAACTCTGCATGGAGATGATCGCCGACACCGGACGCCTCGGCTCGCTCGATCTCGTCGAGATCAACCCCGCCCTCGACGTCAGGAACGCCACCGCCGAACTGGCGGTCGACCTGGTGGAGAGTCTGTTCGGCAAGTCGACGCTGCTGCGGGTCACAGACCTGGAGAACCCGCCCGTCGGCTGATCAGTCGTGCTGCAGGAGGCGGACCGCGGGGATCAGCGCGACTGCGCCGCCATCCAGTTCCAGATGTGGACGCCGTCGTGCACCGGATCGTTGTGGGCCACGTAGATCCACGACCAGTGACCGTTGAACTCGTAGCCGTCCCAGACGACGTTCGGGTACAGGGTCAGGATCGAACTCGGAACCAGTTCGTGGGCGTACACGGCGTTGGTCTCAGCCGGCACCACCGGGTCGTTCTCAGCCGCCACGAACCAGGTCGGCGTGTACTCCAGTCGCCGGATGTCCTCGGTGGTGAACGGGTAGATCGCCGGGCAGATGGGCACCGACGACGCGAAGAAGTCCGGGTAGGCCTGGGCCATCTCCATGCTCATGAAGCCCCCGTTGCTGCAGCCGACCACGTGGACGCGGCTCGGGTCGATCCGGAACTTCGCCACGACCTCGTCGATGCAGGCCTTGAGATCCGTGGTGTAGATATCGTCGAGCCACCACGTCTTGCACTGCGGGGCCAGCACGTAAGCGCCGCCGAAGATCTCCTGCGCTGCGGGCGTCGAGAAGCCGAGCGCACCACGGTTGCCGCGCAGCTGGGTCTCGTTGGTGTAGAACGTACCGTCACGCATACCGCCCTCGCCGGCGCCGTGCAGCCACACGATGAGGTCGTAGCGGTTGCCCGACTGCGCGTTGCCCTTCGACCCGCTCGCACCCGGGGAGGGGCTGTGCAGGCGGTAGTTCATGCCACCGGAGCTGACGCCGTAGGAGTAGGCGTCCACCTCGGGGTTCACCACGCCCTCGGCCTGCACGAACGTGACGTCACTCACCGAGCGGCCGTTGCGCAGCCGGATCGGGGTGGCGACGGTGATCGTGTACGTGAGGTCGAGTTGCACGTTGCGGCCTGCCTTGAGCAGGTACCCGAGCGTCGCGCCGCCGGCGACGCTCTCGCCGTGCTCGAGGGTGAGGACGATCTGGCGCTTCTGGTCGATCGATACCTCCGTGACGCGACGCTCGCCGTCGAACAGGTTGAAGATCATCTCGCCGTCGGGGATCACCAACGGCGACTCCGCGAGCGCATGCACGGTGAATGTGGCGGTGGTGATGCTCGACGCATCGATCGGCCCGAGCGCGTGGGCGTCCAGCGTGAGCGCGATGACCTGCTCACCGCCGTCCAGCACCTCGGCGTTGAGGACGAACGGGACGGTGGCGGTCCGCGGCGCCGCCTGCGCGAGCCCGGCGGGCAGGGTGGCCGCCGCGGCGAGGCCGGCGGCGGAGCCGAGCAGGATGCGCCGCGACAACGGCTGCTTCATCAGTGGGTGGTTCATAACACTCCTTCGTGTCTGGGGATAACCGGGGGAAACCATCCCCCTCCCCAGCGAACCACAGCGGCGGTGGGCACGTCACTGAAACGTCAGAACCGAGCCGGGGTGCTCCTGCTCAGGGGGCCGGGGCGTCCGGTTCGCGCTCCAGCGGCCCGCCGCCGCGGCCGTGCCGCACGAGGTCGGCCAGTTCGCTCCACGACGCCACCTTGACGCGCTGGCGGCCCGAACCGGCACCCCGGGCCTGCTCGGCGGCGTCGATGGCCTCCCAGTCGGCGAACGTCGAGGGCTGCAGGCCATGGGCGGCGAGCAGCGCGTCGACCTCCAGGCCGGAGGTGGGCGCGCCCGCACTGGCCTCGAGGTCGTCGAGCACGTGGGCGACGGTGGCGGCGGCGTCGGCCTTGTTCGTGCCGATGACGCCGATCGGGCCGCGCTTGATCCAGCCGACCACGTACTCCCCCGGGCTCGGCGTGCCGTCGGGCCGCATGACGCGGCCGTCGGCGTTCGGGATGACCCCGGCGGCCTTGTCGAACGGCACACCGAGCAGGGGACGCCCCCGGTAGCCGATCGCCCGCAGCACGAGCTGCGTCGGCACGACCTCGGTCTCCCCCGTGCCCACCACGGCGGTCCCCGCCGCGGGCGCGGTGCGTTCGAGGACGACCGCAGCGGCGGCGTCCGGGCCGACGATCTCGACGGGGCGCTGCCAGAACCGCAGGTGCAGCCGCACCCGCGCCTCGGGGACGACGCGCTCGGCCGCCGTCCGGAGCGCCTCAAGGTTGCCGCGGACCCGCCGGTCGAGGTCGGTGGCGTCGATGCCCGCCAGATCGGCTGGGTCGAGGAGCGGCTGCACGCCGTCCAGGGTCAGCAGCTCGCGCAGCTCGGTGGTGGTGAACGAGGCGTGCTGGGGCCCGCGGCGTCCGACGAGCCACACGTCGCGCACGGTGCTGGCGCGCAGTTCGTCGAGCACCGGCTGCGGCATGTCGGTCGGCGCGAGCCGGGCGGCGTCGGCAGCCAGCACGCGGCAGACGTCGACGGCCACGTTCCCCACGCCGAACGTGACGGCGCTTGTGACGCCGCTCAGGTCTTGCTCCTCGGCGTCGGGGTGGCCGCAGTACCAGGCGACGAACTCGCGCGCCGAGCGGCTGCCCGGCAGATCTTCGCCGGGGATGCCGAGCCGCCGGTCCTCCGATGCGCCGGCGGCGTAGATCACCGCGTCGTAGCCGGCGACGAGTTCGTCGCGCGTGAGCGTGCGGCCCAGTTCGACGAGCCCGAAGAACCGCACCCGCTCGTCAGCGAAGGGGGCGCGCAGCGCGCGCTGGATGCCCTGGATGGTGGCGTGGTCCGGGGCCACCCCGTAGCGGAGCAGCCCGAACGGTGTCGGCAGCCGGTCGAGGACGTCGACGCGGACGCCATCGTGCCCGTTGAGCAGCGCCTGGGCGGCGAACAGCCCCGACGGTCCGGCGCCCACGATGGCCACGCGGGGAGCTGCAGCGGTCATGGACCCATCGTGACAGAACCCCGTGTCGGGCCTCAGGTCGCTGGAACCACGCGGCCATCCTGGATCCTGACGTGCCGGGTGCTCAATGCCGCCACGTCGTCGGCGTTGTGGGACGCGAACATGATCGTGCGTCCTTCATTGAGGAAACGGCGCAGGATGTCGCGTGTGCGCACAACGCTCTTCTCGTCGAGGGCGTTGAACGGCTCATCGAGGAGCAGTACTTGTTGCCCCTCCATGAAGGCCTGAGCGAGCGCCAGCTTCTGCTTCATTCCCAAGGAGTACCGGCCCACCGCTTGGGGGGTCTCTGGGTCGAGACCAACCATGCCCATGGCTTCTCTCACTTCCTGCTCCCCCACGATCGACCTGATGGAGGCCAACTCCAACAGGTTGTCCAGGCCCGTTCTCGACGCCACGTACCCAGGCCGGTCGATGATGACCCCGAACGATTGAGGGAAGGTCCTCTTGGGGTGGAGATACTTCGGGGAGATCGCCACACGTCCGGCATCCGGAACGGCGAGTCGACAGGCGAGGCGGAACAGCACCGACTTCCCCGACCCGTTCGGCCCTGAGAGCGCCAAGCACTCCCCCTCCAGGAGTTCCAGATCGACCGAGGTCAGCAGAGGGACCCCTCGGAAAGACTTGGAAACGCCTTCCAAAGCAAGCACCCGGGTCATTCGATCACGTTCCTTTCGAGAAGGCGGGGGGCGAAGTGTGAGCACGGACAGGGCCAGGAGAGCCAGCACCCAGAAGGTCAAGGCCGCCACTGGCTCGCGGCCGAACGCGCTGTTCACGAGCCCGAGTGAATTGAGTCCGAACGGCAGGACGACGTGCACTCCCACGACGAAACCGCCAGCAATCGCGACGCCGAGCGCTGCCACCCCACCCCAAGGGGCCGCGGAAACCCATTGGCCAAGCATGGCGAGCAGGCACTAGCAGAGGGACTGCAACCACCCGAGCACGGCTATCCAGAGCACGGACTGTCCGAGCCCGGGAGTTGGCAGGGCATCTGGGTTCGCGCCGGGGCCGGCCAGAGAGGCCAGGAGGAATGTCACGGCCAGCAAGACGCCCCAGTACAGTGCCGTTCTCATGGAATGCTCCCGGACGAAGCCGACCCACCAGTTGCGCAGCGAGCCGTGGCGCATGAGGGTGGTCGAGGTCCGCCGAACCTCCTCCTCGAACGCCACCGCGCTGTAGTAGGAGGGGAGAACCCCGAGCAGGGCGATGAACACGTAGTCCACGAAGCTCACGCTCCCAGGGGACAGACCGTAGAAGGCCGTCCACGCGAGTTCGTCCGACCCGAGTCCCGGGAAGTTGAAATGGAGTGAATCAAGACGTAGGCCTACGAGTACGACGCCGACCAGGACGACCACGAGAAAAGGCCGTTCGAACAGAGGGGACTGCTTGGAGCGGCGGTCCGCCAGATGGGCAGCTCCCCAAGGGACGAGCGCGTAGGCGAAGGGCAGCAACTACCTGCGCGACACAGGATCGTTGCGTCTGTGGGTTGCGACCTGACGAGTGCCACGGTGAGGCTGATGGGCACAATGAAGTACACCATCAGGTAGGGGTTGAGCAGTGCCTGAAGGTACAGATCCATCGCGTTCGGGGTAACCGAGTACTCCCTCGCGCGTGCCAGGAGGTCCCCACGGCCAACGAGGCCCGCAGCACAGGAGACGCCTAGCACGCCCACATGCCACCACGAGGGCCTGGGGATGAGCGCTCCAGCAATCATTGGAACCGCAACAGTCGTGGCGCTGCTACGAGCAGCGCGAAGGTGGCGCACAGGCTGACGCCTCCCACCAAGATGAGAGGGGCTGCCAAATTCGTGATGGGCAACTGAGTCAGGTTCGATGGGGCGTACAGCGCGGGCGAGAACGCCTCCAGCCCGACAACGGCCAAGCCATAGATCGACAGCATCGTGACGATCCAGACGACTGACAGGCCCAAGGCGCGATTCTTCAAGACCGCCACCGCGCACATGGCCAAGGTTGTGTACAGCGCAGCGTTGAGGCCGAACCAGCACGCGTAAGCGAGCGGAAACGCCCATGGCCCGTAAACGGTGAGCGGGGAGAGGGTGGAGTGCTCCGCCTCTGCTCGAGCAAGAGCAATGATCAGAACCTGTGGATGGTCCTCGGCTTGGTGACGTGACGGAGCGCACCTTCTCGAGGATGATCTGAAGTCCAAGTAGCTCTGATCAGG
>NZ_JARKOT010000097.1 GCF_029977985.1 Propioniciclava sp. | reverse complement strand
ACCCCGACCGCCGCGGGCGGCGTCCTACGCGGTCGCACCCTCGGTCGCGGTGGCCATGCCGGACGCCGACTTCCTCCTCCCCTACGACGCCTGGAGCGAGGAGGTGGCCCGGCAGCGGGCCACCACCATCGGCGTCGACCTGACCGACGACCACTGGGCCGTCGTGCGCTTCCTCCGCGACGACTTCGGAAAGCGCAAGGAGACGGCCACCCTGCGCCGCGTCAGCACTCAGGGCGGCTTCGACACGAAGTCGTTGTTCACCCTGTTCCCCGGCAAGCCGGCCAAGAAGATGGCCTACGTCGCCGGCCTGCCCAAGCCCAAGGGCTGCGTCTAGCAGCCGATCGAGGAGACACCATGACCACGGACACCACCGCCGCGCCGGACGAACCAGTCGCGACCGCCACCCCGCAGGTCGAGACCGCCGAGACCCGGCGCAAGCTCGTCATCATCTGCAGCAAGGGCAACCTCGACATGGCCTACCCCGGACTGATCCTGGCCAACGCGGCGCTGGGCGAGGGCATCGAGACGCACCTGTTCTTCACGTTCTGGGGCTTCGACATGGTCACCGAGTCGCGCATGGACGACCTGAAGTTCACCATGGTCGGCAACACGGCGATGCACCTCCCGCAAGCGCCGAAGCTGCCGATCCCGGCGTTCGCCGGCATGGTGCCGGGCATGACGAGGATGGCGACGAAGATGATGCACGGCCAGCTCGAAGCGCTGGAGATCCCGAGCGTCCGCGAGATGCTCGACCTCATCACTGCCGCCGGCGGCCACCTGTGGGGCTGCCGGATGAGCTTCGACATGAACGGCCTCGCCATGGCCGACCTGTACGACGGCGTCGAAGACGTGATCTCGGCGACGGACTTCATGGAGATCTCCGAAGGCGCCCAGATCATCTTCATCTGACGCCCCGCCCCGTCCCCCGGGGGCCAGCCGGCCCGGCGGCCCTCAGTGGTGCGTCACGAAGGTGGCGTACGTCCAGGCCGGCAGGCTGAGGACGCCGTCGTCGATGCGTGCGGTGCGGACGACCTCGTCGGCACCGCGGCGGTGAACGGGGTGGAGGTGCCAGGCGTTCTTGCGCAGCTGCGGCACCTCCTGGCGCATCGGCCAGTTGTTGGCGTTGAACGCGACGACGATGCCCGCCCAGCGGTCGTCGACGCGGCGTCCGGCTCGATCGTCGAGCACCATGACGAGGACGCCGGCGCGTTGCGCCCACGTCCCCGACACGGGGAACGACACCTTCGCCTGGATGTCGTCGGCGTCGCCGAGCCGGAACAGCAGGCTGGAGGCGCGGATGCGCAGCAGGTCGCAGGCGGCGGCGTGGGCGCGGCGGAGGTGACCCGGACGCGGTTTGAGGTTGGGATCGTCGAGGAGCGGACGCATGAACGGCCAGTTCTCGGCATTGTCGGCGGCCGGCGGGAGTCCGGCGGCGAAGCCGTTGTCGGTGAGCGTCCAGTCGAGGAAGTTGAACCAGTCGCCGGAGTCGTAGGAGTTGCGGTCCAGCGACTTGCTGCGCAGGAAGTCCGAGCCGGCGTGCCACATCACCGGGCTCTGGCCGAGCGTCGCCAACGCCAGGCAGAGCGTGTTGATGCGGACGCGCGCGTCCATGCCGACACCGGCCGGCACCTTGAGCGTGATGGCGTCGAAGAGGGTCTCGTTGTCGTGCGCGTCGACATAGCTGATGACTTCCTCGGGCGAGTCGGCGTAACCGGCGGGGTCACCACGGAAGTCGAGCTGGTCGCCCCGCACGGGCGTGCCCGACAGCTGCGAGTTGAACGTGTAGCCCCGCAGGTTGCCGGCCAGGCCGAGCTGGATGAGGTCGCCCTCGCGCAGCAATTGCGCGGCCCGCGTGCCCTCGTCGCCGTTGATCGGCGCCCCGTTGGGCACGGTGACCAGACCCGTCCCGAAGCCCTGGACGCGCGGGTCTGCGTCGAACGGCCCGCCGCCACGGACGGCGTCCCGCAGCCGGTCGGAGAACGTGCCGATGCCGGTGCCGCCGAGCTGTCCCTGCGTCGCCTGGATGAACCGCGCGTTGTCGGCCACCTCGCCGAAGTTCCACCCCTCGCCGTACATCGTCACCGACGCCCCGTCGACGCCGTCGGCGTCCGGCGTGAGCGCGTCGAGCGCCCGGCGGACGGCCAGCATGGTCGAGCGGCTGTGGTGGCCCATCAGGTCGAAGCGGAAGCCGTCGACGTGGTAGGCGCGCACCCAGTGCACGCACGACTCCACCATGAGCTTCTCGGCCATGCGGTGCTCGGTGGCGACGCCCGGGCAGCACGTCGAGTGGGCGACGTGGCCGTCGGCGTCGCGGCGGTGGTAGTAGCCGGGGACGATCCGGCCCACGGTCGACGACGCCCCTTGCCCGAAGGCGAACGTGTGGTTGTACACCTGGTCGAGCACGACCCGCAGCCCGAGCCCGTGGAGCGCGCCCACCATGGACCGCACCTGCCGCGTCCGGGCGCCGCCGTCGACGCCGGTCGCCGTCGCGTAGGAACCCTCCGGCACCATCGTGTGCCACGGGTCGTACCCCCAGTTGAACGTGCGCCGCGGCGTCCGGACCGCCTCCTGCTGGTCGTCGGACGCCGGTCCCGCGGCCTTGAGCGCGGCCAGGTCGGGGTGGACCTGGAGTTCGGCGTCCTCCTCGACGCTGGCGTAGTCGAAGATCGGCAGCAGCTGGACGCACGTGAGCCCGGCACCCGCGAGCCGCTTGAGATGACGACGGCCCTGGCTGTCGTGGGCGAAGGCGAGGTAGGTGCCGCGCAGCTCTGGGGGAACCGTCTTGTCGCTGCGGCTGAAGTCGCGGACATGGAGCTCGTAGATGGTCTGGTCGACGGGGTGGCGGAGCGGCGGCGAGGGCGTGCCCGACCAGACGGGCGGGCGCCAGGTGTCGTCGTCGAGGTCGACGAGGACCGTGTGCGTCGAGTTGATGGTGAGCGCCACCGAGTAGGGATCGGTGACCCGGTTGGTGACGATGCGGCCGAAGCTGGGCGCGAACACGGTGACGGCGTAGAGGTAGCGGGCGCCCTTCCAGTCGGCGTCGCCCCGGACACCCCACGTGCCGTCCGGCGCGGCGACCATCGGCACCCACTGCGGATCGGACGCCAGCGGCGTCCCGGCGGGCCAGAGGAGGAGCTCGACGCGGTGGGCCGTGGGCGCCCAGACGCGCAGCGTCGGGACGCCGTCGCGCCAGTGGGCCCCCAACCGGGCGTGGACCGCGTCCGGGTAGAGCTCGTCGAGGACGCCGCCGATCTGGACGCCGCTCGCCTCGACGAGGTCGCCGGCGTGGGTGTGGGCGGTGACGAGGACCTCGCCCCGCAGGATGCGGGCGGCATCGGCGGCGGCGGGGATGCGGAGGGCGACGGCGTCGGCCAGGTGTGGGTAGCGGGTGCGGAGGTCGTCGGGCAACCCGGCGGGGTCGACGGTGAGGACATGCGTGTCCCAAGGGACGGGTTCGGGAGCGTCGGCGTCGATGCCGCCGCGCTCGCTGGCGTGCAGAACCCAGTCGTGGTCAGCGGCGGCCGCGCCGCCGCTGCAACACGAGGGCCACGCGATGAGGTCGGGGGTGAGCCACCAGCCGCGGGCGACCGAGAGGTCGACCGTGGGGGTCATGGGGTCAGCGTCCGCCCTGCTTGGCGTGGTTGATGGATTGCGGGGTGGCACCGGGCTCGCCCTCGGCGAGCGGGACCGCGACGACGGCCGTGCCGTAGCAGCACACCTCGGAGAACTGGGCGGCGATGTCGCCGGTGTCGAAGCGGCAGGCGACGATGGCGTTCGCCCCGCGCTCGGTGGCCTGGTTCCACATGCGCTCCATCACCTGCTGGCGCGACTCGTAGACGAGCTTGGTGTACTCGTTCACCTCGCCGCCGCCGAGGGCACGGATGCCGGCCACGAAGTTCGCGCCGATGTTGGCGGAGCGGACCGTCATGCCCATCACCTCCCCCAGCACGGCGTCGATGCGGTAGCCCGGGATGTCGTTCGTCGTCACGATGAGCATGGCGCCAGCCTACGACGCGAAGCCGGCGTAACGCCCGCCCCGGGCGATAAGTTCCTCGTGTGTCCCCCGTTCGACGATGCGGCCGCCGTCGAGCACGACGATCAGGTCGGCGTTGCGCACCGTGCTGAGGCGGTGGGCGATGGTGAGGGTCGTGCGGCCGCGGGCGAGGCGGTCGAGCGCCACCTGCAGTTCGCGCTCGGTCTCGGTGTCGAGGGCGCTCGTCGCTTCGTCGAGGACGAGCACGCGCGGGTCGACCAGCACGGTGCGGGCGACGGCGAGACGCTGCCGCTCGCCCCCGGAGAAGCGGTGGCCCCGCGCCCCGACGACGGTGTCCAGGCCGTCCGGGAGGGCGTCGATGACGTGGGCGACCTGGGCCACCGCCAGAGCGTCCCAGAGGTCGCCGTCGGACGCCTCCGGCCGCGCCTGGCGCAGGTTGTCCCGGATGGACGCGTGGGTGAGGTAGGTCTCCTGGCTGACGACGCCCACGTGGCGGGCGAGATCGGCGGACGCCAGGTCACGCAGGTCGACGCCGTCGACCAGGCTGCGGCCGCGGGTGGGGTCGGCGAGCCGGACCCTGAGGGTGGCCAAGGTCGACTTGCCCGAGCCCGTTTCTCCGACGACGGCCACGGCTCTGCCGGGCGTGAGGTGCAGCTCGATGTCGGCGAGGGCGTCCACGTCGCCGTCCGGGTAGCGGTAGCTGACGCCTTGCAGCCACACGTC
>NZ_JARKOT010000063.1 GCF_029977985.1 Propioniciclava sp. | reverse complement strand
CCACAGCCGTGGCGGCAGCGCGCGCCACCCTCGCCAACCAAGGGCTGACGTGCGCGTCCATGACGGTCACGCTCGACACCTCAGGGTTCTACAGGCCGGTGGGAACGCCCGCCAGTGTCGCGGCGACCGTGAGTTGCACGGTGGAACTGTCGGAGCTGTCCCTGCCCGGCCTGCCGGACCGGGTCGTCAGCGCGACGGTCACCAGTCCGCTCGATGTGTTCAGGGGGCGATGATGAGGCAGCGCGACGAACGAGGCTCGGTCACGGTGTGGGGCGTGCTGATCGCCGCGATCCTCACCCTCGTGATCGGCATCACCGTCGACCTCACCGGACAGGTCAACGCCCAACAGCGCGCGCACGACCTCGCCCAGCAGGCGGGACGGACGGCGGCGAACCAGGTTCAGGCCAGCCAGATCATGCGCGGCCAGTCCCCGCAGATCGACACCGCCGCCGCCCGCACCGCCGCAGCGGCCTACCTCCATGCCGCCGGCCTCGAGGGCAGCGTGAGCATCACCGGACCGACCACCCTGTCGGTGCACGTCACGATCGTCTACCAGCCGAAGTTCCTCGGAACCGCAGGCATCGGCCCCAAGACGGTCAGCGGCGACGCCACCATCCTGCTGTCGCGTGTCGTGAACGGAGCCCCCCGATGAACCAGCGACACAGTCACCCCCGCCTGGTCGGTTTCGCCGCCAGCCTGGCGCTGCTCGGCCTGCTCGTGGGGCTACCGGCGGTGCTGTTGGCGCTCGGCTGGGGGCCGACGCCGTCCGGCCTGGACGGCTGGTGGGCGGCGCTCACCACGCCGGATGACGGCCACCTGACCCTCTTGGTCCTGAAGGTCGCGGCGTGGATCGTCTGGGGTCTGCTGGCGATCACGATCATCACGGAAGCCGTCGCGGCGCTCCGAGGCCTGGAGGCACCTAAGCTGCCCGGTCTCCGGTGGTCCCAGGTGCCGGCGCGCCGGCTCGTGACAGCAGCACTGCTGTTGTTCATCACGGTGCCTGCTGCGGGGATCGAGACGGCATCCGCAGTTCCGGACAGCCCAAACCCGGTGGCCTCGCCGACGGTAACGGCCGCATCCCAGCCGTCGAAGCCCGCCCCGCCCACGCCGAGCGCCGTGGCGCTCTCGGTGGACGCCGCCTCGCCCGTCACCCACACGGTCAAGCGTGGCGAGACCCTGTGGTCGATCGCCGAGCACCACCTGGGGTCGGGGAGCCGCTACCCCGAGATCCTCAAACTCAACCACGAACTCCTGCGGGGTAAGGCGCAGTTCCTCAGGCCGGGATGGGTGCTCACCTTGCCCGCGGGCTCGCAAGCCGGCAGCGAGCAGGCCACGGCAGCGAACGACCACGCTCACTCCCGCCACACCGTGGTCAAGGGGGACACGCTGAGCGAAATCGCCCAGGAGCACCTCGACGACGCCGACGCCTGGCCCCGGATCTTCGAGGCCTCCCGCAAGCTCACCCAGCCGGACGGCCGTCGCCTGACCGACCCGGACCTCATCCTCCCCGGCTGGCACGTACTCATCCCGGCCGCTGAGGGAGCGACGCCCGACCTGCCCACCACCTCGCCCGAACCCGAACAAGCCGAGCCGACACCCCAGACCTCGCAGCCCACGCCGGCGGGCGCCGTCCCTTCCGCAACCGCCAAGCCCACGCCGGTAGCCGCGACGTCGCCTGCGACGTCCGAGACGGCCGGCGCTGTTCCCGTCGTCCCGTCGACCGCCCCGGCAACGCCCGCCCCGTCCGCCTCCGCGACCGTGGCCACGGACGTGAGCAGCGACGACAAGCCAGCGAGCGAGGCGTCCGACCGGGACTCCGACGCGCCGGCACCCTGGTTGCTGGTCGGGCTCACCGGAGCCGGCGGCGTCCTCGCCGCTGGGCTGCTGGCCGCGCTGCGCCAGCGCCGGAGGGCCCAGTTCCGTGCCCGTCGGCCGGGGCGGACGATCCAGGCGCCGCCGCCGGAACTCGTTCCGGTGGAGAAGACCGTGATGGCCGAGGGGCAGGCAGCGACGCCCACCCTG
>NZ_JARKOT010000045.1 GCF_029977985.1 Propioniciclava sp. | reverse complement strand
TCGGATCGGGCCACCACCCCCTCGCCCGCCAGCGCGGCGACGCCCTCCCCCCGGACGCCACCGTCGCCCAGGCCCGCGACGCGATCCGGCTGGGCCAGCCGTTCAAGGTCTTCGCCCACGACTGGACCGAGTTCCGGATCGAGGTCGCCAAGCGCTTCGCCGCCTACAACGCCCAGGTCGGC
Organism: Propioniciclava sp.; assembly: GCF_029977985.1. Taxonomy (GTDB): domain Bacteria; phylum Actinomycetota; class Actinomycetes; order Propionibacteriales; family Propionibacteriaceae; genus Propioniciclava. The sequence continues at coordinate 3,631 of NZ_JARKOT010000045.1, read as the reverse complement.
GCCCCGCACGACGCGTCGGTCCCCGCGCAGGTTCGCGCCGCGATCCGCACCCAGGTCGGACGCGAGACGTTCCGCGCCACGTTCGGACGCGACCCCGTCGACGCCCGCGAACTCGCCGGGCTGATCGCCACAGCGTCCCGCCCACAGACCACCGCCGTCGCCGGCTACGACCTCACCTTCTCCCCGGTCAAGAGCGTCTCAACCCTCTGGGCGCTCGCGACCCGAGCACTGCGGCCACCATCGAACGCGCCCACCTCGCAGCGATCGGCGACGCGCTGCGGTTCATCGAGACCCACGCCCTCTACACCCGCACCGGCCACAACGGCGTCCGCCAGGTCGACGTGACCGGACTCGTCGCCGCCCGGTTCACCCACCGCGACAGCCGCGCCGGCGACCCCGACCTGCACACCCACGTCCCCGTCGCGAACAAGGTGCAGACCCTCGACGGACGCTGGCTCTCCATCGACGGACGCCTCCTCTTCAAGGCCATCGTCGCCGCCTCCGAGGTCTACAACACCGCCCTGGAACGCCGCCTCTCCGAAGCCCTCCCCGTCCGGTTCGCCGAACGGCCCTCCACCGAGCCCGGCAAGCGACCGGTCCGCGAACTGGTCGGCGTCGACCCCGCGCTCAACGCGCGCTGGTCGCAGCGGCGGACGTCCATCGAGCACCGCCAGAGCGAACTGACGGCCGCGTTCCAGCGCGAGCACCACCGACCCCCGACCATGGTCGAGGCCCGCGCTCTGGCACAGCAGGCCAACCTCGAGACCCGGCAGGCCAAGCACGAACCCCGCACCCTCGCCGAACAACGCGCCACCTGGCGCGCCGAAGCCGAAGCCGTCCTCGGCGCCGACGGCGTCCGGGCGATGCTCACCGAGACTCTCACCACCCGGACGCTGCGGCGTCCGGTCTTCGTCACCCGCGGCTGGGTGCGGACGCAGTCCGCGCAGATCGTCGCGACCATGGAGGGGTCGCGCTCCACGTGGCAGGACTGGCACGTCCGCGCCGAAGCACTTCGCGTGGTCCGGGCCGCGAACGTGCCCCGCAGGCGTGTCGACGACGTCGTCGCGCGCCTCACGCACGCCGCGCTCACCCGGCACTCCGTCGCCCTGCAGGCCCCCGCGGACGGCATCACCGAACCCGCCGCGCTGCGCCGAACCGCCGGCGACAGCGTCTACACCGTCGCCGGCGCCACCTGGCACGCCTCCCGCCGGATCGTCGCCGCCGAACACCGCCTCGTCGACGCAGCCGGACGCCGCGGCGGCCACCAGGCGCCCACCCCGGCCGTCGAGGTCGCCCTCATCGAGGCGGTCGCGAACCGCACCCCGCTCAACCCCGGACAGGTCGCCCTCGTCCGCGAGATGGCCACCTCGGGCACCCGACTCCAGCTCGCCATCGCCCCCGGCGGCTCCGGCAAGACCAGTGCCATGCGCGCGCTGGCCACCGCGTGGCGCAACGGCGGCGGCAGCGTCGTCGGGCTCGCGCCGTCCGCCGCCGCGGCCGCCCAGCTCGGGGCGCAGATCTACACCCACGCCGACACGATGGCCCTCCTCACCCACGCCCTGAACCACCGGCGACCGCTCCCGTCGTGGGCCGAGCGCATCGGGCCGACGAGCCTGGTCATCATCGACGAGGCCGGCTTGGCCGACACCCTCTCGTTGGACCAGGTCGTCGAGTTCGTCCTCGACCGCGGCGGATCGGTGCGCCTCATCGGCGACGACCAGCAACTCGCCGCGATCGGTGCCGGCGGCGTGCTCCGCGACATCCAGGCTCAGCACGGCGCCGTCCAGCTCAACGAACTCGTCCGCTTCGCCGACCCCGCCGAAGGCGCCGCCAGCCTCGCGCTGCGCGCCGGCGACCCCGAGGCGCTCGGCTTCTACCTCGACAACCACCGCGTCCACGTCGGCGATCTCGGCACCTGCGCCGACCGAGTCTTCGACTCCTGGCTGACCGCCCGCGACGCCGGAGCGGACGCCCTCATGGTCGCCCCCACCCGCGCTCTGGTGGCCGAACTCAACGCTCGCGCCCAAGCTCATCTCCACGACGGCAGCCACCCCACACGCACCGTCGCCCTCGCCGACGGCAGCGACGCCGCGGTCGGCGACGTGATCATCACCCGCCTCAACGACCGACGACTGCGCACCTCGGGCACCGACTGGGTCCGCAACGGCGACCGCTGGACCATCATCGGCATCGCGAACTACGGGGGCCTCCGCGCGATCCACCAGACCAGCCGGCAGACCGTCATCCTGCCCGCCAGCTACGTGACCAAACCCCGTTGATGCGCACCGCGTGAGTTCCGACCGATCGCGGCCGAACGCCTGCGAGTCGCACTTCAACCGTGGATCGACTCAGCTCGTAGGTCTGGCCGTCAAGCGTGAACCGGACGGTCGCCGGGCCGTTCGTCGACATGGCATGAGGCTACAACGGGTGGTGTTGGCCACCGTCGCCGGCCGTCACTTCTCGAAAGCCCCGCCCTTGCCGACAACAGGAGAGTCGTTGAACTCCGCTCCTAGGCAGATCTGCCCACGCCGCATGAATCCGTCGTGTCGCTTCCCTGTCAGACTCGTGCCCGTCAGACCTACAAGGCCGCCACCTGGGCGACCTCCGCCACGTCGGAGGTGCTGGCAGCGCCCTTGGCGGCAGTTCCCCCTTGGGCTGCGCTGGGCGCCGGTGTCCCGGTGGGCGGCGGCGTGCGCGTTCCGGGCCCCGATCCGTCCGTCCCGGCGGCGTCCGGGGGTGGGCCGCCCCACCCGCTGCCGTCGTAGCCGTTGGCCAAAGTCGGGTCGTCCGGGTTGGCCGACTCGTCGGTGGCACCGTCGTATCCCGACTGACCGCTGCCGGCCCGGACGCCGCGGCGTGAGTAGTCGGGCGGGAAGTTGTTGTGGCCGACGCCCATTTGGTTGGTCTGATCGGCGCCCATGGCGGCGGCCGTCCCGCCCACGGCGGCCATGACGCCGATACCGGTCGAGAGCGCCTGACCGACCGGGCCCATGCCCGCCGCGAATCGGCCGATCGTGGTCGCCGCGGCTCCGTCTTCGCCGGCGGTGCGTCCGGCGTCGTCGGTCGTAGTGGCGGCGCTGCTGCCGGTCTGGCGTCCGGCGAGGACGCCCCCGATTCCGCCGGCCGCCGCGAGCCCCGCGCGCAGGGCGGACCCAGAGGTGCTGCCCGGGTCGGTGAACGCGAACAGCGTGTAGAGCGCCAGCGGGGAGAACGAGGAGACGCAGATGAGCACGAAGCCGACGAACGCCGTCCCGATCGACTTCAGGACGTCGTCCTCACCGCCGACCGCCACCTCGGTGGTGATCCTCACGCCGATGCCGAGCGCGAGCACCATCAGGGGTGGGGTGAGGGCGGCGGCGTGGAACCAGCGGAACGACTTCCAGAACCAGCCGCGTCCGAAGTCGGTGACCAGTCCGGCCGCCGCGATCGGTGTGACGGCGGCCAGCACGAGCAGGGAGGCAGCGCGGGCCACCATCACGAGGGTGTGGCCGATCGCCGCGAGCCACAGCAGCATCCCCATGATGCCGAGGATGATGGCGACGGTGCCGTTGGTGATGTCGCTGGCGGTGAACGGTTCCCAGGGTTCCCACTCGCTCCAGCGGGTGACGTTGAGCAGGGACTGCATGAGGGC
>NZ_JARKOT010000038.1 GCF_029977985.1 Propioniciclava sp. | reverse complement strand
CTCTCCGAGAACGCGGCGAAGAAGCCGGGGTCGGCCTGCGAGACGTAGGCGAGGGCGCTGAGCACCGCGCGCCGCACGTGTTCCTTTTCCCGATCGGTGTATTCAGCCATGGCGCCATGTTCCACGACCGCACCGGTCGTTGTCACCCCTTGTCAGCCTCCGAAGGTGCGGTGGGTGGCGCGGTCCGCGGCACGCGGGCGCCCACGCGTGGATCCCACACGGCGCCCGGACGCCGCTCCCCCCGCAGCTGCTCCACCAGGGTCGTCACGGCGTCCATGATCCGCGTGGTCGCTTCGCGGAGGGCGGCTGCGTCCTCGTCGCGCCCGGCCAGGTCACCGAGCGGTACGGGGTCGCCCATGACGATCTGGATGCGCTGCCCGGGGCGGGGGAAGGTGAGCGTGCGGCCCGGCATGACGCGGTGGGTGCCCCAGTGGGCGACCGGGATGACCGGCGCGCCGGTGGCCAGCGCCAGCCGCGCGACACCGGTGCGTCCCTGCTGGGGCCAGAGATCCGGGTCGTGGGTGCGGCCGCCCTCGGGGTAGATCACGATGCACTCGCCCCGCTCCAGCGCCGCGCGCGCGTGGACGAGGGCGTCCTTGGCGCGCACGGTGTTGCGCTCCACGGGGATCTGACGGCAGCGGCGGCCGAGCCAACCGATCGGGAAGACCTTCCACAGTTCCGCCTTGCCGAGATAACGGGGCCAGCGGCCCGACCAGATCAGGTAACGGCCCACCGCCACCACATCGACGTAGCTCACGTGGTTGGCCGCGACGATCACGGGCTGACCCGCCGGGGGAAGCTGCGCGGCGGCGTCCCACTCCTCACGGGTGAACAGGCGCAGCGCGACCCGCACGACCTGCGCGAGGTGACGGTAGGTCGCGGGCTCGCCCGCCGGCGTGCGCGTGCGCAGGGGCGTGCGGCTACGATCGGACGCCGCCTCCCGGCTCAGTGCGCGCATCGGGACTCCGCGAGGTCGGCGAGGCTGCGAACCATGGCATCCGGGTCGGCAGCCGAGAACACGGCCGAGCCCGCGACGAAGACGTCGGCGCCGGCGTCCACGCACCGCTCGATGGTGGCGGGACCGATGCCGCCGTCGACCTGGATCCAGATCTGTCGGCCGGATGCCGCCACCAGTTCGCGGGTCCGGCGGATCTTGGGCAGCATCGCGTCGAGGAACGGCTGGCCCCCGAAGCCGGGATCGACCGTCATGAGGAGCACCATGTCGAACTCGGCGAGCAGGTCGCGAAGCGGCTCCACGGGCGTCTGGGGGCGCAGCCCGATCGCCGCCCGCGCCCCGGCCGATCGGATGGCGCGCGCCGTCCGCACGGGTGCCTGGGACGCCTCGAGGTGGAAGGTGACCGACTGGCAGCCGGCCTCCGCGTAGGACGGCGCCCACCGATCGGCCTGCTCGATCATCAGGTGGAGGTCGAGGAACGCGTCCGGGTGGGCGGCCCGCACGCACTCCACCACGGGCAGGCCGAACGTGAGGTTGGGGACGAAGTGGTTGTCCATCACGTCCAGGTGGACACCGGCCGCGCTGGGGATGCGAGCGATCTCGGCGTCCAGCCGGGCGAGGTCGGCGTTGAGGACGCTCGGGTGGATGCGCGTAGACACAGTGGTCACCCTAGCGATCCCCTGCGCCCGCCGGGGTCTCAGGCGCGGTCGCCGACCTCGGTGGTCCAGAGGTCGCCGGGCACCGCGAGGTCCATCTCGGACCCCTCGGGCAGGTACAGGGTGCGCTCCATGGGCGGGATGCCCTGCTGCGCCTGGAAGTCCTTCAGAACGGCGACGGCCCGCTTGCCCAACAGCGCGAGGGCGAACAGGTTGATGACGGCCATGATGCTCATCGCCACGTCGGCGAGGGACCACACGAAGCCGAGCGACTGCACCGAACCCCAGAACGTGGCCACCACGACGAGGAGGCGCATGACGAGGTTGCCGACGTGCCCACCCCCGAGGAAGTCCTGGTTGACCTCGGCGTAGGTGTAGTTGCCCAGCACCGAACTGAAGGCGAACACGAAGATCAGGATCGCCATGACCGGCATCACCCAGCCGCCCAACTCGGACGACAGCGCCGTCTGGGTGAGGGTGGCGGCCACGTCACGCGAGGTGACGCCCGGGGTGTAGACGTCGGGGCTGGACAATAGGATCATGAGGGCCGTCGCGGTGCAGACCATGATGGTGTCGACGAACACGCCGGCCGACTGGATCAGGCCCTGCTGCACGGGGTGGCTCGCGTTGGCCGTCGCCGCCGCGTTGGGCGCCGAACCCATGCCGGCCTCGTTGGAGAACATGCCGCGCTTCACGCCGTTGAGCAGGGCCGCGAGCATGCCGCCGGTGACGCCACCCGCCAGCTCCTCGAAGCCGAAGGCCCCCGCGAAGATCCGCGTCAGCGCGCCGGGGATGTCGGGGGCCCGGACCACGAGCACGAACAGGGCCAACAGCACGTAGACGCCGGCCATGATCGGCGCCATCCACTCGGTCACGCGCGCCACGGACTTGATGCCGCCGAACACGATCGCGGCGGTGAGCACCGCGAGGCCGATGGCGGTCCACAGCGGCGGGACACCCCAAGTGCCCTCGACGACCCCCGCGATCGTGTTGGCCTGCACCATGTTGAACGAGAAGCCGAACGTGAAGATGAGGCAGGCGGCGAACACGCTGCCCAGCCAGTGGATGCCGAGACCCCGGGTGATGTAGTAGGCGGGGCCGCCGCGGAAGGTGTGGTCGTCGCCGTGGCGGATCTTGTACAACTGCGCCAGCGTGGCCTCGACGAACGCGGTGGCCATGCCGAGCAGCGCCATGACCCACATCCAGAAGATGGCCCCCGGGCCGCCGAGGGTGAGCGCGATCGCGACGCCGACGATGTTGCCCGTGCCGACGCGCGAGGCCAGCGACACGGCGAACGCCTGGAAGCTCGAGATGCCCTCGCCCTGGTTGCTGCGCGAGGAAAAGATCGTCTTCCACATGGTGCCAAAGAGCCGGAACTGGACGCCGCGGGTCAGCACGGTGAAGATCAGGCCGGCGCCGGACAGGGTGAAGACCAGAACCCAGGTGAGCTGTTCGTTGAGCCAGCCGACGATGCTGTCCGCCATGGGGTCGACCCCTTTCTGAAAGTGAACGAGAGCGGGGCAACTCTAGGGGCTACGCCCGGAAATCACCGCCCACGAGGGGTTCTGTTGCCATTTCGTCGCATGAGGGCGAGGAACATCGCGTCGGTGCCGTGCCGGTGCCCCCACAGTTGGAGGTACGGCCCGTCGGCCGCAGCCGCCACCTCGGCGAGCGTGGCCGGGGCGTCCAACAGGCTGGCGTCGGGGCGCTCGGCCAGCACGGCGGCCACGACGTCGCGGGTCTCGGCGCGGTGGGGCGAGCAGGTGACGTAGGCGACGACCCCGCCGGGGGCGGCGGCGTCCAGCGCGGAGTGCAGCAGCGCCCGCTGCAACGGGACGAGCGCGGCCAGATCGGCCGGGGTGCGTCGCCAGCGCGCCTCCGGACGCCGCCGCAGAGCCCCCAGCCCGGTGCAGGGCACGTCGGCCATGACCTTCGCGAAGACCCCCGGGGGCCACGCGGGCCGGGTGCCATCGGCAGCCACGACGGCGGGCCGGTGGGGATCGGGATAGGCCCGCAGCGCCTGGGCCACGAGTTGGGCGCGGTGCGGCTGCAGTTCTGACGCCAGCAGCCGGGTCCCTGCCGACCGGGCCAGGCCTGCGAGCAGGGCGGCCTTGCCGCCCGGTCCGGCGCACAGGTCGAGCCAGGGGCCGGCCGCGGCGGCGTCCTGCCGGGCCAGGGCCCAGGCGACGAGTTGGCTGCCCTCGTCCTGGACGCCGGCGCGACCCTCGCGGACGGCCGGCACGTCCCCGGGGTTGCCCGGCCGCGCCACCCCGAACGGGCTGTGCGGCAAGGGTGTCCCGTCGAGCTCGGCGACTTCTGCCAGGCCCGGCCGGACGACGAGATGGGTCACGGGGGCGACGTTGTCGGCCGCGAGCGCCGCCTCGGCCTCGTCGCCGAGGCGCTCGATGTAGGCGTCGACGATCCAGCGCGGGTGGTGGGTGCGCAGGGCGAGCGCGTCGAGGGGGTCCAGACCGGCGCTGAGCAGGTCCACCCAACCCGCCAGGTCTCGGGCCGACACCTTGCGCAAGACCGCGTTGACCAACCCGGCGACCTTCTCCCCCACCTC
>NZ_JARKOT010000027.1 GCF_029977985.1 Propioniciclava sp. | reverse complement strand
GTCAACGCCGAGCGCATCAGCAAGGCGTACGGCACGCGCACCCTCCTCGACGAGGTCTCGCTCGGCCTCGCCGCCGGCGAAGTCGTCGGCGTCGTCGGCCGCAACGGGGACGGCAAGTCCACGCTGCTGGGCATCCTCGTGGGGACGGTCGAACCCGACGCCGGCCAGGTGATCCGGGCCGCGCCGGCGTCGATCGGCCACCTGGCGCAGACGGAGGAGTTCGCACCGGCGGCGTCCGTGCGCGATGTGATCGTCGGCGGCCAGCCTGACCACGTGTGGGCCGCCGACGCGCTGAGCCGCACCGTCGTGGAGCATCTGCTCGCGGACATCCCGCTCGACGCCGAAACCGGCACCCTGTCGGGCGGTGAGCGGCGGCGCGTGGCGCTCGTGGCCCTCATGCTGGGCCACCACGACCTCATCGTCCTCGACGAACCCACCAACCATCTCGACGTGGAGGCCGTCGCCTGGCTGGCCGCTCACCTCGCCGAACTGCGCGACAGGGGCGTCGCGATTGCCATCGTGAGCCACGACCGCTGGTTCCTCGACGCCGTCTGCACGCGCGTCTGGGAGGTGCACGACGCGCAGGTGGACGCCTACGACGGCGGCTATGCCGCCTGGGTGCTCGCGCGGGTCGAACGGCAGCGGCAAGCCGCTGCGACCGAGGCGCGGCGGCAGAACCTGGCCCGCAAGGAGCTGGCTTGGCTGCGCCGCGGGGCGCCCGCACGCACCTCGAAGCCACGGTTCCGCATCGAGGCCGCCAACGCCCTCATCGCCGACGTGCCCGCCCCGCGCGACAAGCTCCAACTGCAGCAGTTCGCCGTGACGCGTCTCGGCAAGGACGTGTTCGACCTGCACGGCGTCAGCGTCAGGGTGCCGGCCGCCGACGACGAGCGCACGCTGTTCGGCCCACTGGACTGGTCCATCGGTCCGGGCGACCGGATCGGCCTCGTCGGCGTCAACGGGTCGGGCAAGTCGACGCTGCTGCGCGTGCTCGCGCACGAGCAGGCGCCCACGACAGGGCGGGTGCGGCAAGGGAAGACGCTGCGGCTGGGGCACCTGAGCCAAGCGCTGGACGCCGCCGGCCCCGGCGCGCTGGACCCTCGCGACCGCGTGCTGGATTCGGTGCAACAGCTGGTCCGCGAGACGCGGCTGGCGACCGGGCGCGACATCACCGCCACGCAATTGCTGGCCGACTTCGGCTTCACCGGCGACCGGCTCACGACGCGCGTGGGCGACCTCTCCGGCGGCGAGCGGCGACGCCTGGCCTTCTTGCGG
>NZ_JARKOT010000020.1 GCF_029977985.1 Propioniciclava sp. | reverse complement strand
GGCGCGAGCACGAGAGCCTGCGGGCGCTTCTGCTTGTGGTCGAGCCGCTGCAGGATGGGCAGCGCGAACGCCGCCGTCTTGCCGGTGCCGGTCTGGGCGAGGCCCATGACGTCGCGGCCGGCCAGGAGCGCCGGAATCGTGTCCGCCTGAATGGGCGACGGGGCCTCGTAGCCGAGGTCGGCTAGCGCGGCGAGGATCTTCGCATCCAGGCCGAGGTCGTCGAACGTCAGGGTGGTCTCGGGCAGGGATTCGGTCTCGCTCACCGATCAACCGTAGTGGGTGGTGGTGCCGCCGCACGAGCCACGGGGCACCCGGTTGCCGCGGGCTGCTCGGCGACACCGGCCTGGCGGCACCGCGCGGGTCCCGTCCGCGGTGCGGCTGGCGCAGGTCGTCGGCGCGGGTGAGCCGGGCTCACTGGAAGATCCGGGCTGGTCTGCCGACCCGGATCTTCCAGTGAGGGCCCGCGCCGCCGTCCGGTAGCAGGAGACGGTAAGACGTGCAGACTCAGGCGGTGATGCCGAGCCGGTCGCCGAGCCAGCCGACTTGGTCGGCCAGGGCCGCCGACCAGACGTTCCAGCCGTGCCCGCCGGGGTAGGTCCGGGTCTCGACGGTCATTCCGGACGCCGCCGCCGCAGCCTCCACCTGCTCCATCTGGGGCCGGTACTCGGCGTCGTCGGCACCGACGGAGAACAGGCCTGTGATGCCCTCATACCGGTTCTTCGCCAGCAGGCTCAGCGGGTCGTTCGCCGCGTAGGCAGCCTGGTCGCCCCCGAACGCCTGCTCGATGGTGGCTTCCTCCGAGCCCAGTGTCGGGTGTGCTTCGCCCGACATCGAGAGAAAGGTCCGAAACAGCGTCGGCGCGCGGGTGACCACTTGGAGGGCGCATGTCGCCCCGTTGGACAGCCCGGCGATGGCCCACCGGTTCCGGTCGGGGTCGACCTGGAGGTTGCGGTCGATCCACGCGGGCACGTCGGTCTGTACGTAGGTGGCCACGTTGCCCTGGTAGGCGTCGCTGCACAACGGGTTCGCCGTCGAGGCGCCCAGCGGGTCGGGGATGACGATGACCGGCGCCAGTCCGTCGTGGGCCTGGGCGTAGGCGTCCACGCTCTTCTGCAGTGAGCCAGCGGTCAGCCAGTCGCGCGGCTCACCCGGCTGACCCGACAGCAGGACGAGGACCGGCAGCACAGGTCGGCTCTCCGTGAGGTAGGCAGGCGGCAGGTAGACGTAGGCCGTGCGCGGCGTGAAGTTCGGGTCGCTGGCCGGGATGTCGGCGGTGACGATCTGTCCTGCAGCGGGCATGCCGAGGGGTGGCGTCCACGAGTCCACGAGCGGACCCGCCGGGCGCCCATTCGCCGGGTCCGCGGTCGCCACGGCATCCAGCGTTGTCGTCTCGATGCCGAGGCCGAGCGCAGCCGACAGCGTCGGGTAGGCGCCGAAGTGCGCGTTGACCGCCAACAGTGCGGCGACGAGGACGCCGATGGTCGCCGCCAATCCGGCACCCACGGCGCCCGCGCGGCGTCCGAGGGAGAACCGGGCTCGCCGGGGGCCGCGCCTGGTGACCACCTGCAGCACGACCAGCGCGATCACAGCCACCCACGCCCACACGTAGCGGCCGATGCCGTCGGCCACGGGGTGCCACCACACGTCCACCGCCAGCCAGGCCAGGACGCCGACCGCACCGGCCGCGATGACCAGAGCGACCTGGCGCGGCCAGGTCAGACGACGCGTGCGGGTGAGCCAGAGCAGTCCGACGACCACTGCCGCCAGCGCGTAGGCCACCGGCAACACCCACGGCGCGAGGAGGGGGACGGCGGCGAACAGCTCATTCACTGCGCACCAGCTTCTGGGCGAACCGGGCGGCATCCGCCGCGCCGAGGCCGGGCAGGTAGGCGCGGGCGATGGCCAGGCCCACCGTGGGCGCGTCCACGATGTCGGGGACGGCGAGGTAGAGCGGGACGAAGCGGGGGGCGAACTTCGCCTTGAACGCGAGCAGCGACCGGAAGCCGTAGACCGGCTCGAGCAGGGTGCCGAGAACCTCGAGCACCGGGTCGAGCAGGTTGGAGGAGGGGACGAGGTCGAGGTCGTCGGCGATCTGGCCGCTGCGGGCCAACGGCGCGCCGGAGAGCGACAACACCTCGAGTCCCTCGGCCTGCGCGTCGAGGGCGGCGCGGGCGATGAGGAACTCCATGGCGGGGCGGAAGCCCTCCTCGCGGCGGCGCATCACGTCGAGGGTGAGGCCGACGACCGTGCCGTCGCGGTGGATCGGCATCCACGAGGTGACGGCCTGCACGGTGCCCTCGGCGTCGACGGCGAGCAGGAGCCGGGTGTCGTCGTCGTCCATCTCGGCGAGGCCGCCGAGGGTGAAGCCCATCTCGGGCAG
>NZ_JARKOT010000017.1 GCF_029977985.1 Propioniciclava sp. | reverse complement strand
TCGCGTCCGGGCGCCGCGGCGGGTACATCCCCAGCAACTGCACGAACCCCCCCAGCGGGATCCACTTCAGCCCGTACTCGGTCGCCCCGCGCCGGGTCGACCACAGCGTCGGGCCGAAACCGACGAAGTAGCGCGGCACCTTCACCCCGAACAGCTTCGCCGGCACCATGTGGCCGATCTCGTGCAGGGCGATGGAGACCAGCAGCAACGCGAAGAACGCGAGGGCGAACACGATGGTGACGACCAGGGTCATCGGACGCCCCCCGCCAGCTCGGCGGCCCGCGCTCGGGCCCACGCGTCGGCGGCGAGGACGGCGTCGACGCTCAGCTCTGTGTCGGCGACGAAGCCCGACGCCAGGTGTTCTGCAACCACGGCCTCCACGGTATCCACGATCCCCAAGAAGCCCAGCGAGCCGGCGCAGAAGGCGTCCACGCACACCTCGTTGGCGGCGTTGAACACCGCCGGCGCCGTTCCGGCGGCCTTGCCGCAGCGGCGGGCCAGTTCGACCGCACCGAAGGCGTCGGAATCGAGCGGCTCGAAGTGCCAGTCCCGCGCGACGCCCCAGTCGTAGGCGGACGCCGCCCTCGCGACCCGCTCGGGCCACGCCAGGCCGAGGGCGATGGGCAGGCGCATGTCGGGCGGGCTCGCCTGGGCGATGGTCGACCCGTCGACGAACTCGACCATCGAGTGGACGTCGGAGGTGGGGTGAACCACGACGGTGATCGCGTCGTAGTCTACACCGTAGAGGAGGGCGGCTTCGATGAGTTCGAGCCCCTTGTTGACGAGCGTCGCGGAGTTGATCGTGATGACCCGGCCCATGGTCCAGGTCGGGTGTGCGAGCGCTTGGGCGGGCGTGACGTCGGCCAGCTCCGCGCGGCTGCGGCCGCGGAACGGCCCGCCGGAGGCCGTCAGGATCAGCCGTCGCACCTCGCTGCTGCGCCCGGCTCGCAGCGCCTGCGCGAACGCGGAGTGCTCCGAGTCGACGGCCACGAGTTGGCCGGGAGCGGCGGCGTCCGTGACGAGCCGGCCGCCGATGACGAGGGACTCCTTGTTGGCCAGGGCGAGCGTGGTGCCCGCGGCGAGCGCGGCGAGCGTGGGTGTGAGCCCCGCGGCACCCGTGATCGCGTTGAGCACCACGTCGCACTCCAGCGCCGCGGCGCGATCGTTGCCACCGCTCCCCCACACCGTCGGCCCGTCGGGGCCGAGCGTGGAGCGCAGGGCGTCGGCCGCGGCGTCCGTGCTGAGGGCGACGACGTCCGGCCCGAACTCGGCCACCTGCTCGGCGACCAGCGCGACGTTGGTCCCGGCGGTGAGCGCGCGGACGCGGAAGCGGCCGGGGTTGGCGCGGACGACGTCCAGGGCCTGGGTGCCGATGGAGCCGGTGCTGCCTAGGATCACGACGTCGCGCACGGGAGCTAGTCTCTCACCATGCGCGCCGAGATCGAGTCGCTGGCAGCCTTCGACGCCCACATCCGGGCGAACGGCACGCTGGCGGGCGCCATCGTCAAGGCGATGGACCTGCGCGGCCGCGGCGAGGTGCTGGGCCGCGTCGAGGTGCACAACTCGTTCTTCCTCGGCTGCCGGCTGAAGCACCGGGACGCCACCGCTTTGGCCGAGCGCGGCGCCACCGTGTTCCCCCGGCTGCCCCAGGTGCCGTTCGATGCCTACCGCCCGTCGCTCTACGCCGCCGAGGACCTCTACGCCGGCCTCGAGACCGACGGCTACGCCCACACGAAAGACGCCGTCGTGTACGCCTGGACGCTGCGCGAGCGATCGCGCCTCTTGGACGCGGGGGTCGCGCAGGCCCTCCACGACCACTTCATGACCGACGCTTTGAACGATCTCGTCCCCGACCCACGCGCCGCGATCGGCGTCATGGGCGGCCACACGGTCGGCCGCGGCACGCCCGAGTTCGCCGAGACCGCCCACCTCGGCCGGCGTCTCGCCGAGGCCGGCCATCTCGTCCTCACCGGGGGCGGCCCGGGCGCGATGGAGGCGGCCAACCTCGGCGCGTCCCTGCGCGGCTCGGCGGCCGATGTGGACGCCGCCTGTGCGCACCTCGCCGCGGTCCCGTCGTTCACGCCGGACGTGGGGGTCTGGGTCCGCGCGGCGTTCGAGGTGAAGCGCCGCTGGGACTGCAGTCGGCCCAACGTCGGCGTGCCCACGTGGTTCTACGGCCACGAGCCGCCCAACGTGTTCGGCACGGGCATCTCGAAGTACTTCGACAACGCGCTCCGCGAGGACATCCTGCTGCGGTTGTGCGGCGCCGGAGTCATCTACGTGCCCGGCCGGGCGGGCACGACGCAGGAGATCTTCCAGGCACTCACGCGCAACTACTACGCCAGCAGGTCCGACGCTGTGATGCCGATGATTCTCGTCGGCCGCGACTACTGGCAGCGGGAGCTGCCGGCGTGGCCGCTCGTGGCGGCGCTCGCCTCCGGGCGGCTCATGGAAGCCCACGTCCACCTGGTGGACTCGATGGACGAGGCCCTGGAGATCCTCGAGCCGGTCGCCGTGTCAGTCTGACGCCGCCGCCAACGGCAGGTGCGCGGCGAGCCGGCGCAGCCGCTGGTTGGTGCCCAGCAGGGCGTCGTAGAGCTCGTCGAAAACCGGCAGAAGGGCCTCGTAGACGGCCGCCTCGCGTGGGTTGGGCGCGACCACGTCAGCGACCGGAAGGAGGGCGGCGGCCACCTCGACGGACTCGACGAGGCCGAGGGCGTCCATGCCGAGCAGGGCCGCGCCGAACCCGGAGCCCTGCTGGCCCTCCAGCAGGGAGATGGGGCGTCCGAACGCGTTCGCCAGCGTGTGCTGCCACAAGGGGTGCTGCATGACGCCGCCGGTCGCGCGGATCTCGCCGATCTCGAGGCCGGCGGCCCGCATGGATCGGAGGACGAGGGCCAGTTGCAGGCAGACCCCCTCGACGGCCGCCCGTGCGAGGTGTTCGCGGCGGTGACTTCGGGTGAGCCCGACGTAGGCGCCCCGGGCGACGCTGCTCCAGTGCGGGGCACGCTCGCTGAGCAGGTAGGGCAGCATGAGCAGCCCGCCCGAGCCGGCGGGAACGGACGCCGCCAGATCGAGCAGGTCGGAGGCCGACACCTCCGGATCCTCGGCGATCTGCGCACGGACCCAGTCGAGGGTGACGCCGCCGTTGTTGATCGCGCCGCCGATGACCCAGCGGTCCTCGGTCAGCGCATAGCAGAAGACGCCGCCGCCCGGGTCGACCGCGGGGCGTTCCACCGCGACGCGGAGGGCGCCGCTCGTGCCGATCGAACACGCCGCGACGCCGGGACGCACCGCCCCGACCCCCAGGTTGGCGAGTGGGCCGTCGCCCGCGCCCGCCACCACCGGCGTTCCGGCGGGCAGACCGGTCGCGGCGGCGGCGTCCGGGGTGAGACCGCCGACCACGTGCCGGGTGGGGACGAGGTACGGAAGCTGACCGGGCCGCAGGCCGGCGAGGGCGAGGGCCTCGTCGTCCCAGGCGAGCCGATGGATGTCCATGAGCCCCGAGCCCGACGCGGACGAGTGCTCGGTGACCAGCTCGCCGGTGAGACGGTGAAGGATCCAGTCCTTGTGCCCGACCCAGTGGGCGACGCGGCGGCGCAGCTCGGGCTCCTGCTCGCGGAACCACATGAGCTTGGTGAGCGGCGACATGGGGTGGATCGGCGTCCCGGTGCGCCGGTGCAGGGCCAGCCCGCCGGCCGAGGCCCGCAGCCGCTCCGCCTGGGCGGCGGCTCGCGTGTCCGCCCACGTGACGACAGCGGTCAGGGGGGCCAGGGCGGCGTCCAACCCGAGGACGCTGTGCATCGCAGTCGAGAACGAGAGCCCCGCGACCCGCGCCGCACCCACCGCTTCCGCCACCTCGCGGACGGTGGCGAGCACGGCGTCCCAGATGAGATGCGGGTCCTGGACGGCATGGCCGGGATGCGGCTCCGCGAGCGGGTAACCGCGCGCGGCGGACGCCACCTCCTCGCCGGCCGCCGAGAAGGCGACGGCCTTGGTCGCGGTGGTGCCCAGGTCGACGCCGATGACGATGTCCGCGCTCACGGCCCCTCCCCTACCCGGCGGCCGGGTCGAGAAGGACGACGACCTTGCTCGACGCGCGGGAGTCGCGCGCGACTTCGAAGGCGGCGACCGCCTCATCCAGGGGATAGGTGTGGGTGATGACCGCCTCGATGCCCGGGTCGGCGGCGAGCAGCGCGACGGCGTCCTCGATCTCGTCGTGGAAACGGAAGGTGCCGCGCAGCGTCACCTCCTTCGAGATGTAGGGCGCCAGGTTGATGCCGCGCGGCTCGTTGGGCACCATGCCGACCTGCACGACGGTGCCCGCCCGCCGGACGGCGACCCCGGCGGCCGAGATCGCGGCAGGAGCGCCCGAGCATTCCAGGACGACGTCGAAGGCGTGCGCTGGCAGCTCGTCGACGCCCAGCTGGACCGTGCGGGCGGCGCCGAGGCGCGTGGCGAGCGCGAGCGGCTCGGCGAGCACGTCGGCGACAACCACCTCGGCGGCACCACGTGCCCGGGCGGCGACCAGAGCCAGCAGCCCGATCGGACCGGCTCCGGAGACGAGGACGCGGCGTCCGGCCACGTCACCCGCACGGTTCACCGCGTGCAGACCGACCGACAGCGGCTCGGCGAGAGCGGCCCGCTGAACGGGCAACTGCGCCGGCAGCGGCCGGATCATGTCGGCACGGACGACGAGCAGCTCGCTCATGGCCCCCTGGGTGTGGGGCCACGTGGAGGCACTGCCCAAGTAGGAGCCGCCGGGCCACAGGTGCGGCTCGTCCTCGATGCCCGGCTCGGGCGTGCCGAAGCGGGCCGGGTGCACCGTCACGGGTGTGCCGGGCGCGAACCGGCCCGACGCGTCGGACGCGATCGTGCCGGACAGCTCGTGGCCGGGCACCAGTGGCTCCCGGACGACGTACTCACCGTTGGCTCCCTCGAAGTAGTAGTGCAGATCGGAGCCGCAGATCCCCACGGCAGCGACGCGGACGAGGACCTCCCCAGGCCCCGGCTCGGGGTCGGGAACGGTCCTCACCTCAAGGCTTTCCTTGCTGTCGATGTACGCAGCGCGCATGGTCGATCCTCCCTCACACGACGGCGGTCATGCCGCCGTCGACGAAGATGTTCTGGCCGGAGACGAACGCGGAGGCGTCCGAGGCCAAGTAGATGAGCGTGCCCCACAGTTCCTCGAACCGCCCCCAGCGTTGGGCGGGCGTCCGGGCGGTGACCCAGGCGTTGAAGACCTCGTCCTCCACGAGAGCACGGTTCATCTCTGTGGCGAAGTAGCCGGGCGACAGGGCGTTCACCTGGATGTTGAAGCGGGCCAGGTCGGCCGCCATGCCCTGGGTGAGCAGCGCGACGCCGCCCTTGGACGCCGAGTACGGCGCGATGGTCTGCCGGGCCAGCCGTGCCTGCACCGACCCGATGTTGATGACCTTGCCGGAGCCGCGTTCCGCCATGCCGGGCGTGACGAATCGGGACACATAGAAGACGCCCGAGAGGTTGCTGGCGATGACCGCGTCCCAGTCGGCGACCGCGAACTCGGTGAACGGCGCGCGGCGCTGCACACCAGCGTTGTTGACGAGGATGTCGGGGACGCCGTGGGCGGTGACGAGCTCCGTCACGCCCTGTTCGACGGCACTGGCGTCCGTCACGTCGAACCGGGCAACGGCGGGCCGGACGCCGCCGGCGTCGCTCACTTGCGCCTGCGCCCCCGCAAGGGCGGCCTCGTCGCGCCCGTGCAGGATGACCCGCGCCCCGGCGGTGGCCAAGGCGGTGGCGAGGGAGAGCCCGAGGCCGCGGGAGGAGCCGGTGACGAGGGCGAGTTTGCCGGAGAGGTCGAAGAGATCCATGGCCGCTCCTAGAACATGAAGTAGATGGCGAGCACGATCACGAAGCCGATGACCGACTCGAGCGCCTGCTGGACGGTCCACGTCTTGAGGGTCGTCTTGACGTCCATGTCCATGAGGCGGCCGACGAGCCAGAAGCCGGAGTCGTTCACGTGGCTGGCGAACACCGAACCGGCCGCCGCCGCGAGCGTGATGGCCGCGAGGTCGACGGCGCCGAACCCGCCGGCGGTGACCGCCGGGGCGAGCAGGCCGGCCGTGGTCACGAGGGCGACGGTCGCCGAACCCTGAGCGACACGGAGCACCACGGCGATGACGTAGGCGGCGAAGATGACGGGCATGCCCCAGCCGTCGAGCGTGGCGGCGAGGGCGTCGCCGATGCCGGAGGCGCGCAGCACGCCGCCGAACATGCCGCCGGCGCCGGTGATGAGGATGACGGAGGCGACGGTGCCCAGCGTGCCGTCGACGAGCTTCTCCAGCGCGCTGCCGGTCTCGCCGCGGAACTTCCCGAGGACGAGGAGCGCGACGAGCGCGGTGATGAGGAGGGCGACGGGCGAGGTGCCGATGAGGGTGAGCGTCTTGACCCACTGGGCGTTCTTGTCCACGGTGCCGACCGACGCGAGTGCGCCGAGGCCGGTGTTCATGAAGATGAGCACGAGCGGCAGCAGGAGCACGAGGACGACGGTGCCGACCTGGGGCGGGTTCTGGGGCTGGTCGTCGTCCTTCGCGCCGAACAGCGCGGGCACCATGAGCGGCACGCGCTTGTTGATGAACTTGGCCCACAGGTAGCCCGACAGGTACCAGGTCGGGACGGCGACGACGATGCCGACGAGCAGAACGATGCCGAGGTTGGCGCCGAAGAACTCCGAGGCCGAGACCGGGCCGGGGTGCGGGGGCAGGAAGACGTGCATGACGGAGAACGCGGCCGCGCCGGTGATGCCGTAGAGCAGCAGGTTCTTGCCGCCCATGCGCCGGGCGACAGCGAAGATGATCGGCAGCATGACGACCAGGCCGGCGTCGAAGAAGATCGGGAAGCCGAGGATCAGCGAGGTGAGGCCGAGCGCGAACGCCGCCCTCTTCTCGCCGAAGATCGCGACCATCTTGTCGGCCACCACGCGCGCGCCGCCCGAGGACTCGACCAGCCGGCCGATGATGGCGCCCAGACCGATGAGGAGGGCGACCGAGCCGAGCGTGGAGCCGAAGCCGTTGACGAGCGTCGTGACGACCTTGTCCGTGGGGATGCCGGTCGCGATCGCCGTGAGCAGCGACACGATGATGAGGACGAGGAATGCGTGCAGCCTGACCTTGATGACGAGGAACAGGATGAGCGCGACGGCGGCCGCGGCGATCGCGAGCAGCGGCCCGGCGCCGAGGGTCTGCGTCCAGTCTTCCATGTGATTCTCCGTTGAACTCGATGGTGCCGGACGGGTGGTTGTCCGGGAGGATGACAGCAAAGGTACTACTTATCGGGAGAGTATGGTAGTACCAACGCCAACGAAGGGGTCCCCATGAGCGCAGGTGTGCACGGCGACCTGCTCCACGACCTGGGCAGACGGCTGGCCGCCGGCGACATCCCACCCGGCACCGTGTTCACCCTCGCCGATCTCGAGACCCAGTACGACGCCTCGCGCACGGCCGTCCGCGAAGCGGTGCGGGTGCTGGAGAGCATCAACATGCTGCAGTCCCGCCGGCGCGTCGGCATCACCGTGCTCCCCCGTGAGGAGTGGGACGCCTTCGACCCCCAGCTCATCACCTGGAACCTCGCCGGTCCCTTCCGCCAGCAGCAGCTCGAAGACCTCATGGAACTGCGCGTCGGGGTCGAACCCTTGGCTGCGCGGCTGGCGGCCCGACGGGCCACGCCCACGCAGCGCGCCGACCTGCTCCGCCAAGCCGAAACCCTCCTCCGGCTCGGCCGGCAGGGCCTCGGCGCCAGCCAGGAGTTCCTGGACGCCGATCTGGCGTTCCACGGCCAGCTGCTGGCGGCGTCCGGGAACGCCCACCTGCTGGCCCTGCGCACGCCCGTCCATGAGGTGCTGCGCGGTCGCGTCAACCTGGGGCTGGCACCGGCCGTTCCGGTGGAGGGCACGCTCGAGGACCACGTGCTGGTCGCGCAGGCGATCATCGCAGGCGACGGGGACGCCGCCGAGCGACACTCGCGCGCGCACATGCAGATCGTCTGGGGCGAAATCGCCCGGCCGACCCCCTGACCGACCAAGCGAAGGCTGCCCTCACGCAGGGTTATTCGCGCACCCGGATCCTGCCAAGCTGCGGTCACACACGTCCGAGGGAGAACCGGTATGCCTGCAACCTTCACCGACGCCGTCGACACCCGCGCCGACGTCCACGCCCTCGCTCGCTACGTCATCGCCCGCGTCAATGCGTTCGCCGACGGCGAAGACGTGGTGCTCGACTTCCTCACCCGCGACGCCGTCGGGGCGTTCTGCTCAGCGCTCGGAATCGATCGCAACTGGGCGATGCTGTCGATCGACGAGATCGCCCCGACGGACCCACCTACGGGGTCAACGCCGTTCCCGAGGCTGAGGGGTGAAGATCCTCGACGTCGTCAAGGGACTGTTGAGCAAGGGCTTGTTGGCGCCGACGAACAACGGCAAGCCCGCTGAGCTCGTCCTCAACGACTTCTTGCCCGGCACGCAGTTCCGCCACGCGAAGACCTATGGGCACAGCTGGGAGTGGAGCTACGCCCTCGCGGTGGAACTCGAACACGGACGCGACCGGGGCATGAACGTCACCATGAACCACCCGCTGCTCACCGGACTCGTCGTGCTCGCCCACCTCGCCGAAGACCGCCTCTACTACGCGCGGCTCATGGTGATGGAGTCCAAGGGTGAGCTGTTCAACGCCCAGTTGGAGCGCCAGCCGCACCCGGTGGTGCTCGACGCGCTGGCGCGGCTCGCCGCCGCCCGGCAGCGCCTCGACGAGCGCCTCGCCGAGAAGCTCGCCGACGCCTGAGGACGCCGCCGCGACGCTCAGCGCTCCTTGGCGGCCAGTTGGCCGCAGGCGCCGTCGATCTCCCGGCCCCGGGTGTCCCGGATAGTCGCGGCGATGCCGCGCGCGTTGAGGCGGCGCACGAACTCGGCCTCGTCGCCGCGACGGGACGCCGTCCACTTCGAGCCGGGCGTCGGGTTGAGCGGGATCGGGTTCACGTGCACCCAGTGCGCCCCTCGCCCCGCGCCCGTGAGGAGGTCCGCGAGGGCGTCAGCCCGCCACGCCTGGTCGTTGACGTCGCGGATGAGGGCGTACTCGATCGAGACACGACGCCCGGTCGTGCGGAAGTAGGCGTGCGCAGCCTCGACCACCTCCGCCAGCGGAAAGCGGGTGTTGATCGGCACGAGCGTGTCGCGCAACTCGTCATCGGGGGCGTGCAGGCTGACGGCGAGGGTGAGCGGAAGACCTTCGGTGGCCAACTGTTCGATCCGCGGCACGAGCCCCACCGTGGAGACCGTGATGCCGCGAGCCGACAGGCCGAGGTCGTCGACCATGCGGCGCACGGCTCCCATCACCGCCCGGTAGTTCGCCATGGGCTCCCCCATGCCCATGAACACGATGTTGGTGAGCCGCACGCGCGCCGAGGCCGCCACCACCTGCGCCACGATCTCGGCCGTCGACAGGTTGCGCTGCAGACCCCCTTGGCCGGTCGCACAGAACGGGCAGGCCATACCGCACCCCGCCTGGCTCGACACACACAGGGTGGCCCGGTGACGTCCGCTGCCCGAGGAGCGCTTGCCCGGCACGCCGTACTCCATGAGGACGCTCTCGACGAGCGCGCCGTCATGCAGGCGCCACAGGGTCTTGACGGTGGTGCCCTCGTCGGCCGTCTGCTCGCGCACCGGCGTCAGCAGCGGCGGAAAGAAGCGGGACGCGACGTCGCCGCGCAGGGACGCCGGCAGGTCGGTCCACGTGGTCGGGTCGGTGTTGGCGTGCCCGTAGTACTGCTTGTCGAACTGGGACGCCCGGAACGCCGGCAGGCCGGCGTCCGTCACCGCCGCGCGCCGCTCGTCAGGGGCGAGGTCGGCCCAGTGCCGCGGTGGCTTGCCGCGCCGCGGCGCGTCGAACTGCAGGGGCAGGACGCGGCCGGCGCGGGCGTGCGCGTCGAGCTCGTCGGAGCGGGCCCGTTCGGCGGCGGTCAGTCCATCGGTCACCGGACAAGGCTACCCACGCCGCCCCCGCGGCCGTGCGACCGCGCGGCGCTCAGGCGCCCGGAATGAGGAGGTACATGACCAGCCAGGCAGGCGCGGCGGCGACGAGCATTGAGTCGAGGCGATCCATGATGCCGCCGTGGCCGGGCAGGATCGAACTCATGTCCTTGATGCCCACGTCGCGCTTGATGGCGCTCTCAATGAGATCCCCCGCGGTCGCGAACACGACGATGACCAGACCCAGCACGGCGCCCACCCACCAAGGCGCGTGCAGCGTCGCCACCGTGAGGGCCACCCCCACCACCACGGCGAACAGGGCCGAACCGCCGAGCCCCTCCCACGTCTTCTTCGGGCTGAGCTTCGGAGCCAGCGGCGTCCGCCCGAACAGGACGCCGACCGCGTAGCCGCCGGTGTCGTTGGCCACCACGCACAACAGGAAGGTGATCATGCGGGCTGCCCCATGGCTGTCCGCCAGGATCAGGGCCGTGAACGAGCCCAGCAGGGCGACGTAACCGATGATGAAGACGCTCGCGGCGGCGTCCCGGACATAGTGCTCCTGCCCGCGGAACAGCCGGTAGATGAGCGCAGCCAGCACCGTGGCGCCGAGGAAACCCAACAGCACGGAGTGCCACGGCACCTGGATGCCGCCCACGCCGGTCGCGGCCGCGTACGTGCCGACCGTCATGGCGAACGTGCCCACCAGGATCGGCCGGATCGACGCCCGCATCCCCAGCCGGCGCAGCGCCACGTAGACCTCGACGGCACCGAGGCTGAGCATCACCGCCACGAGCAGGATGAAGCCCCAATGGAACCAAGCCAGCGTGACGACGAGGAGCCCGACGAGCGTCACGCCTACGGCGATCGCAGCCGGCAGGTCCCGCCCGGCCGATCGCTTCTTGGGGGCCGCCACCTGGTCGGCCGTCTCCCCCACCGGCTGTTCGGTCGTCATCAGACCTCGAGCAGCTCGGCTTCCTTGGCCTTCAGCAGCTCGTTGACCTGCTCCTCGTACTTCTTGGTCGTGGCGTCGAGCTGCTTCTCGGCGCGGACCGCGTCGTCCTCGCCGATCTCCTTGTCCTTGGCGAGCTTCTTGATCGCGTCGACCGCGTGGCGGCGGTTGCTGCGGATCGCGACCCGAGCCTCCTCGGCCTTGTGGCGGGCCAGCTTGATGTATTCCTTGCGACGCTCCTCGGTGAGCTGCGGCATGACGAGGCGGATGACGTTCCCGTCGTTGGCCGGGTTCACGCCGAGGTCGGAATCCCGGATGGCCTTCTCGATGCCGTGCATGGCGCCCCGGTCGAACGGGCTGATGAGGACGACGCGCGCCTCGGGCACCTGGAAGGTGGCGAGTTGCTGCAGCGGCGTCGGGGCGCCGTAGTAGTCCACCATCAGCTTGTTGAACATCGCCGGGTGGGCGCGGCCGGTCCGGATGGAGCCGAACTCCTCCTTGGCATGCTCGATGGTGGCCTTCATCTTGTGCTCGGCCGAGCTGGCGATGTCGGAGATCATCGGTTGGGTCCCTTCTGGTCGGGTCGCTTCGTGGTCAGGCGTGGACCGTCGTACCGATCTTCTCACCCGCGATGACGCGCGCGATGTTCCCGCGGACGCCGAGGTCGAAGAAGATCATCCGAAGGCCGTTGTCGCGGGCCAGGCTGATGGCCGTGGCGTCCGCGACCTTGAGGTTCTGGGCGAGGAAGTCGTCGTAGCTGAGGTCGTCGTAGCGGCGCGCGTCCGGGTTGGTGCGCGGGTCGGAGTCGTAGACGCCGTCGGTGCCGTTCTTGCTCATGAGCAGCACGTCGGCCTTGATCTCGAGGGCACGCTGGGCGGCGACCGTGTCCGTGGAGAAGAACGGCATGCCCGAGCCGGCGCCGAAGAGCACGACGCGGCCCTTGTCGAGGTGCCGGACGGCGCGGAGCGGAATGTACGGCTCGGCCACCTGACCCATCGTGATGGCCGTCTGGACGCGCGTCGGCACGCCGGCCTGCTCGAGGAAGTCCTGCAGGGCCAGACAGTTCATGACCGTGCCGAGCATGCCCATGTAGTCTGCGCGGCGACGCTCCATGCCACGCTGCTGCAGCTGGGCGCCGCGGAAGAAGTTGCCGCCGCCCGTCACGACCGCCACCTGGACGCCACCCGCCACGATCTCGGCGATCTCGCCGGCGATGCCCGCGATGATGTCGGGATCGACGCCCACGCTGCCACCCCCGAACGCCTCGCCGGACAGTTTCAGCAGGACGCGGTGGTACTGACTCGACATCGGCGGTTCCCCTCGCTCGTGGACGTGGTGAGGCTAGGACAAGCAGAAGTGGGGGGGGGGGGGGCG
>NZ_JARKOT010000012.1 GCF_029977985.1 Propioniciclava sp. | reverse complement strand
GATCGCGATGGCGGCGGTGAAGTACTCCGACCTGTCGAACCAGTTGCAGAAGGACTACGTGTTCGACGCCGAGCGGATGACGGCGACGACCGGCGACACGGGCCCCTACCTGCAGTACGCGCACGCCCGGGCGAACCAGATCCTGCGGCGGGCCGAGGCGGAGGGTCTCGGCTGGGAGTCGGTGACCGTGCTCGACGAGCCGGCCGAGCAGGCGTTGGCGTTGCTGTTGTCGCGGTTCGGCGAGGTGGTGGACGCCGTCGCGACCGACCTGCAGCCCCACAAGCTGTGCACGTACTTGTTCGAGTTGGCGACCGCGATGAGCGTGTTCTACGAGCAGTGCCCGGTGCTGAAGGCCGAGGGCGAGGTGCGGTCGTCCCGGCTGGCGCTGTGCGCGACGGTGAAGAAGGTCCTCGCCACCGGGCTGGACCTGCTGGGCATCGAGGCCCCCAACCAGATGTGACCCCCGGCCTCTCGCTGGGGTCGGTGACCGTCCACGCACAGCAAGCAGCCCCGCAGGGCGGCTCGGGCCCTGCGGGGGAGCGGGGTGCTACTTGTCGATGAGCGTGTCGGGGTTCTTCAGACGATCAGCAGCGAGCCAGGCGGCACCGACGATGCCGGCGGCGTTGAGCAGCTTCGCCGGGACGATCGGCGTCTTGAGCTTCAGCAGCGGCAGGAACTTCTTCGACTTCTTCGAGACGCCGCCGCCCACGACCAGTAGGTCGGGGGAGAACAGGAACTCGATGGTCTCGTAGTAGCGCTGCAGGCGCTCGGTGGCCCAATCCTCGTGGGTCATGCCCTCGCGCTCGCGCACCGCCGCCGACGCCCGCGTCTCGGCGTCGTGGCCGTCGATCTCGATGTGGCCGAGCTCGCTGTTGGGGATCAGCACCCCGTTGTAGATCAGCGCGCTGCCGATGCCGGTGCCCAGCGTGGTCACGATCACCAGGCCCGGCTGCTTCGCGGCCGCGCCCCAGCGCACCTCGGCGATGCCGGCGGCGTCCGCATCGTTGACGAGCGTGATGTCGCGGCCGAGGCGCTCCTCGAAGATCTTCTCGGCGGGTGCGTCGATCCACGACTTGTCGATGTTGGCCGCGGAACGCGTGATGCCGTGTTGGACGATCGCCGGAATCGTGACGCCGATGGGGCCGGCGCCCAACTCGTCGGCGAAGTGCTCGGCGATCTGACCCACCACATCGGCGACCGCTTCCGGTGTCGCAGGTTGGGGGGTGTCGATGCGGAGCCGGTCGGTGGAGAATTCGCCCTTCTTCAGGTCGACAATGGCTCCCTTGATTCCAGAGCCCCCGATGTCGATGCCCAAGGCGTAACGGGTCTTCATACGCGTCAGCCTACCGAGGCAGATCGGACGCCGTGCCCTCTCCCGTGATCCTCCCCCCATCGACAGCGGCCGCTGCGACGCTTGTCGGCGGCGTCCAGAGCGTGTCGGGCGGGGTGGCGTCGGCGACCAGCTCGACCGGGGCCCGCAACCCCGGGGGGTCGATCAGTTCGCCGGTGCGCGCGGCGCGTGCCCGGTCCATCTCGGTGTAGACGAGCCAGCGGGCGGCGTCCTGCGCCATGTGCGCGATGGCCTCGGTGCCGAGCAGGTTGGTGGTGTGCAGCTTGATCGTCGCGAGCCCCAGCCGACGCTGCAGCGGCCCTTGGTGGAGCGCCGCAGACTGCAACCGCGCGTGCGGCACGATGTGTTGCGCGCGGATGATCCAGCCGCCACGGCTCACCACGACCTGGTCGTCGAGCGCATACCCCATCCACCTGAACTGCAGCGGCGAAAGCCAGCGCGCCTGCCGCGGCGGCCCCTGGAAGGTGAGCTCCTCGAGCCGCAGCCCCGGCCAGACCGCGGCCAGCGCCACCTGCACCTGCCGCGGGTTCCCGGTGGGCAGCAGGATGGTCGTGGTCATCTCCTCGCCCTCGCCGCCCCCGAGGCCGAGCACCGTCACGTCCAGCCGCGCCCGGTTGAGCCACCGCCAGGGCAGCGGCTGGCTGATGCGGATCGCCTGCACGCGATGGGCCGGCACGGTCTGGCTCTTGAGCGTGAACAAGCCGCGCGTGATGCGCAGCCCGGCGTCGGTGCGCGCCAGGGTGTAGTTGAACTGCCCGATGAGTCGCGTGCTCACGATGCCGCTCAGCGCCAGCAGGATCGGGATGAAACCCGTGCCCACCAGCAGGTCGGGCAGCCCGAAACCGTAGGCGATCACGAGGGGCACGCTGAGCACGAGGAGCGTCATCAGGAACTCGACCGACAACACGGTCGCCGCCGCCAGCTCGCCCGGCGTCAGCCGGATCAGCACCTGATCGTCCGTCGACAGGTCGTTCCAGACGGACGCCGCCGCCGACGGTTCGCTCGTGGTTGCGCTGCGCCCGTGGGCGCGCTTCATCAGGTAGTCGCGGATCTCGCCCGCCCGCGATCGCGACAGGTAGGACAGCTTCGTGCCCGCGTCGGCCCCCACGTCGATGCGCAGCTCGGCCAGCCCCAGCAGCCGGGCGGCGAACGGCTGGCTGATGTCGACCGACTGGATGCGCGAGAAGGCGATGCGTTTGCTCTCCTGGAACGCGCCGGTGTTCTCGATGCGCAGTTCGGTGTCGTCGATGACGAACTTGGTCGTCCACCACGACCAGTACGAGAAGACGAGGAACACCAGGACGCCCCCGAGGACGATCCACAGATACCACGGGACGTTCTCGCCGAACCGCGACAGGTCGCTGAAGATCTTGCTGCCCTGCAGGAACTCGTTGAACGCGAACCAGGCGATGGCCACGACGCCCACCCACACGCTCACCAGCGGGCTGAGCGGGTGCATCCGCTCCTCGATGACGACGCGCCCCGCCGCCGGCTCGGGCAGCTCAGTCACAGGCCCGACCCCTTCGCGTCGCTCAGCTCGATCAACCGGTCGCGCAAGATGCGGGCCTCGTCGAGCGGCAGGCCGGGAATGGTGGCGTCGGTCTGCGCCGACGCCGTCACCAACTGCACGGTGGCCAGGCCGTAGACCCGCATCAGGGGACCCGACGACACCTTCACCACCTGCATCCGCCCGAACGGCACCACGATGAGCTCCTTGAACCACAACCCCTTCGTGACGCACAGGTCGGCGTCCCGCTCGGCGTAGCCGTAAGCCGCGACCACGCGCCGGGCGCGCACCCACAGCCACAGCCACCACACCAGGAACACGGCCAGCGGAATCGCCGCCACCCACCACAGCTGCGAGAAGAACCACGCCGCCCCCACCGTCAGTGCAGCCAGGACGCCCAGCGTGATCGACATGCTCACCCGCCGGACGGTGGCGTACTTCGGTGAGATGCGCCGCCACGTGTCGGCCGGCGGCGCGAACACCGCAGGCGTCGCCGGGGGCCCCACGCGATCGAACGCCGCCGGCGGCAGCGGCGGCGGCGCCGGTGCAGCGGCAGCGGGGGTGGGCGGCGGCTTCCCACTCGGGGCGTCGGCGTGGGGTTCGTGCATGCCTCCACCCTAGGGGCGCGCGCCGACAATCCTCCACGGCCCTCCGTCTGGCCGAAGGTCGACGTCAGCGGCGCTTGCGGGGCCCCTGCACGTCGACGCCGCCGAAGAGCACCAGGCCCTTCACGACGACCGTCGGCCCGCCCGGCGCGGGCACGACGGTGCGCACGTCGGTGCCGCCGAAGATGGCGATGGACTCATTGCGGACATTGACGCCCTCGGGCACCCTGATGTCCACGCCGCCGAAGGCGCAGAAGACGTTGAA
>NZ_JARKOT010000001.1 GCF_029977985.1 Propioniciclava sp. | reverse complement strand
AGTCGGCCGCGACACTCCCACCCGCTCAGCCACCCGCGTCGTCCCGACACCCTCCGCGACGGCCAACACGATCCGAGCCCGCTCAGCCCGACCCGCCGCCACCGTGCTCGACCGCGTCCAAGCCTCCAGCGTCAAGCGATCCTGATCACTCAGTTCCACAACTGATGATGGCAAGCCCCATCATCCCACACCGTCAACGAACTAATGACGCGCGACACTAGCAGCGACTCCACCCAAGACGCCATGGGGAGCACTCCCCACCCGAGAGCCCCCGTGCTGGTTGAGGGGGTCGAAACCCAAGGGTTCGACAAGCTCGGACGGCGCGCGACGTCCTCGGCCCATGCCGTGGAGTGACTCTCGTAGGCCTGGGGCGTCCAACGCGTGCGCAAGCCACACCCTGGAGTGGGTTTCCAACGAGGCCACCAGAGCACCGCTCGTTGAGCTGGTCGGCACCAAGGGACTCGGCCGGCTCGACCAGCGGTGGTCTCGACACGCTCAGCGGCGGACCGTCACCACGGGGTAGCGATCTGTGCCGGGCGTTCGCGTTTCTCCACGCCGACCCGGACGCGCCCCTAGGGTGAAGCCGGACGTCGGCGTCCACCCCCACTGTTTCGGAGGCACGAGATGGAAACCCTGCTTGTCATCCTTCAACTCGTGGTCGTGCTCGGCTGCCTGCTCATCGGCACCCACTACGGCGGCATCGGCCTCGGCCTCATCAGTGGGATCGGCCTGTTCCTGCTCGTGTTCGTCTTCGGCCTCGCGCCGGGCGAGCCGCCGATCGACGTGATGCTCACCATCCTCGCGGTCATCGGCTGCGCCTCGGTGCTGCAGACCATCGGCGGGCTGGACGTGATGATGAAATACGCCGAGAAGGTGCTGCGCAAGCATCCGACGCGCATCACGATCCTCGCCCCGCTGACCACGTGGTTCCTGACCGTCCTGTGCGGAACGGGCCACGTCGTCTACACGATGTTCCCGATCATCGAGGACATCTCGCTCGGCAAGAACATCCGCCCCGAGCGGCCGATGGCCGTGTCGTCGGTAGCCGCGCAGATGGGTATCACGGCTTCGCCCGTATCGGTCGCGGTCGTGTCGCTGTCCACGATCCTCGCGAAGAACGCGGGCATCACGGGGGTGTCGTTCTCGATCCCGCAGATCCTGATGGTGTCCATCCCGGCGTCGTTCTGCGGCGTGCTGCTGGCCGCGTTGTGGAGCCTGCGCCGCGGCAAGGACCTCGACAAGGACCCCGACTTCCAGAAACTCATCGCCGACCCCGAGAAGCGCGCCTACGTCTACGGCGACGGCGGCGCCGAAGGTGCCACCCTCCTCGACAAGGTCTACCCGAAGCAGGCCTACTGGGCCGTCGGCATTTTCTTCGCCGCCATCGCGGTGGTCGTCCTGCTGGGCGCCTTCACCGACCTGCGACCGCAGTACACCGGCGAGGACGGCGAGCCCACGCGCCTGTCGATGACGCTCGTCATCCAGATGTTCATGCTGGTCGCAGGTGCCGTGATCATGCGCGTCTGCCACGTGAAGATGGCCGAGGTGCCCAACAGCGCCGTGTTCAAGGCCGGCATGTCGGCGATCTTCTCGGTGTTCGGCGTCGCCTGGATGGCCGAGACGTTCTTCCAGGCGCACCTCGACGGGCTCATGGGGGCACTGTCGGGCGTCGTGCAGGCTTTCCCGGTGCTCTACGCGGTCACCCTCTTCGTCGTCTCGAAGCTGGTGAACAGCCAGGCCGCCGCGGTGACGGCCTTCGTGCCCGTGGGCCTGCAACTGGGCGTGGACCCGGTGGCCGTGGTGGGCTTCTTCGGGGCGGCGTACGGCTACTTCGTGCTGCCCACCTACCCCTCCGACCTCGCCGCCATCGGCTTCGACCGCTCGGGCACGACCCGCATCGGCAAGTACGTGATCAACCACTCGTTCATCATCCCCGGGCTCATCTGCGTCATCACGTCGTGCCTCGTGGGCACCGGGTTGGCCAACCTGCTGCTGCGCTGAACCCGGCCCGCGTCAGGCCGGCCAGCGGGCCAGGACGGCATTGAACGCGTCGGCGAGTCCGAAGGCGTCCACATCGGACACCGGCTGGGCCAGGCGCGTGAACGTCGCCTGCACCTCGTCCGGCGTGACCGGACGCCCCAACTCCAGCAGGGCGTCGACCTCGGGGGTGTACTCGTCGCGCGGTGCCCCGATGGCCACCAGGCCCCACGGATCGAGGTCGGCGAACAGGGCGGCGGCGTCCCGGCGGCGCAGGAGGCGAACGGCCGCGTCCGGGTCGGCGGCGTCCTTGCGGGCGACGAACACGAACTCGGCGCCCGGCCGGTCGGGCGCATCGCGCACCTCGTCCACGACGAACCCCGCCGCTTCCAGCGACGCGGTCAGTTCGGCGCGCGAGCGGAACACGAGCGTCGAGGTCGACTCGATGCGGACGCCGTCGCGGTGGAAGGTCGTGGGTGAGGAGAAGGTCACAAGGTTGTCGCGCACGTCGGTGACCTCGACCCAGTCCTCCACCAGACCCTCGTGGGGCACGTCGACAATCTGGCGGGTGGCGTCCTTCGTCCACCGCTCCCATGCCCGGCGCTCCGGATCGCGCGACTCGAACACGAGGCGTCCCCCCGGCACGAGGGCGGCGTGCGCCACCTCGAGCACGTGGCTCCAGCGGCCCCGGCCGAGGAACACCTGGGCGACATTGGCTGTCATGACCGCCAGGTCCACCTGCAGGGGCAGCACGTCGTCGGCGGTGCCGTGGACCCAGGTCACGGCGTCCGCA
Organism: Propioniciclava sp.; assembly: GCF_029977985.1. GTDB lineage: Bacteria > Actinomycetota > Actinomycetes > Propionibacteriales > Propionibacteriaceae > Propioniciclava. Next base: position 8,442 of record NZ_JARKOT010000001.1, on the reverse strand, counting down.
GAGGGCTTGGCCCGAGCCACGGCGAGCGAGGCGCCGGCCGGGTCGACGCCGACCACCTCGATGCCCCGCACGGCCAGCATCGTCGCGAACGTGCCCGTGCCGCAGCCGATGTCGAGGACGCGGCGCGCCCCGAACTCGGTCACCATCGCGGCGTAGGCGTCCAGATCGCTCCGGTCGGGATCGAGGGCGTCGTACACCGCGGCCACGCGTGGATGGTCGAAGATCGCGTCCGTCATGCGGCGAGCCTAATCTGGCAGGCTTGCCACCCATGGGGTACGTCGAGTTGAGCCACGTGGAGTTCTGGCTCCCCGACGACAGGCCGTTGCTGAGCGACGTGTCGTTCCGCGTCGGCGACGGGAAGGTGACCGCCCTCATCGGCCCCAACGGCGCGGGCAAGACGACCCTGCTGCGCATCATCGCCGGCGACCTCACGCCCAGCGAGGGCACGATCAGCCGCGACGGTCGCCTCGGCGTCATGCGCCAGTTCGTCGGGTCCATCCGGGATTCCTCCACCGTGCGCGACCTGCTGCTCAGCCACGCGCCCGAGCGGCTCCAGGCGGCGTCCGCGCGGGTGGACGCGCTCGAACTCGAGCTCATGGAGTCCGAGACCGACGAGCTCAACCTCGCCTACGCCCACGCCCTGGCCGACTACGGCGACGCCGGCGGCTACGAGGCCGAGGTGCTCTTCGACGCCTGTTGCACCGCCGCGCTCGGCGTGGGCTTCGACCAGGCCAAGTGGCGCGACGTGAACACCTTGTCCGGCGGCGAGCAGAAGCGGCTCGTGCTCGAACTGCTGTTCCGCGGCCCCGACGAGGTGCTGCTCCTCGACGAGCCCGACAACTACCTCGACGTGCCCGGGAAGCTGTGGCTCGAGGAGAAGCTGCTGACCACGCAGAAGTCGGTGCTCATCGTGAGCCACGACCGGGCGCTGCTCAATCGCTGCGCGGACGCCATCGCCGCGCTCGAGCTCGGCGCCGCCGGCAACACGCTGTGGGTCTTCGGCGGCCGGTTCGAGCACTTCGACGCCGCCCGCGAGGCCCGCTTCGAGCGGTTCGAGGAGTTGCGCCGCCGCTGGGACGAGGAGCACGCCAAGCTGCGCACCCTCATGCTCCTGTACAAGACGAAGGCCGCCTACAACGACGCCATGGCCAGCCGCTACCAGGCCGCCCAGACGCGGCTGGCCCGGTTCGAGGACGCCGGCCCGCCCGAGGCGGTGCCGCGGAAGCAGCAGGTGCGCGTCCGGCTGACGGGGGGACGGACGGCCAAGCGGGCCGTGGTCGTCGAGTCTCTGGAACTGACGGGCCTCATGCGGCCTTTCTCGACGGAGATCTGGTACGGCGACCGCGTGGGCGTGCTCGGTTCGAACGGGTCGGGCAAGTCGCACTTCCTGCGCTTGTTGGCGCTCGGCGGCACCGACCCCGACCCGGCCGCCCGCGCGGTCGGCGCCGACGGCATCGAGCCGGTCCGGGCCACCGGCGTGGCCCGGCTCGGGTCGCGGGTGCGCCCCGGCTGGTTCGCCCAGACGAACCGCCACCCCGAACTGGTCGGACGCCGCCTCCTCGACATCCTGCGCCGCGGCGACGAACACCGCGACGGACTGACCGACGAGGCGTCCTATCGGGCCCTGGATCGCTACGAGCTGGCGAAGGCGGCCGAGCAGCCGTTCGAGACGCTGTCGGGCGGGCAGCAGGCGCGGGTGCAGATCCTGCTGCTGGAGCTCGGCGGCGCGACCCTGCTGCTGCTGGACGAGCCCACCGACAACCTCGACATCGAGTCGGCCGAGGCGCTGGAGCACGGGTTGGCGGCGTTCGACGGCACGGTGGTGGCCGTCACCCACGACCGGTGGTTCGCCCGGTCGCTCGACCGGTTCTTGGTGTTCCGGTCGGACGGGCGCGTGGTGGCCTCCGACGTGCCGGTGTGGGACGAGCGGCGCGTCGAGCGGGCGCGCTGATCCGGACCGGTGGGGCTGATCCGACCGAGTCTGGGCGGCCGGGGCGGCCACGGTCTAGGGTGAGGCACGCAGGATTCCCCTTGACACAAAGGAGTGGCCATGTCGGACCAGCCGCAGCAGTTCAACGCCCAGGACGCCGTGAACCAGGCCAAGGACTACGCCCAACAGAACCCCGACATGGCGCGCAGCGGCATCGACAAGGTCGAGGACTTCCTCGACGCGAAGACGGGCGGCAAGTACGCCGACGCGATCGACAAAGCCGGCGATTGGGTCGAGGGACAGCTCGGCCTGCCGAACAACACGAACAACCCCGCCCCGACCGATCCGGAGGCCCCGGCCGATCCGGCCCCTCCCGCGGCACCCGGTGAGCCCGTCGACCCGCCGGCAGGGCAGTAACCCGTTGGCCGGTCCTCACCGGCCACACCCCGCCATCCGCGCCACCGTTCTGTTCAGCTGACGCGGTTCCGCACGACGCTCAGGGCACCCAGCGCGGCCACGCCGAGCGCGGCGGCACCGGCGGCGTATGCCACGGGCGCGTTGAGCAGGTCACCCGTGAGGCGGCCGACGGCGACCCACGCGGTGCCCCAGACGACAGCGGCGGCGAACGCGGCCTGCACGACGCGATGCCGGGCCACACGCAGCAGGAAGGCTGCCAGGGCCACGACGACGACGAGCACGACGACGGTGAGCACGGTGGCGAGGATCCCGTCCGGCCCGACGCCGAGGCCAACGAGCCAGGAGGCGATGTTGGCGCAGGTGGCGACGCAGATCCAGCCGAGGTAGAGGCCGAAGGTGACGCCGACCGCGGCGCTCGCGAGCGGTCCCTCGGCGGGCAGCGGCGCGACCTCCCGCAGCACCAGCCCGAGCGCGACGACGATGCCGAGCATCACCAGCACCGAGACGAAGATCCAGCCGGCGAAGACGGTGAGCAGCCACACCCCGTTGAGCGCCAGGGACGCCGCCGCCGGCAGCCGGGTGCGCGCGGCCCAGCGCGAGGCGTCCGAGAGCGGGAGCCACTGCCAGACGATGTAGAGCGCCAAGAAGACGTAGATGACCGGCCAGATCGTGAACGCCGGACCGTGCGGGGCGATGAGGGTGGCCGAGTCGCTGAACAGCCCCTCGCCCTGTTCGGCGACGCCCCGGCCGCCGATCACACCCATGCCGATCAGCGTGCCGACGATCCAGACGACGGCGGCAGCGATGACGACGATCCGGTCGCGGAGAAGGGAGGCCGGGCTGGCGGACGACGCTGCTGAGGACATCTCTCGACCCTAGCCAAGGGGCATCGCCCCGACAACGCCGCACGCCGCGCCGGCAGGGTAGGTTTCGACCATGGACACCGCAACGCAGCCCGTCATCGTGCTCGGCTCGGGCCCGGTGGGGCTCGGGGTCGCGCTGTTGCTCGCACAGTCGGGCCGGGCCGTGACCGTCTACGAGGCGAAAGACGAACTCGCGCTCTCGGACGCGAACAGCTACCCCATCGGCGTCAACCCGCGCGGCCAGGAGACGTTGCGCCGTATCGACCCGGCCCTGCTCGACCGCCTGCGCGAGCACGGCGAGATCGTCCGCGGGTGGCGCATCTTCGCCGGTGGGCGTCTGGTCGCCAAGCTCGCGAGCGGAACGGTCTGGTCGACGACGCGGGCGTTCGTCAACAAGATCCTGCTCGAGAAGGCGGAGGCCGACCCTCATCTCACCCTCGTGACCGGCCACAAGTTGGCGCGGGTCGACGTGGCCGCGCGGCGGCTCGTCTTCACGCTGTCCTCCGGCGAGGAGACGACGGTGGACGCCGCCGGCGCGCGCGTGATCGCGGCGGACGGCGTCTGGTCGGCGACCCGACGCTCCTTGATCGGCCAGGTTCCGGGGTTCGATCCGGAAGTGGGGCCCTGGGGCGTCCGGTTCCGGGTGCTGTTCTCGAAGCCGGGAGCGAAGGCCCCCGGCCTCGACCCGTCGTTGCATTACATCTTCGGCGACAAGGGCATGTATTCGGCGACGCTGGCCAGCGAGGTCTGGTGCGTCGCGGTGACGGCGATCGAGGGCACCGAGGACGAGCCCCTGCTGCTGGCCACCGAGGCGACCGATGCGAACGTGGCGGCTCTGCAGGAGTTCGTGCGGCAGGCGGCGCCGTTGACCGCCCCGCTGCTCACGCGTGAGGACTACGTCGACTTCTTCGGCCGCGACTCGTTCACGGGCGCGGTGATCCGGTGCCCGTTCGTGAACGTGGGCGAGTGGCTCGTCCTCATCGGCGACGCCGCGCACGGTGTGATCCCGCCCACGGGCGAGGGGGTCAACTCGGGTCTGGAGGACGCCCTCCTCCTGACCGAGCACCTGAACTCCGGCTCGGCCACCCCCTTCTCCGACTACAACGCCGCCCGCATGCCCGATCTGGCAGCGCTCGGCGAGTACGCGTGGTTCCTGATGGAAAACGTGCGCTCGACCGACCCGGCGCGGCGCACCGCAAACGTCGTCTGGCGCATCGCGGGCGTGCTGGGGAAGCCCCTGGGGCTCAAGGCGGGCCAGGTGGAGGAGCGGCTGTTCGGCCCCGCCGCCGACCGGACGCCCTACCGCGCGATCCTCGCCCCCTGGATCAGGCAGAAGGACCGCGTGTTCCCCGTCCTGCACGCCCTCGCCCTCGCCGGTTTCGGGTTGGCAAGGAAGCTGCGGCGGCGGCCGCCCGCTACCCGGGAACCTGCGTAGGCGGCACCAGGTCTTCCGGCTGCGGCCGCAGAGCAGGGACGTCGATCTCGATGATCGAAGGTCCCTCGCGCTTGAGGGCCTTCTTCAGCGCCTTGTTGAATCGCTCCGGATCGTCCACCCGCGTGTGCCGCAAGCCGAACGCCTCGGCCAGCCGGGCGACATCGGGCGTCAACAGGTCCACGCCACGCCGCTGCGCCCCGCGCGCTGTCTGCAGGTTGCGCAGCACGCCGTAGCCGCCGTCGTTGAACAGGACCACCACCACGTGCGGGGCCTCGGACGCCAACACCGCCAGCTCGCCGAGGTGGACGGCCAGCCCTCCGTCGCCGATCATGGCGAGCACGGGGTCGTTCGGACGGGCGATGCCCGCACCGATCGCCATCGCCAGCCCCTGGCCGATGCCGCCGCCGGCGGCGTACAGGTTGTCGGTCGGGTCGTACACCTCCAGCAGCCGGTTGCCCCACGAGCTGCCCGCGATGGTGACGTCGCGGACGATGACCGCCCGGCGCGGCAGCCGGTGGCGCATCGCGTCGCAGATGTCCGCGTACGCCCCGATCGCCCGTCGATGGTCGCGGCGGGCAGCAGCGGCGGCGTCCGACACCCGCCCCGCCCACGCCGGGTCAGTCGCCTGTCCGGCCCACTCGTCGAGCAGCGCCCCCACCACGTGGCCGGCATCGGCCTGTAGGCCGACGGCGATGGGGAAGTTGCGGCCGAGGGCGTCCGCGTCGAGATCGACCTGGAGGTGGTGGGTGGGCAGCGGCAGCTCGAAGTTGCGGGTCTCGTTGCCGCGCAGATGGCTGCCGAGGGTGAGCAGGCAGTCGGCGTCCCGCAGGAGGGCGTCGAGCGACTCGTCGGCGGCGAAGTTGCCGAGCAGCAGCGGATGATCCTCGGGCACCGACCCGCGCCCGTTGGTGCTCGTGAGGACGCCGGCGCCCCAGCGTTCGGCCAACGTCGCCAGCGGCGCGCCGATGCGGCGCGCTCCCCCGCCGGCCCAGATGAGCGGACGCCGGGCCTCGGCCATGAGCGCGGCGGCCCGCTGCAGATCGCGGCGGACGCCGGTGCGCACCGGCGGCGTCCGGTCGTGGATCTTGTTCTGCGCGTCGGGCTTGGCGAGGTACTGCAGGTCGATCGGCCAGTCGACACTGACCGGCCCGAACGGTGCGGTGGCGAGCCGCCGGACGGCGTCGGTCAGCACGGCCCGCGCCTGGCCCGGCGTCTCGATCCGCAGGGCGGCGGCGGAGACGGCTTTCAGCATGGCGAGCTGGCGGGGCACCTCGTGATAGGCACCCTTCCCCTCGCCGATGAGGTCGACGTTGATGTTGCCCGTGATGTGCAGCACGCGGCTCTGCGCCGTCAGCGCCTCGAGCATCGAGCCCGCTGCGTTGCCGGCACCCGTTCCGGTGGAGGTGATCGCGACACCGATGCCACCGCCGGCTCGCGCGTAGGCGTCCGCGGCATTGATCGCCGCCGCCTCGTGGCGCACTGGGACGAAGCGCAACGCGCGGTCGACGGCCTCGACCAGGGGGTGTTGTGGATGCTGATGACCCCGAACGCCACCTCGACGCCGGCCGCCCGCATCACGTCGACCAGCACATCGCCGCCGGTCAGCGCGTCCCGGGTCAGCTCGGCGGTGCTGATGGCGTGGGCTTCGGTGCTCGTGTGCTCCACGATGACCTCCTCGGGTTTGCTCCGACCCTAGTCGGGGCGCCGACCCACCGGGGGCGCGGTGCCCCGCCGCTGCGGGAGACTGGGGGCATGGACAGCCCGTACCCGCTCACCACCGGACGCCTCGTGTTGCGTCCGCTGCGCACCGACGACATTGACGTCATCGTGGCGTACCGCAACGACCCGGCGGTGGCGGCGCTGCAGGACTGGAATCTGCCCGTCACTCGCGAGCGGGTCGAGCGCCAGGTGGCGGCCCAGTCGGGCTGGCGCGACATCGTGCCGGGCGAGCCGTGTCAGATCGGCATCGAGCTCGCCGGCGAGCTGATCGGCGACCTGTACGTCGGGCTCGACGAGCACGGCGGCATCGCCGAGATCGGCTTCACGCTGCGCACCGAGCACCAGGGCCGGGGCTACGCCTTCGAGGCGGCGTCAGCGGTCGTGGCCGACCTCATCGAGCGTCACGGCTGCCACCGGATCGTCGGGCAACTCTCGCCCGAGAACGTCCGATCGGCGAGGCTCCTCGAGCGGCTGGGCCTCCACGTCGAGTCGCTCGCACCCAAGTCTTACTGGTGCCGGGGCGCGTGGGACGACAACCTCACCTACGCGATGAGCGACGCGCAATGGCGCGCCCGCGCGTCAACCGCCGAGTGAGGCAGCCGAGCCGTCGTACCGCTCACGGTTCTGCTCGACGACGCTCACATGCTGCTCGGCCCATTCGCGCAGCGCCGCCAGCGGTGCGACCGTCGAAGCACCCAACTCGGTGAGCCAATAGTCCACACGCGGGGGGATGCTGGGCGTGACCTCGCGCCCCACCAGCCCATCGCGCTCCATCGAGCGCAGCGTCTCGGTCAGCACCTTGGGCGAAACCCCCTCGATGGCTCGCCGCAGCTCGGTGAAGCGCGCGCGTCGCCCGTCCGCCAGCACGGTCACGATCATCGGCGTCCAGCGGTCGGTGAGGTGCCGCAGGACGCCCCGCGACGGGCAGTCCTGGTTCAGGATGTCCGCGGGGAACACCCCGCTCACCACTGGCTCGACCCCATGCCCCATCACGACCCCCAGTTACGTTGAGGTAATCAGTTACCAGTAAATACTATCAGGGTCATGACGCAACCCACAGGAGGAATCATGCACATCTCCGTCGTCGGCGCTGCCGGCATGGTCGGCTCGCAGATCACCGCCGAGGCCCTGTCCCGCGGCCACCAGGTGGACGCCTACACGCGCTCCGGTCGCACCACGGACCTCACCGCCACCCAGCCGCTCGCCCTCACCGACACGGACGCCGTCGCGCAGGTGGTCAACGCCAGCGACGCCACCGTCATCACCGTCGGCGGCCGGGACGACTACGAGGCCGTCGTCGCCGCCCACGAGCGTCTCATCGCCGCCCGGCCCACCGGCCGGGTGTTGGTCGTCGGCGGCGCCGGAGCGCTGCCGGTGGGAAATCAGCGCTTGCTCGACTCGCCTGACTTCCCCGCCGCGTACCTTCCCGAGGCTACGGCGTTCGCCCGGGTGTACGACGACTACGCGGCCTCCGAGGGCCTGAACTGGACGATGATCGCGCCCTCCCCCGAGATCGCACCCGGCGTCCGCACCGGGCACTACGTCGACGGCGGCAACGGTCTGGCCGGCGGTTTCGTGTCGACGCAGGACTTCGCGGTCGCGGCGCTCGACGAACTCGAGAACCCCGCCCACGCCGGCGAGCGCTTCAGCGTCGCCTCCACCGACGAAGCCGCCGCGCGGGGCTGAGCGTCATGCACCACCTCATCTACGTCTTCGACTCCTACTGCGGCGGTGCTACGGCTTCGGCCCCGCCATCCGTGAGCTCGCCGCCCGCGACGACATCTTTGTCGAGGTGCGTCACGGATCCCTCTTCGGAGGCGACCGCGCCGCGTCGCTGGGGGCTTTCGCTCACATTCCGCAGGCCAACGCCCGCATCGCAGCGCTGACCGGCGCCCGATTCGGCGAGGGCTACCAGCGGTTGCTCGAAAGCGGGGAGGTGTCCTCAACTCCGACCATGCCGCCCGCGGCTTGGCCGCCCTGCGGTCGGTGGTCGGCTCCGAGCGCGACGTGGACGCCGCCGGCGCCCTCCAGCAGGCGTTCTACCAGGAGGGCCTGTCGCTGTCGGAGGCGGACACCTA
>NZ_JARKOT010000141.1 GCF_029977985.1 Propioniciclava sp. | reverse complement strand
GCGACGCCCTTCATCCGGCGCAGGCGGGTGCGTCGGAGCTCGTCGGCGGGGGAGAGGGCCATCAGATCCACGGGTCCAAGGATTCCACGGGGTTTCCGCCCGACAGCGCGTGGCGTCCCCGAGTCGTCCCGGTTTCGCCCCCTGCGTGCGCCAGGCCGACGCCCGGTGCGCCGGGATTCCACGCACGGGCATGGGTACCACGCACCGGACCGGCTGCGTCCGCAGAGCGGGGACCGACACGGGTTGTTCGGCCGGACGGCCTAGAGTGCGGGGCATGTCCGACACGACCCCGCGCCCGCCCGAAGCCGAGGGCGTTCCCGGCCAGGACGAGCCGACGCCTGTTCCGCCCGGTACCAGCTCCGAGATGGGCGACACCCCTGCCGAGCAGACACTCCCCGCCGGCCTCCCCGACTTCGCGCAGCCCGCCCCGGGCCAGGCGTCCGCACCGCCGTCCGAGCCGCAGGCTCCTCCAGTGTTCCCGCAGCCCGACCCCAGGAGCGCGTCGCAGCCGCCGTTCCCGCAGCCCCAGCCGGTGGATCCGTACGCCGAGCGCGCCGCGCAGAACCCCTATGCCCAGGATCCCCACGCCTCGAATCCCTACGCGCAGAACCCCTCTGCGCAGAACGCTCACGCGCAGAACTCCTACCCACAGAACTCCTACCCGCAGAGCTCCTACCCACAGGCCCCCCACGCCCAGACCCCCTACGCGGGCACGCCGCTGCAGGCGTCGCCCTACGGCGCGACCCCGCCGCCCGGGACGCCGTTCGGCGCCACCCCGTGGGCGCCCTACGGCATCGACCCGCGGACGGGCATCCCGTTCTCGGACAAGTCGAAGGTGACCGCGGGGTTGCTCCAGATCTTCCTCGGCAGCTTCGGCGTCGGCCGGTTCTACCTCGGGGACGCCGGCACGGCCGTCGCGCAGATCCTGGTCTCGTGGCTCACGTGCGGGGTGGGGGCGATCTGGCCGCTCATCGACGGCATCATCATGCTCACCGGCGATCCCGTCGATTCCGACGGCCGCCCGCTGCACCCGTGAGCACGATCGTCTTCGTCCACGCCCACCCGGACGACGAGGCGTCCCAGACCTCCGGCACCATGGCCCGGGCGGTCGCCGAGGGGCACCGCGTCGTCTGCGTCTACGCGACCGGCGGCGACCACGGCAGCCGTCCCGAGGAACTCCACGCCGACGCCTCGCTCGCCGACCACCGGCGGGCCGAGGCCGAGGCGTCCGCCCGCGCGACCGGCGTCCACCGCCTCGTCTGGCTGGGGTTCGCCGACTCGGGCATGACCGGCTGGGACACGAACACCGCCCCGGACGCCCTCTGGATGGCGGACGCCGCAGCCGTCGGCCACGACGTGGCCGCCATCCTGGACGAGGAGGACGCGGACGCGGTCGTGGGCTACGACTGGCACGGGGGCTACGGCCACCCGGACCACATCATGGTCCACCGCATCGCCCGCCACGCCGTCGAGTACGCCGCCCGCCGCCCGCGCCACCTCGAGGTCTCCCTCAACCGCGACCACCTGCGCCGGATCATGCGACTCGCCCTCGACCAGGGCATGCTCCCCGAAGGCCAGGAGGTCTGGGACGTCGACGCCCCCGCCGACGACGGCAACCCGATCGGTACGCCCGAGGCGGAGCTCGCCTGGTCGGTGGACGTGAGCGCCTACCTCGGCGTCAAGCGGCAGGCGCTCGCCGCCCACGCGTCCCAGACGGACGCCGCCGGTCTCCTCGCGCTCCCGGCCGAGGGTTTCGCCGCCATGTTCGGCCGCGAGTGTTACCTCGAGGCCGGCCGCGCCCCCGGCATGGTCGACGGTTGGCCCTTCGCCTGAACGCGCGGGGCGGGTCGATCAGGCGTCGGGCACGTTGCGCCGCAACTCGTCGACCCAGATGTCGGCGTTCGCGTCCGACGGCATCCGCCAGTCGCCGCGCGGGCTGAGCGACCCGCCGCGCACGACCTTCGGCCCGTTCGGCAGCGCCGAGCGCTTGAACTGCGCGAACCCGAAGAACCGCTTGCAGAACACCTCGAGCCACTTCTTGATCGTCGCCAGGTCGTAGGCGACCCGCTTGCCCTCGGGGAAACCACCCGGCCAGGCGCCGGCGGCGGCGTCCGACCAGGCGTGCCACGCGAGGAACGCGATCTTCGACGGCACCATGCCGTGCCGCAGGATGTGGAACAGGGTGAAGTCCTGCAGGTTGTAGGGGCCGATCGAGTCCTCGGTCGACTGCGGCTTCTCGCCCTCGCCGACCGGCACGAGTTCGGGCGAGATCTCGGTGTCGAGGATCGAGGCCAAGGTGGCGCCCGCGGCGTCCCCGAAGTGACCCGAACTGATGACCCACCGGATGAGGTGCTGCATGAGTGTCTTCGGGACGCCGCCGTTGACGTTGTAGTGGCTCATCTGGTCGCCCACGCCGTAGGTGCACCAGCCGAGGGCCAGCTCGGACAGGTCGCCGGTGCCCAGCACGATCCCGCCGCGCTGGTTGGCGATGCGGAACAGGTAGTCGGTGCGCATGCCGGCCTGCACGTTCTCGAAGGTGACGTCGTAGACGGGCTCGCCCTCGGCGAACGGGTGCCCCATCTCGGTGAGCATCGCCCGGCAGGCGGGGATGATGTCGAGCGTCTCGAAGCTGACCCCGAGCGCACGGGCGAGGTCGGTGGCGTTGCTCTTCGTGTGGTCGCTCGTTGCGAAGCCGGGCATCGTGAAGGCGAGGATGTCGGTGCGCGGGCGGTCCATGCGGTCCATGGCCTGGGCGGCGACCAGCAGGGCGTGGGTGGAGTCGAGACCGCCCGACACGCCGATGACCACCTTCGGCTGCCCGATGGAGCGCAGCCGCTGCTCCAGCCCCGAGACCTGGATGTTGTAGGCCTCGTAGCAGTCCTGCGCGAGCCGCTGCGGATCGGCGGGCACGAACGGGAACCGCGCGAGGGGACGCCTCAGGCCCAGGTCGCCCGTGGGCCGGCCCAGCTCGAACGTGACGGTGCGATACTCGGCCACCCGGTCGGCGTGCACGCGCCGGTTGTCGTCGAACGTGCCCTGCCGCAGACGCTCCTGCCGCAGCGTGCCCACGTCGATGTCGGCGATCGACGCGCGCGCCCCCTCGGGGAAGCGCTCCGATTCGGCGAGCAGGGTGCCGTTCTCGTAGATCATCGTCTGGCCGTCCCAGGCCAGGTCGGTCGACGACTCGCCCTCGCCGGCTGCGGCGTACACGTAGGCGGACAGATAGCGCGAGGACGCCGACGCGCACAGCAGGTGCCGATCGACCGCCTTCGCCACGGTGATGGGGGACCCCGACAGGTTCGCGATCACCGTGGCCCCCGCGAGCGCCGCCTCGGCAGCCGGGGGGATCGGCACCCACAGGTCCTCGCACACCTCCACCGCGAGCACCAGGTTCGGCACGTCGGACGCCTCGAACAGCAGGTCCGCGCCGAACGGCGCCTCCTGGCCGGCGACCGTGATGAAGCCGGTCACATCGTCGCCCGGGGCGATCTGGCGGCGCTCGTAGAACTCGCGATAGGTGGGCAGGTACACCTTCGGCGCGACCCCGAGCACCACGCCGCGGTGGATGACCACCGCGCAGTTGTGGATGCGATGCAGCGAGCGCAGCGGCGCCCCCACGACCAGGACGGGTGCGAGTTCCTTGGACGCCTCCACCAGGTCGGTCAGGGCGTCGGCGGCGGCGTCCAGCACCGTGTCCTGCAGGAGCAGATCCTCGATGGAGTAGCCGACCAGGCCGAGCTCGGGATACACCACGAGCGCCACGCCCTGCTCGCCGAACGCGCGCGCGCTGGCCACGACGGCGGCCACGTTGCGGCTCGGGTCCACCAGGCGGAGCGGGTGCGTGGCCGCGGCGACCCGGACGAAACCGTGGTCGTAGAGGTTCCGGAAGTCCATGCGGCCTAGCATCGCACGGTGTGTCGGCCGCAGCGGTCGGATCAGTCCTCGGGGAACTGCGGGTCGTAGCCGGTGCGCAGGCCCACGGGCTCGCCGGCCTCGTCGACCTCGTGGCTGGTGACGAGCATGCGCTTCAGCCACGGGTTCCCGAAGGTGGTGGCGAGGGCGCAGTCGACGGCGTCGCGGCCGCGCGAGATCGCGACGTGCCCCTTGCGGCGGGCGTCGTGGCGCGGGTCGAAGGTCCACCACCGGCCGCCGAGGTACACCTCGGTGAAGGCGTGGAAGTCCATCTCGGTCGGCAGCGGCGGCACATCCATGTCGGGCAGGTAACCCGACACGTAGCGTGCGGGCACGTTCATGGCCCGGCACAGCGCGATGAAGGTGTGGGCGAGGTCGCGGCAGATGCCGTAGCCGTTGTTGAAGGCGTCCACGGCGGTGTACCACGACATGGTCGAGCCGGTGCGGTACTGCACGCGCTCGTGCACGAACGACGAGATCTCCTGCACGCGCCGGTAGCCCGGCTCCTGGCTGCCGAAGAGCGTCCACGCGTCGCGGGCGAGCACGTCCGACTGGCAGTAGCGGCTCGGCCACAGGAAGGGCAGCACGTCGTCCGGCAACTCCTCGACCGGCACCTGGGGGGCGTCGACGTCGGCCTCGTCGAGGGCGTCGGGCACTTTGACGACCGCCGAGTACTTGTAGACCGACTCGCCCGCCGGGAGGATGAACCGCTTCCCGACGTTTCCGTAGAGGTCGGTGAAGTCGGTCATCTCGATCTCGGGCGAGGTGGTCCACGAGCTGCTGACCGTCTCGACCTCGTCGTGCTTGTGCTCGATCAACGCCAGGGTCGGCGTGGGCAGCTGGGCGACGTGGCGGAAGCTGGCGCCGATCGCGAGAGTGCGCGTGTTCATCTGGTCCTTTGCACGGGCTCGGGCTGAGGGGGCTGGGCGTCCATTGTGCGGCTTGAGGCCCGGGTCGCGCATCATGGGAGCATGACTGAGATGGTCCACGACGTGCCCACGGACGCCGGACCCGGCCGCTTGCACGTGGTTGCGGGTGCTGAGGTGCGGGTGCTGCTCGTCCTCGGCGGAGGCCATTCGGGGCAGATTGCCACCGTCGACCTGGACGCCGTCGCCGCCGCCCTGCCGGCCCGCGGCGTCGCGGTCGCCCGGTTCGAACTGCCATGGCGCGTGGCCGGGAAGAAGGTCGGGCCGCGGCCGCCGGCGTCCGATCCGCTGTGGACCGCCGGGGTGGACGCCGCCCGCGCGCTCCACCCCGGCGTGCCCTTGCTCACCGGGGGCCGCAGCGCCGGCGCCCGCATCGCCTGCCGCACCTGGACGTCAGACGTCGCCGCGGTCGTGGCCCTCTCCTTCCCGCTGCACCCCCCGGGCAAGCCCGACGCGTCCCGCATCGCCGAACTGACGCCCGTTGCCGCGCCCGTCCTGCTCGTCTCGGGGGCGCGCGACCCCTTCGGAACGCCCGAGGAGCTGAGGGCCGCGCTGGCCGCCTCCCATGCCGGATCGCGCCGGCTCGTGGTCGTTCCGGGCGCGACCCACGCGTTCCCGCGCGCCGCCGCGCCCGCCCTCGTGGAGGCGGTGGCAACCTTCGCCGGGTCGGTTGCCAGAAACTAGGGTCCCTGCGGGTTCTGCGGGATGATGGGGCCACACCCCTCGGCACCCCGGGAGTTCCCCGTGAAGAAGATCATCGCCTCCGCGCTGCTCCTGCTGACGCTCGCCGGGTGCGCGCTGACGCCCCACAAGGGCGTGGAAACGGCGTCGCCCGCGGTCCGGGACGAAACCATCGGCTCGAGCCCCACCCCTTCAGCCCCGTGGACGCCGACTCCTACCCCGACCCCCACGGTCAACACCGAGCTGGGCGTGCGCCGGTGGGTTGATCCCGAGACGCCCGCCCCGCTCCCGGAGTTGACCGCCGCCCAGCAGGAGAAGTTCGGCGCCTGTCTCGACACGACCATTCAGGTCTGGTCGAAGGGGGCGTGCGCCACCCTCGCCCAGGAAGAGCTGGCGAAGCTCGGCTTCCTCACCACCGATCCGACCGAGCGCATCAGCGTCAGCGCCGCCAACGCCATCCACCGGTACCAGCGGTCGCGCGACCTGAAGCCCACCGCTGTCGTCGACGTGACGACGTGGTACGCGCTGGCGTCCGGGCAGCCCGCCCGCTCGACCGAACTCCCCGCTGAGTGCCGCCTCGACGGGGTCGTGTTGTGCGTCGACCAGGGAACCCAGACGCTGCGCTGGATGCGGAACGGCCGCGTCGAGAACATCTTCGCGATCCGCACGGGCGGCTGGAACTTCGACCCCAAGGACCACGAGAAGTGGCGCCTGTACCCGACCGCCAACGGCCTGTTCCGCGTCTACGACAAGAGCGTGAGCCCGCCGTCGGAGAACTACGGCGACGGGGCGATGCCCTACAGCGTCATGTTCGACCCGAACATGTACGTGCACTACAGCGCCGACTTCCACCGCCGTGGCTACGCGCGGGCCAGCCACGGCTGCGTCAACGTGGGTGACCGCGACGATGCGCAGTGGATCTTCAGGAACACCCCCATCGACGCCCTCGTGTACGTCTACTGATCAGTCGTTGCGGCGCACGCGGGTCTGGAGGGCGCGCCGGCGCAGCGGACGTGTCGACTCCGCGGCCAAGAGACTGAGCGTGAGCGCCCCCGCCACCGTCGCCCCCAGCGTGACCAGGCTCGACACGCCGAGACCCAGGGTGTTCGGCAATTGGGAGACGATCGGCAGGGACGCCGCCACACCGAGCCCCAGCGAGAGCAGGAGCGTGAACAGCAGCGGCAGCGCCACCTGGTGGCGGCGGGCCGCGGCGTCCAGTTCGGGCGGGACGCCCATCTTGTCGAGAGCCACCAGCTCGTCGCCGCGGTCGACCACGTCGGAGCTCTGAGCGAGCGCGGTGGACGCCGCCCCGACGGCCAGCGCGATGCCGAGGGTGAGTATGGCGCCTGCACGGATGTCCTCCATGAGAACCCGACTGACCGCGTCCAAGTCGGCGAACGCGTCGTTCTCCAGCGGAATGGCGGCGAGCATGCCCACCACGAAACCGATCAGCGCCAGCGAGCTCACGTTGCGCCAGGCCGACTTGGGGTCGGCCACGATGCGCCGCATCGCGAGCAGGCGGGCGGGGGAGCCGGTCCGGACGCCCAGGCGCGCCACGAGCTGCAGCAACCACGGCGCGAACAGGTTCATCATGGCGATGCCGAACGCGAGCATGCCGGCGAACATGAGCCCCATCACCAGCCCACCCAACGGCAGGCGCAGGACGGCGCCCAGGCCAGCGATCGCCAGGACGCCGACGAGCAGGGCCACAACGCGCCAGGCGCGCAGCGCCGGGTTGGTGGCCAGGCGCGACACCCCCAACGGCGAGATGCGCACCCGGGCCAGGCCGAGCACGGTGGACGCCGCCGCGAGCAGCGCGATCACCCCGATCACGGCCAGCCAGAGCCACCACGGCATGAGCAGCTCGGCGGCCGCGATGGGCGTGTTCTGGAACGAGAGCAGGCCGAGAACGGGGACGGACGCCGCCCACGCCAGCAGGCCGACCACCACGCCGGCCGCGGCCTGGACGAGACCCTCCACGACGCTCATGCCGACCACCTCGCCGCTCGTCATGCCGACGAGCCGCAGGGACGCCAGCCGTCGCGAACGCCCTCGGGCGCCCAGCCGGGCGGCGGCACCGCCGAGCCCGAGGATCGGCAGCACCAGCAGGGCGCAAGCGATGGCGGCGAGAACCACATAGGTGGTCGGGAGGATGGTGCTCGCCTCCGGGTCGGTCAACCCCAACAGCCAGGCAGGGACGTGCTCCCGCCGCTGCACGAACATCCACGTGCCCGAGGCGACCACGAACGACAGCCATGCGGTGACCCCGTGGGCGAGGACCGCGAACACGTCGAGCGCGCCCGTCCCCCGCGGGTCGCGCAGGCGGGCGCCGGCCAGGCGCGCGGAGAGGGCGAGGGTGGCGCTCATCGGTGGTCCTCCTCACCGGACGCCGCGAGCAGCGTGTCCGCGTGGACGAGGGCGTCCCTGATTTCGACGAGGCGGCTGCACCAGCGGGCCACGGCGAGGTCGTGGGTGACGACGACGAGGGTCGCGCCTGCCATGCGGGCGGTCGTGGTGAGGATCTGCATCACCTCGTGGCCGGTCGTCTGGTCGAGGGCGCCGGTCGGCTCGTCGGCGAAGATGACCGCCGGATCGTGCACCAACGCCCGGGCGATCGCGACGCGTTGCGCCTGTCCACCCGACAGCTCTCCGGGCCGCCGGTTTCCCATGGTCTTGTCGAGGCCGAGCCGTTCGAGCCACCGGTCGGCGTGAGCGAGGGCGTCCGGGCGGGACATGCCAGCGAGCAGCAGCGGCAGGGCCACGTTCTCGCGTGCCGGCAGTTCGCCGACCAGCTGGCCATCTTGGAAGACGAACCCGAACCGTTCGCGGCGCAGGCGCGAGCGGGCGGCGTCCTTCAGGGTCGACACCGGCGTGGCACCGAGAACGACACGGCCGACGTCCGGGACGAGGATGCCCGACAGGCAGTGGAGCAGCGTCGACTTGCCCGAGCCGGAGGGGCCCATGACGGCGACCGACTGACCGGCAGGGATGGTGAGCGAGACGCCGCCGAGGGCGACGACCGGGCCGTAGCGCAACACGAGCCCCTCGGCGCGCAGCGTCTCGTCGGTGGCGGTCGCGCCGGGGACGGGTTGGGTGGCGGTGATGTTCATGCCTCCATTCGACCGCTCGGGCGATCGGCCGCCCAGGGTGCCAGCACCCGACCTGGGGTGGAGCTGGGTCCACCCCCGCTCAGGAGGACGGCGCCTCCTTCTCGGCCACGAGCCGCTGCGCCAGGGCGAACATCTTCGCTCCGTCCATGCGGCCGTAATCGGTCATGGGCATGACGGCAGCGGAATGCCCAGCCGGTCGGCCTCGGGACGGTACTTGTCGACGAGATAGGCGACCTGAGGACCCACGAGAATGACGTCGACGTCCGGATCGATCTCGGTGGCCTTGATGAACGCGGTGGCGCTGACCTCGGCGTCCACGCCCGCTGCCTTGGCGGCGTCCGTGATGCGGGAGACGAGCAGGCTGCTGCTGAACCCCCCGGCGCAGAACAACTGGATACGCACGGGGGTGAGCCTACGCTGACCGCCCTGAGCCTAAGGTGTCGTTCGTGAGCGACACGGTCCGGCCCCGCTGGTGGCTGGTGGCCGCCCAGGTCGGCTCGGTCGTGGCCGGCGGGGTGCTGTGGCTGCTGCTGAGCCTTCTCGTCGAGTCCCTCCTGGCGGTGTGGGCGCTGGTCGTGGGGGTCCTGGTGCTCGCCGCGATCAGCGTGCTGGAGGTGCTCAAGACGCGGGCGATCGCTCGGGCGGCGGTCGCGGCGTCCGGGGTGGAACTGCTGGCCGGCGAAGGGCACGCGGCGACCGTGCACCGGCTGACCGAGTCGCGGCGCGCCATCGTGGAGGCCTTCGAGATCGAGCGCGCCCGCGTCGAGCGCGATCTGCACGACGGCGCGCAGCAGTACCTCGTCGCCGCGTCGATGAAGGTCGGCGAGGCGGCGCTGCTGGTGGAGCAGGGCCGGCCCGCCGAAGCGTCCGGCCTCCTGGCTGCGGCCCAGGACGAGGTGGACGCCGCCCTGGCCGCCCTGCGCGAGACGGTGGCCGGGGTGCACTCGCGGCTGCTGGCCGAGCAGGGGCTCGAGGCGGCGCTGCGGGAACTGGTGGCGCGGCTCTCGGGTGCGGGGCGAGCGATCGACCTACGCGTGCCGCACGCTCTGACGGGGCTGCCGCCCGGAGTGGCGTCGGCGGCATGGTTCTTCACGGCCGAAGCGCTGACCAACGCGGCCAAGCACGCCCCCGGCTCGGCGGTGAGCGTCGTCATGGGCGCCGACAAGGACCTGCATGTGAGCGTCGTCGACGACGGGCCCGGCGGCGCCGCGATCGTGGGGGGACGCGGGCTGGCGGGCATGCGCGAGCGGTTGCGGGCGTTCGGCGGCGACCTGACCGTGACCAGCCCGCCCGGCGGGCCGACGACGGTGGCCGCCCGGCTGCCGCTGCTGCTGCGCAGCGGCGAACCGGGCGTGAGGGAGGAGGGCGCATGAGGCTGGTGGTTGCGGACGACTCGGCGTTGCTGCGCGAGGGGCTCGTCGGGCTGCTCGAGCGGCAGGGGCACACGGTCGTCGGTCAGGCGGCCAGCGCGACCGAACTGCTGGCGGTGGTGGGGCACGCCGCGGGGGCGGTGGATGTGGTGATCACCGACGTGCGGATGCCGCCCGATCTCACCGACGGCCTGCGGGCCGCTCTGCAGATCCGGGAGCGGTGGCCGGCGACGGGCATTCTCGTCGTGAGCCAGTACGTGGCCCCCGAGTACGCCCACCAGTTGTTCGGGCCACCCGGGCAGGCGGCGCCGGTGGGCGTCGGCGGTCTGGGCTACCTGCTCAAGGACCGGATCGCCCGGGTCGCCGACTTCATGCGCTCGTTGGCCATCGTGGCGGCGGGCGGGGTGGTCATCGATCCGGACGTGGCCGCCCGGCTGGTCCACCGGACGCCGTCCCGCCTCGCCGCGCTCACCCGGCGGGAGCGCGAAGTGCTCGAACTCATGGCGCGCGGGCTGTCGAACGCGCAGATCGGGGAGCGTCTGGTGTTGTCGCCGGGGGCGGTCAGCAAGCACGTCGCGAACGTGTTCACCAAGCTGGACCTCGGCCCGGACGAGGAGAATCGCCGGGTCCGGGCGGTCCTCGCGTTCCTGGCCGCGGGGGAGTAGGGCGGCAGGGCAAGGGACCGGCGGGGCGGCGTCCACGAAACACCGCCGGTTTGACCCTCGGTTGGGCGCTTGAGTATTCTTGACCTTCGGTGCCTGCGCGGGCGCGATCGCGTTCGCTGCCCCCGGCACCCATCGACAAGCTAATCGCTAAGAGAGTAGGTCAGGCGTGTACGCGATCGTGCGCAGCGGCGGACGCCAGCACAAGGTTGCCGTCGGCGATGTCCTCACCGTCGACAAGATCGACGCGGAGATCGGCAGCACCGTCAACCTCACCCCGCTGATGCTGGTCGACGGCGACGCCGTGACGACCGACGCAGCGAAGCTGGGCAAGGTGACGGTGACCGCCGAGGTGCTCGCGGAGCACAAGGGCCCGAAGATCCGCATCCTCAAGTACAAGAACAAGACCGGCTACAAGAAGCGCCAGGGCCACCGCCAGCGCTACAGCCGCGTCAAGGTCACCGGCATCGAGAGCTGAGGGAACTGACATGGCACACAAGAAGGGCGCATCCAGCTCGCGCAACGGGCGCGACTCCAACGCGCAGCGGCTCGGCGTCAAGCGCTTCGGCGGCGAGGTCGTCAACGCCGGCGAGATCATCGTCCGCCAGCGCGGCACCCACTTCCACCCCGGCGACAACGTCGGCCGAGGCGGCGACGACACCCTGTTCGCCCTCGCGGCGGGCACTGTCGAGTTCGGCACCCGTCGCGGCCGCAAGGTCGTGAACGTGGCGCTCGCCGACGCGGAGTGAACTGACACAGACTCCTGTGAGCAGGGGCGGTCCCGATGGGGCCGCCCCTGCTTTGTGTTGGGGCCGATCCTGATCTCACCGGGGTCGATGGCCATTAATCGCATCACTGTGGCGATTCAGGCGCATCGACCCCAGTGAAATCAGAATCTCGACGAACTCGGCCGCCCCCGCGTGACGGATTTCGCCACTCGAGGGCGAATGTGTTGGAGTGGACCCACGACTGAGGAAGGCGCTCGAGGCGGGGCGGGGCGCGATGGCCCGCTCGAGAGTGCCCTCGCCCAGACTCCCGGCCGCCGGGGCAACCGGGCTCGGGCGAAGGCGATCCGGCTGCTGCGCGACAACGCGTGGTCGGTGGCCGAATCGGTGGCCCACGAGGCGCTGCGCAAACGGGGCGTGGTGGGCTGGGTGGGCAACCTGGCCCTGCGCACGGACGACCCGACCGAACGGTTCGTGCTCGACGTCGCCTTCAGCGCATCCCGGGTGGGGTTCGAGATCGATGGCTTCGCCTACCACGGGTCGACGGAGCAGTGGCACGCCGGTATGGCGCGCATCCAGCGGCTGGCCGAGTTGGGGTGGCACGTCACGCGGGTCGAGGCCGCCTGAGTGCTGAACCACCCTGATGAGTTCGCCCGCTTCGTCGAGCGGGTGCTGCGTCAGCAGCGCCGCCGGATCTCTCGCCGACGCGCGGCCTAGAGTGGGCTCATGGGACGCCTCGACGCGTGGTTGTGGTCGGTGCGGGTCTACAAGACCCGCTCGCAGGCGACCGCGGCCATCCGGGGTGGCCACGTCCGCGTCGACAACCTCACCGCGAAGCCGGCCCAACTCGTCGTGGCGGGGCAGACGGTCCGGGTGCGGGGTGACGACCACACCGAACGGGTGCTGGAGGTGCTCGACCCGACCCTCGTCAAGCGCGTCGGGGCGCCCGTCGCCCAGCGCGCCTACCTGGACAAGACGCCCGCGCAGCCGCCCCCCATCGCGGCGATGGCGGGCAAGGTCGCCGTCCGCGACCGCGGCACCGGCCGGCCCACCAAGAAGCAGCGCCGCGAGCTGGACTCGTTCCGGGGTCGGTAGAATCGACCGGTCCCCACGCCGCCGAGTTGACCGGAGATCAGACCATGGCCATTCCCTCCTTCGTCGACCGCGCCACGCTGCGCGTCGCCGGCGGCAACGGCGGGCACGGCTGCGTGTCGGTCCACCGCGAGAAGTTCAAGCCGCTCGGCGGCCCCGACGGCGGCAATGGCGGCCAGGGCGGCTCGGTCATCCTGCGCGTCGACGAGGGACTCACCACGCTCGTCGACTACCACCGCCAGTCCCAGCGTCGCGCCACGAACGGCGCCCAGGGCGAGGGCGGTCACAAGGCCGGCGCCAACGGCGAGGACGTCGTGTTGGCCGTCCCCGACGGCACGGTCGTCTCGGACGCCGACACCGGCGAGGTGCTCGCCGACCTGATCGGCGACGGCGCCGAGGTCGTCGTCGCCGCCGGGGGACGCGGCGGGCTCGGCAACGCGGCGCTCGCGAGCTCGGCCCGCAAGGCGCCGGGCTTCGCCCTGCTCGGCGAGGAGGGCGAGGAGCGCACGATCACCCTGGAGCTGAAGGTCCTCGCCGACGTGGGGCTCGTCGGCTTCCCCAGCGCGGGCAAGTCCAGCCTCATCGCGGCCATCAGCCGCGCACGGCCCAAGATCGCCGACTACCCGTTCACCACCCTCGTGCCCAACCTCGGCGTCGTCGTCGCGGGCGACACGACGTTCACCGTCGCCGACGTGCCCGGACTGATCGAGGGGGCGTCCGAGGGGCGCGGGCTCGGTCACGACTTCCTGCGGCACATCGAGCGGTGTCAGGCGATCGTCCACGTCATCGACTGCGCCACCTACGAACCTGGCCGCGACCCGGTCAGCGACCTCGACGTCATCGAGGGCGAACTCGCCGCGCACGGCGGCCTGGAGGATCGGCCGCGCCTCTTGGCGCTGAACAAGATCGACATCCCGGACGCCGCCGAACTGGCCGATCTCGTCGCCGGCGATCTGGAGGCGCGCGGGTTGACGGTGTTCCGGATTTCGACCAAGTCGGGGGAGGGGCTGCAGGCACTCTCCTACGCGATGGCCGCGCTCGTCGCCGAGCGCCGGGCCGCCGAGCCCGAGCGCATCCCCGAGCGGATCGTGATCCGGCCCACCCCGGTGGCGGGCACCGGGCCCGAGTTCACTATCCGCCGCATGGGCGACGGCGAGGGCGGCTTTGTGTGGCGTGTGGAGGGCACCAAGCCCGAACGCTGGGTGAAGCAGACCGACTTCGCCAACCCCGAGGCCGTCGGCTACCTCGCCGACCGGTTCACCCGCCTCGGCATCGAGGACGAGTTGCTCTCCCAGGGTGCCCGCGAGGGCGACGCGGTCGCGATCGGCGCGGGCCAGAACCCGGTCGTGTTCGACTTCGCCCCCCAGATCGCCTCGGGTGCCGAGATCCTCGCCCGCCGCGGCGACGACGAGCGACTCCACACCGAGCGCGCGTCGGTGCGGCGGCGTCGCGAGCTCGACGCCGAGTACCACGCCGCGCGGGCGGCGTCCGAGGGCCTACCCCGCGACCCGAAGCGCAGCTGGCGCTGGGGCGAGGACGAGGACGACGCATGACCGGCGTCCTCCGCCACGACATCGCCACCGCCCGGCGGATCGTCGTCAAGATCGGCAGCAGTTCCATCACGGACGCCGCCGGTCACCTCGACGCCGCCCACATGAACGCCCTCGTGGACGCCATCGCCGCGGCGCGGGCGTCCGGAAAAGAGGTCGTCGTCGTGAGCTCGGGCGCCGTCGCGGCTGGCCTCGAACCGCTCGGGTTGACGCGGCGTCCGCGCGATCTGGCGAGCCAACAGGCGGCCGCGTCCGTGGGGCAAGGGCTGCTGCTGGCGCGGTACACGTCGCTGTTCGCCTCGCACGGTCTGCGGGTCGGCCAGGTGCTGCTGACGGTCGAGGACATAGCGCGCAAGGCGTCCTACGCCAACGCGCAACGGACGTTCACGCGGCTGCTCGAGCTGGGCGTGGTGCCCGTCGTCAACGAGAACGACACGGTGGCCACCAACGAACTGCGCTTCGGTGACAACGACCGCATGGCCGCCCTCGTGGCGCACGTGGTCGAGGCGGACGCGCTGTTCCTGTTGTCCGATGTCGACGCCCTCTACACCGACCACCCGGAGCGTCCCGGGGCGCGTCGGATCGTCGACGTGCCCGAGGTGGAAGACCTCATGGTCGACACCTCCCACGGCGGCGCGGCCGTGGGGACCGGCGGCATGACGACCAAGCTGGAGGCCGCCAAGATCGCCTCGCACGCGGGGGTGACCGTGGTGCTGGCTTCGGCGGACGCCGTCGCGCCCGCTCTCGCCGGCGAGCCGGTGGGCACGTACTTCCACCCGTCCGGACGCCGCCGGTCGCGGCGGCTGCTCTGGCTCGCCTACGCGTCGCAGGTGGCGGGGGAGGTGAGGCTGGACGCCGGCGCCGTGCGCGCGGTGGTGGAGCGGAACGCGTCGCTGTTGCCCGCCGGCGTGACGGGCTTTTCGGGGGACTTCCACGCGGGAGACCCGATCCGCATGGTCGACCCCGACGGCGGCCTCGTCGGGCACGGGTTGAGCAGCTACGACGCGGCAGACCTGCCCTCCATCATCGGCCGGTCCACGCGCGACCTGGTCGCCGAGCGCGGCGAGGGCTTCGACCGGGAACTGGTCCACCGCGACGCCCTGATCCTGCGCAAGAAGTTCCGGGGCTGACCATGCCGACGGCGCCGGTGCTGGTCGCGATGGCGGGGCTGCAGGGGGCCGGCAAGAGCACGGTGGCCGGCCTTCTCGCGGCTCGTCTGCGGGCGGTGCTGGTGTCGGTGGACCCGCTGGAGTCCGCGCTGGCTCGCGCTGGCATCGAGGCATCGTTCGAGCGAGGCCTGGCCGCCTATCTGGTGGCCGAGGAGGTGGCCCGGGCGAATCTCGCCCTGGACGCCCATGTCGTCGTCGACGCGGCCAACTACGTGCCCCAGGCGCGGGCGATGTGGACCCGCCTGGGGGAGACCGCGGCGGCCCGATGCGTGTTCGTGGACGTCGTCTGTTCCGACGAGGCGCTCCACCGGAGCAGGATCGAGGCGCGGCGACGTGGTCTGGCCGGATTCGACGAGGTCACGTGGGCGCAGGTGGAGCGGCGGCGCGCCGAGACGGCCCCGTGGGGGGACGAAGCCCGCCTCACCCTCGACACGGCGTCCGAGATCGATCTCGACGAGGTGGCGGCAGCCCTCGCGGGCGCCTGACGGACAACCGGCCCGTGGGCGCGGCCGTCCCGTGCCGCCGCACGCGCTTACCATGCAGTCCATGAGTTTCACCGACCAGGCGCGCGCCGCCAAGAACGCCTCCCGGCGACTCGCCACCGCCTCCCGGGCCGCCAAGGACGCCGCGCTGAACGCCATGGCCGAGGCGCTCCTCGCCGACCAGGACGCCGTCCTCGCCGCGAACGCCGCCGACATCGCCCGCGCCGAGCAGGCCGGGACGCCGGCGTCCCTGATCGACCGCCTCCGGCTCACGCCCGATCGCATCGCCGGCATGGCCGACGGGCTGCGGCAGTTGGCCGGGCTCGCCGACCCCGTGGGCGACGTCGTGCGCGGCTGGACCAACGCCAACGGCGTCCGGGTGCGGCAGGTGCGGGTGCCGTTCGGCGTGGTCGGGATCATCTACGAGGCGCGCCCCAACGTCACTGCTGACGCCGCCGGCATCTGCCTCAAGTCGGGCAACGCTGCGCTGCTGCGCGGGTCGAGCTCGGCCTTGGAGTCGAACCGGGCGATCATCGCGGCGCTGCGCCGAGGCGTCGAGTCGGCCGGGCTCCCGGCCGATGCGGTCCAGCTGGTCGAGGGCGGCCGCGAAGTCACCGCCGAGATGATGGCCGCCCGCGGGCTGGTCGACGTGCTCATCCCGCGCGGCGGGGCCGGGCTCATCAACGCGGTCGTCGAAGGATCGAAGGTGCCGGTCATCGAGACGGGCACCGGCAACTGCCACCTCTTCGTCGACGCCTCCGCCGACCACGACCAGGCGCTCGCCCTCCTCCTCAACGCGAAGACCCAGCGGCCCTCGGTGTGCAACGCGCTCGAAACCCTCCTCGTCCATGCGGACGCTGCCCCGACGTTCCTGCCGCGAGCGCTGGAGGCCTTGGCGGACGCCGGCGTCACGGTCCACGGCACGCCCGCGGTGGTGGCCTATTCGGACGCCGTCGTGCCGGCCACCGAGGACGAGTTCGACGCGGAGTACCTGAGCCTCGACCTGGCGTGTGCGATCGTTCCCGACCTGGATGCCGCCCTCGACCACATCCGTGCACACTCGACAGGTCACTCGGAGACCATCGTCACGGCCGACCTCGCCGCCGCCGAGCGCTTCGCCGCCGAGGTGGATGCGGCCGCCGTCCTGGTCAACGCCTCGAGCCGGTTCGTCGACGGCGGAGAGTTCGGCTTCGGTGCCGAGATCGGCATTTCCACGCAGAAGCTCCACGCGCGTGGCCCGATGGCGCTGCCGGAGATGACGTCCACGAAGTACCTCGTCACCGGGTCGGGTCAGACCCGTCCCTGACCGCCAAGACCCCCGGTTCGGCGGCCGGGCCGTACGGCGCGAACCGGCGGGGCTTTCGGCGCGGAAAGGTGGGGCTCCCGGCGCAACCGGTATGCTCCCGCGCATGACGCTGCTGGAGACTGCTGCCCATACGGCGAACTACGGGATGGCCATCACCGTCGGGGCCATCGCGTTCGCAACCCTCGCCGGCGTGGCGATGATCACGATGCTCTTCGGCTCGGGCCGACCGCACACCACCTCCAAGTGACATGAGCCCACGCCTCGCCCTCGGAGAGGGCCAGGAGACCTGGCGCCTCGGCGTCATGGGTGGCACGTTCGACCCGATCCACCACGGCCACCTGGTCGCGGCGTCCGAAGTGCAGACACGGTTCGACCTCGACGAGGTCGTGTTCGTCCCCACCGGCCAGCCGTGGCAGAAGGCCGGCAAGAAGGTCTCCGCCAAGGAGGACCGCTACCTGATGACCGTGATCGCGACGGCGTCCAACCCGCGGTTCTCGGTGAGCCGCGTCGACATCGAGCGTGCGGGCGACACGTACACCGTCGACACCCTGCGCGACCTGCGCGCCACGCGCGGACCCTCCACGGAGCTCTTCTTCATCACCGGCGCGGACGCCCTCAGCCAGATTCTCACGTGGCGCGGGCACGACGAGCTGTTCGACCTGGCCCACTTCGTAGGCGTCTCCCGGCCGGGCGTCGACCTGGAGCAGAAGGACATCTCCCACCTGCCCGCCGACAAGGTCACCCTGCTCGAGGTGCCCGCCATGGCGATCAGCTCGACGGCCTGCCGCGAGCGCGTGGCGGCGTCCGAGCCCATCTGGTACCTCGTACCGGACGGTATCGTGCAGTACATCACCAAGCGCGGCCTCTACCGCGAAACGTAGAACCACAAGGAGTTGCATGGCGGCGACCGAGAACGCCCTCGAGCTCACCCAGATCGCGGCGCAGGCGGCCGCCGACAAGCTGGCCACCGACCTCGTCGCCTTCGACGTGTCGGAGCGCCTCGCGATCACCGACGTCTTCCTGGTCGCGACGGCGTCCAACGAGCGGCAGGTCTCGGCGGTGGTCGATGCCGTCGACGAGGCGCTGCACCGGGTCGGCGTGAAATCGATCCGGCGCGAGGGCGACCGCGAGGCGCGCTGGGTGCTCATCGACTTCGGCGACCTCGTCGTGCACGTCCAGCACGCGGAGGAGCGCGAGCTCTACTCGCTGGAGCGCCTGTGGCGCGACTGCCCGGCGATCCCGGTCACGGTCGATGCCGCCTGAACCTGCCTCGAACGCGCCGCGCACCCGTTTGGTCCTCGTGCGGCACGGGCAGACGGACGCCAACGCCTCCGGCCGGTTCCAGGGCCAGCAGGACACGCCTCTCAACCGGGTCGGGCGCAAGCAGGCGGACGCGGTCGCCGGCCGCATCGCCGCGCTGAAGCCGGCCCATCTCCTCAGTTCGGACCTGGCCCGCGCGCGGGACACCGCCGCGGCCATCGCGGCGGCGACCGGGCTGAGCGTCGAAACGGACGCCAGGCTGCGGGAGATCGATGTGGGCCGTTGGCAGGGGCTGAGCGTCGCCGAGGTGGGCGCGGCGCACCCGTGGTTCGCGGAGAAACTGGCGGCGGGTGAGGACTTCCGCCGCTCGGAGACCGGCGAGACCGCAACCGAGGCGGGGGAGAGGATCGCGGGCGTGCTGGCCGAGGTGGTGCAGCGGCGTCCCGGCGAGACGATCGTGGTCGTGGGCCACGGGTTGGCGTTGCGCGTCGGCACGGCCCTCACCCTCGGGCTGGGTTTCGCCGGCTCGTACGCACTGTCGGGCCTGTGGAACTGTTCGTGGACGATCCTCGAGCACGCCGCCCGTTGGCGCCTGCTCACCTACAACGCCGTCGCGTCACCCCGCTCGGACTGACCGCCCGCGAACTTCAGCCCGATCACGGCGGCGACGATGCCGGCGAGCAGGGCGATGCGGAGGGGATCGGCAGGCTCGGCGCCCGTCCCCATCGCCCAGGCCACCGTGAGCGCCGCCCCGACCCCCGTCCAGACCGCGTAGGCGGTGCCGACGCCGATGGACTTCAGCGACCAGCCGAGCCCCGCCACGCTGAGCGTGAGGAAGAGCGCGAAGACGAGAGTCGGCAGTGGCCGGCTCAGCCCGTCGGACGCCCCCAGCGCGGTCGCCCACACGGCCTCACACAGCGCGCTGAGCAGCAGTACCACCCACGCCATGTCAGCTCACCACCTTGAGGCCGACCACACAGCCCACGAGCAGCACCAGCAGCAGCGTGCGGACGGCCGTCAGCCGCTCGACCCCGCGCACCGCCCCGGCGATCACCGTGAGCGTCGCCCCGATACCCACCCACACGGCGTAGGCGGTCCCTGTCGGGATCTCGCGCATGGCGTACGCCAGCCCCACCATGGACGCCGCCATCGCGGCAAGGAACACCACGGCCGGACGCCAGCGCCGCAGCCCCTGCGACGCCGACAGCGCGACGGCCCAGACGGCCTCCAGCGCGCCCGACAGGATCAGCACCAGCCATGCGAGTGACACCCCGGCGACGCTAGCACGCGGCGTCCGCGGGCCGGGCCGACCGGGGGCTCAGGACAGGCGACGCAGCGCGAAGGGCTGGCCCGGCGCCAGGACCTGGATGCGTTCGGGGTTGACAACCGTGTCCATCAGGTCGGCGGGGTTGCCGTTGAAGGGGGAGTACGCGGGGGCGTCCACACTGCCCCAGTGGTGCAGCAGCAACGGCACGTGCGGGTAGGCGTTGGCCATCTCGATCGCCCCGGCGAGGGTGAAGTGGAAGGAGGAGTCGGAGAAGTCGAAGAGCATGGCGTCGGGGGTGGGCATGGTGAGGTGGTGGTCGCGGATGAGCCGCGAGTCGCCCGGCGCCCACAACACGCCGTCGGGGGTCTCGAGCCAGAAGCCACAGCAGTCCTCGGGCGCGAAGGTGCGGCCGTACTTGCCGGGGAACTCGTTCTGCCAGGCGTGGTCGGCGGGCGTGAGCGTGACCCGCACGTCGCCGACGGTGAACGTGTCGCCGATGTCGTGGCCGTGGGCGGGCAGGCCCTCACCCTCCATGAGCGACGCCACGTAGCGGGTCGCGTGGTAGGCGTCCGTGACGTCCTTGATGCCCTGGCAGGTCCAGACGCTTAGTGGTCGGCATCGCTGTGGGTGGCGAGGTAGGCGTCCAGGTGGGGCACCTCGGCGGGTGCGATCGGGAAGTCGATCATGATCGGCATGTCGAAACCGCCGAGGAGCCCGTCGATCATGAGGGTTGTCCCGCGACTGTTCATGAGCCAGCCGGCCATGCCGAGCCAGCGGAGTTCGGTGCCGTCGAGGGGCTCGAAGGCCTCGGGGCCGAAGAATCGGGTCGCGGGGGCCTTCGCCTGGGCGGGTGTGGTGTCGGTGGTGGCTGCATCGCTCATGGGACCAGCGTTGCAGACGCCCCCGCCTGTTGGCAGACCCTGGTTGGGTCCCCCTCGCCCGGACGCCGCCGGCGTCCGCATGCCGGGCCGGGGGGGCGTCCGGAGTGGCCCCCGACGGCCTGGAGCGGGGATGCTCGTCGGCGTGCGCCGCTTCGTTCCGCTCGCCCCGCTGGGCCCACTCGCGCAGGTGCGCGCGGGTCGGCTCGGGCGCCGCCTCGCGCAGTTGGCGCTCGGGCTGGTCCTGTTCGGGGTCTCGACGGCGCTGCTCGTGCTCGGCGCGTTGGGGGCGATGCCGTGGGACGTGCTGCACCAAGGCATCGCGCTGCACGTGCCGCTGACGTTCGGGCAGGCGGTGATCGCGACCTCCGCGCTCGTCCTGCTGGCGTGGATCCCGCTGCGGCAGGCGCCGGGACTCGGGACGGTTGCGAACGCGGTGGTCGTCGGCCTCGCGGCGGACGCCACCCTGGCGGTGATGGCACGGCCGTCGGACCTGGCCGTTCGGGTGGCGTTCGTGGTCGGCGGCATCGTGCTCAACGGGGTCGCGTCAGGGCTCTACATCGGTGCCCAACTCGGTCCCGGCCCGCGCGACGGCCTGATGACCGGGCTCGCCCGGCGGACGGGCTGGTCGCTGCGCGCGGTCCGGACCGGGCTGGAGGTGTCGGTGGTGCTGCTCGGCTGGGCGCTCGGCGGCGTCCTCGGGGTGGCGACGATCGCGTATGCCCTGGCGGTGGGGCCGCTGGTCCAGTTCTGCCTGCCGTGGTTCACCGTGGCGTTGCCGGAGCCGACGGGCGAGCCGGCGGCGTCCTGACGCGTGCCGCTGTCAGGCGAGGAGCGCGGCGGCAGCGATCTCGACGGAGGTGGCGAACAGGGTCTCGCGCTCGGCCGCGGACATGTCGCGGCTCGCATCGAAGAGGTGGTCGGAGACGGTGAGGACCGTGAGGGCTTCGCCGCCTTCGGCGGCCGCGCAGGCGTAGAGGCCGGCTGACTCCATCTCCACGCCGAGCGTGCCCAGCTTGACGAGGCCCTGGGTGAGGTCGGGGCGGGCGAGGTAGAAGTGGTCGGAGCAGTAGACGGGTCCGGCATGGACGCCGCCCGTCCCCCGTGCGGCAGCGGCGTCCATGGCGCCCCGCAGCAACGGGTAGGACGCCGCCCACGACAGGCTCACGCCGGGCACCAGGAGGGTGGAGAGCGACGCGTTGGTGTGCGCGGCCGTGGCGACGATCGTGTCGCCGACGGCGACGGCGTCCGCCATGCCGCCGCAGGTGCCGACGCGGACGATCCGGCGGACGTCGTAGAAGCGGAACAGTTCGGTGGCGTAGATCGAGATCGACGGGATGCCCATGCCGGACGCCATGACGCTCATCGGGGTGCCGCGATACGTGCCCGTCCAGCAGCCGATGCCGCGCACGTCGGAGACGAGTTCGGCCCCGTCGAGGTGCTGCTCCGCGATGCGCGCCGCGCGCTTCGGGTCGCCGGGCATGAGGACGAGGGGAGCGATCTGGCCGGGCTCGGCGCTGATGTGCGGTGTGGTCACGGTCTTCCTTCGACAAGGTGTGCTGCGACCCAGCATTCTGCCATGTCGTGCGGCGAGGGGCGCGCCGCCACCCGACCGCACCGGAGCCACGTCGTCGGGTTCCGTTCACCCGTTCGTCGCGCAACCCACCGCGCGTCCGTCGCCCGCCGGTCATGTGGGGTTGCGTGAATCGAGTCATGGAGCCACCAGCCATCACGCCCGGGAGCCAGCGACGACGCGGCCGGGTCGCCGCTCCGGAACGGTCCGGAGCCGGTCGCGCGCGGCCGGACAGCCTGTCAATCGCCGTCGTCGGCCTGGGCTATGTGGGGACGGCACTCGCGGTGCTGTTGGCGGGGAGACACCGCGTCGCCGCCACCGACATCGACCCGCGGCGGGTGGCGGCGGTCAACGACCGCCGCAGCCCGGTTGCCGACCCCGACATCGACCTCGCCCTGCGCGCCGGGGCCACGCACCTGAGCGCCACGACGGACCCGGCGGGCGCCTGGGGGGACGCCGACGTCGTGTTCGTCGCGACCCCCACCGACTACGACCCGGGAACGGACGCGTTCGACACGACCAGCGTCGACGCCGTGGTGGCGGAGGTGGCGCAGAGGAACCCGTGCGCCGTGGTGGTGATCAAGTCGACCGTCCCGGTGGGGCACACGCGCCGGCTCCGGGCACGCCACCCCGGTTTGCGGCTGCTGTTCTCTCCCGAGTTCCTGCGCGAAGGGCGGGCCCTGCACGATTGCCTCCACCCGACCCGGGTGATCGTCTCGGATCCGGGGCCGGACGCCCAGCGCATCGCCGAGCTGCTCGTCGCGGCGTCGGCCGAGCCCGCCACCCCCATTCGGCTGATGGCCAGCGACGAGGCCGAGGCGACCAAGCTGTTCGCCAACACCTATCTGGCGCTCCGGGTGGCCTACTTCAACGAACTCGACACGTATGCCGCCAAACACGGGCTCGACGCCCGCTCGATCATCGACGGGGTCGGGTTGGACCCGCGGATCGGCGACCACTACAACAACCCCAGTTTCGGCTATGGCGGCTACTGCCTGCCCAAGGACACCCGCCAGTTGCTGGCGAACTACCGAGAGGTCCCACAGAACCTCATCGCCGCCATCGTCGAGTCCAACGAGACGCGCATGGACTTCGTCGCCCTCGACATCCGCCTGCGCGGCGCCGCCACCGTCGGCGTCCACCGGCTGGCCATGAAGGCGGGGTCGGACAACGCGCGCGGTTCGTCGGTGCTCGGCGTGCTGGCGCGACTGCGGGCCTCCGGAGCCCGGCTGGTGGTCTACGAACCCGAGGACGCCGGGCTCGTGCTCGACGGCGTGGAGGTCGTGTCCGACCTGGCCGAGTTCAAGGCGCGGGCCGACCTCATCGTGGCCAACCGCTGGTCCCCTGACCTCGCCGACGTGGCCGACCGCGTCTACACCCGCGACCTGTTCGGACGCGACTGATGGGGGAGTCCCTGCGGGTGGCTGTGGTGGCCGAGTCGTTCCTGCCCCACATGAACGGCGTGACGAACTCGGTCGTGCGGCTGCTCGCCCACCTGCGGGAGACCGGCCACGAGGCGCTCGTGTTGGCGCCGGCGATGCGGGGCGTGCCCGACGAGGTCGAGGGCTTCCGGGTGCTGGCTCTGCCGTCCATGCCCTTCCCTGGCTACGGGGGCGTCCGGATCTCGCTGACCCCCGATTTCGTCCTCCACCCGCACCTGGCCGCGTTCGCGCCCGACGTCGTGCATCTGGCCGGCCCGCTGGTCCTCGGCTGGGAGGCGCTGCAGGCGGCCGGCGCCCTGGGTGTCCCGTCCGTCGCGGTCTACCAGACGGAGGTCACGGCCTACGCCGCCCAGTACGGCTTTCCCCAGCTGGAGTCGCTGCTGTGGCGCCGCCTGCGCAACATCCACACGAAGGCGCAGCGCACGCTGGTCCCGTCGACCTTCTCGGCGAGCCTGCTGGCGCGCCACGGCGTGACGCGCCTGCATCGGTGGGGTCGCGGGGTCGACACCGTGCGGTTCTCGCCGGGCCACCGCAGCGATCTGTGGCGCAGGGCCGTGGCCGCGCGAGGCGAGACGATCGTCGGCTATGTCGGTCGCCTTGCCCCCGAGAAGCAGGTGGACGCCTTGGCAGCGGTCGGTGATCTTCCGGGGGTCCGGCTGGTCATCGCGGGGGATGGCCCGTTGGAGCCTGCGCTGCGCGACCTGTTGCCCTCAGCCCTCTTCCTCGGTCACCTTTCGGGAGGGCGGCTCGGGGAGGTGATGGCCAGCTTGGACATCTTCGTCCACACAGGCGAGTTCGAGACCTTCGGTCAGACCCTGCAGGAGGCGCACGCCAGCGGCGTCCCCGTGGTGGCGCCCCGGCGCGGCGGCCCCGTCGACCTGGTGGACCACGGAGTCGACGGACTGCTCTATGCGCCGGGCGACCGCGAGGACCTGCGCCGGTGCGTGGGGCGACTGCTGGCCTCTCCGGAGACGACGGCCGCCATGGGGGCGGCCGGGCGCGCCAAGGTCCGCGATCGCACCTGGACGACGGTCTGTGACGAGGTCGTGGACCACTATCGGGCCGTCATCGCGGAACGCGTGCTGGAGAGGGCAGGACGCGTGCGGCAGGAGATGCGGGCGTGAACAACGATCCGCGCGGCCCAGCGCAGAACCCCGACCTCGCTGCGTGGGTGACCGACGTCTGCCTCCCCATTGACGGGCGATGACATGGCCCGACCAACGAGCAAGGCAGATCTACTGGCTGCAGCTACGAAAGGCTTCACGAAGCTCAGCAACTTCGTTGACAACCTCCCAGTGAGTGCTCTCACAGCCGCGTTCGTCTTCGAGGATCGCGACCGCAGCGTTCGCGACGTGCTCTGGCACCTGCACAGATGGCACCGGATGCTCATCGAGTGGCACCGTATTGGGTGCCTGGAGGGAGGTGTTCCCGCAGTGCCAGGAGAGGGCTACACCTGGCGGACGCTTCCTGACCTCAACCAAAGAATCTGGGTGAGTGCGCAGACGGTGGCGCATCAGGACGCCAGGAGCGCACTCGAGACCTCCCACGCCGAAGTCATCGGACTGATCGAGAAGCACACCAACGAGGAAATCTTCTCTCGCGGGGCATATGCATGGACCAAGTCAACGACGCTCGGTGCCTACTTCGTCGGTGGGACGTCGAGCCACTACGACTGGGCGATGAAGAAGCTCCGCAGGCACCAGCGCACTTTCTCCGGCTGAACCTTGGCTGCTGGACGCCAAGGTCCTTGGAGGTAGGCGTCCACCAAGGCCCAGGCTGACCGCTGATCGGTCGCCACGCGCTGGACGACGCCGAGGTTGCCGTCGGCGTCCTGGGTCACGTCGTGTGCGAGTTCGAAGGCGTCGAGGTCCTCGACCGCGATGAAAAGCGTTCTGTCGACGCCTCCACGAACGGAGACGCTACCCACCGGGGGTGTGGAGGAGAGAACGCCCTTGTCGTGGGGACGCCAGAACAACGCCGATGTGGTGCATGTGCTGCGCGG
>NZ_JARKOT010000291.1 GCF_029977985.1 Propioniciclava sp. | reverse complement strand
CTGCCCGGCCAGAACGCGGCCGGGCGACGTCCGGGCACCCCGCGTCCGGGCAACAACCCCTTCGCGTCCAGCCAGGGCATGGGCGTGCGCCGGGCGCGTCCGGACGCCCCCGGTGGCGCCCCGGCGCGTCCCGGTGCCCCGCGTCCGGGCGGCATGCCCCGCCCCGGAGACGGGCAGCGCATGCCGCGTCCGGGTGGAACCGGCGGCATGCCGCGTCCGAACCCCGCGATGATGCCCAAGCAGGCCTCGGGCGCCCTGACCCCGGTGGGCCAGGGCCGTCCCGGACGCCCCGGCGGCGGGCCCGTTGGACCCGGGCGCGGTCGTCCCGGTGGCGGCGGCGGTGGTCCGATGGGGGGCCCGGGCGGTCCCGGCGCCGCCGGCCGTGGTGGCCGTGGCGGTCGTGGCGGCACCCAGGGTGCGTTCGGTCGCGGTGGCGGCCCCTCGCGCCGTGGACGCAAGAGCAAGAAGGCGCGTCGCGCCGAGTTCGACCAGATGGAGGCCCCGACGATCGGTGGCGTCCGTATCAAGAGCGGTGACGGACAGAAGGTTCGCCTCCGCCGCGGCGCCTCTCTCACCGACCTGGCCGAGAAGATCGGTGTCGAGCCGGCGTCCCTCGTGCAGGTGTTGTTCCACCTCGGCGAGATGGTCAACGCCACCCAGTCGGTTGCCGACGACACCCTCCAGGTGCTGGGTGCCGAGCTCAACTACGACATCGAGGTGGTCAGCCCCGAGGACGAGGACCGCGAGCTGCTCGAGTCCTTCGACCTGGAGTTCGGCGAGGACCTCGGCGGCGAGGACGACCTCGCGCCGCGTCCGCCCGCCGTCACCGTCATGGGTCACGTCGACCACGGCAAGACGAAGCTGCTGGACGCCCTCCGCAACAGCAACGTCGTGGCCGGCGAGGCGGGTGGCATCACCCAGGCCATCGGCGCCTACCAGGTGGCGACCGAGGTCGACGGCTCCGAGCGGGCCATCACCTTCATCGACACCCCGGGTCACGAGGCGTTCACCGCCATGCGTGCCCGCGGCGCCAAGTCGACCGACATCGCGGTGCTCGTGGTGGCGGCTGACGACGGCGTGATGCCGCAGACGGTCGAAGCGCTCAACCACGCCAAGGCGGCCGATGTGCCGATCGTCGTGGCGGTCAACAAGATCGACAAGCCCACGGCCGATCCGGTCAAGGTGCGCGGCGAGTTGACCGAGTACGGCCTCATCCCCGAGGAGTACGGCGGCGACACGATGTTCGTGGATGTGTCCGCGGTCACCCGTGAGGGTCTCGATCGGCTTCTCGAAGCGGTCATCCTCACTGCGGACGCTGCCCTCGACCTGCGCGCCAACCCGGACATGCCCGCTCAGGGTGTGGCCATCGAGGCGCACTTGGACAAGGGCCGTGGCCCCGTCGCGACCGTCCTCGTCCAGCGCGGCACGTTGAAGACCGGCGACTCGATTGTCGCCGGTTCGGCGCACGGCCGCGTCCGGGCGATGATCAACGACCGCGGCGACACGATCGACGAGGCTCCGCCGTCGATGCCTGTCCAGGTGCTCGGCCTGACCTCCGTGCCCGGCGCCGGCGACAACTTCCTCGTCGTCGACGACGACCGCATGGCCCGGCAGATCGCGGACAAGCGCGAGGCACGCCAGCGTGCCGCGCTGCTGGCCCGCACGACGCGTCGCAAGACGCTCGACCAGCTGTTCGAGCAGCTCGAGAAGGGGGAGACGCAGGAGCTCAAGCTCATCCTCAAGGGCGACTCGGCCGGTTCGGTGGAGGCGCTGGAGGATGCGCTGGCCGGCATCGATGTGGGCGACGAGGTGTCGCTGCGCGTCATCGACCGCGGTGTGGGTGCGATCACCGAGACCAACGTCTCGCTCGCGTCGGCGTCCGATGCCGTCATCATCGGCTACAACGTGCGTGCTCAGGGCAAGGCCACTCAGATGGCCGACGCCGAGGGCGTCGACATCCGCTACTACTCGGTCATCTATGCGGCGATCGACGAGGTGGAGGCGGCGCTCAAGGGCATGCTCAAGCCGGTCTTCGAGGAGCAGGTGATGGGGCAGGCGGAGATCCGCGAGATCTTCCGCAGTTCCAAGTTCGGCACCATCGCCGGCTGCATGGTCCTCGACGGTCACATCCGCCGCAATGCGAAGGCTCGCCTGCTGCGCGACGGGGTCGTCGTCACCGACACGTCCATCAACTCGCTCCGGCGGGAGAAGGACGACGTCACCGATGTGCGCGAGGGCTACGAGTGTGGTCTCACGCTCAGCAACTACAACGACATCAAGACCGGCGACATCGTCGAGACGTACGAGATGGTCGAGAAGCCGCGCGAGTGAGCCGACGGGGCGGGCGGGGACGACACACGGGTCCCCGCCCGGCCCTGCCCCTGATCGGCCCCGCCCGCCCCGGCGGGGTCGGAACGTCCGACCACCGCTCGGACCCGTGTGTCGTCCCCGCCCGCCGTGGCCCTGAGCGCGGCGGCTACGCGCCAAGGAGAGCAGCATGGGAAACCCGAGGTACATCAAGGTCGCCGAGCAGATCAAGGTGATCGTGGCCGAGCTCCTCGAGCGACGCATCAAGGACCCCCGCCTGGGATTCGTGACCCTCACCGACGTCCGCATGACCGGTGACGGCCGCGAGGCCACCGTCTTCTACACGGTGATGGGCGACGACGAGGCGCGCGCCGGGACCGCGGCGGCGCTCGCTTCAGCGAACGGCATGATCCGGTCGACCGTCGGCAAGCAACTCGGCATGAAGTTCACCCCGACGATCGGCTTCGTGCTGGACGCCGTGCCCGAGACCGCAGCCGAGATGGACGCCCTTCTCGCGAAGGCACGCGCTTCGGACGCCGAACTCGCCGCGTCGTCCGCCGGCGCCTCCTACGCCGGCGATGCCGACCCGTACAAGAAGCCGGCCGACGACGAGGACGAGGCGGACGCGTGACCTCCGGCCTCCTGGTCGTCGACAAGCCTCAGGGCATCACGTCGCACCAGGTCGTCGCGCGCGCCCGCCGGGCCATCGGCACCAAGAAGGTCGGCCATGCCGGCACGCTCGATCCGATGGCCACCGGCGTCCTCGTCCTCGGCATCGGCAAGGGGACGCGGCTGCTCGGCCACCTCGCCCTCACCACGAAGACGTACACGGCCACCATCCGCCTCGGCCAGGCCACCGACACCGACGACGCCGACGGTCACGTCACGGACGCCGCCGGCGCGGCCCTCACGGCGGTCGGGCCTCGGCTGAGCGCCGCGCTGGCGGAGCTCACGGGCACCATCAGCCAGGTCCCGTCCAGCGTGTCCGCGATCAAGGTCGACGGCCAGCGGGCGTACGCCCGCGTCCGGAAGGGCGAGGATGTCCAGCTGGCCGCCCGCAGGGTCACGGTCAGCCGTTTCGACGCCCTCGACGTGCGCACAGCCGACGCCGACGGCGTCGCAGTCGTCGACGTCGAGGTGGTGGTCGACTGCAGTTCCGGCACCTACATCCGCGCCCTCGCGCGCGACCTAGGCGACGCGCTCGGCACGGGCGGACACCTGACGGCCCTGCGCCGCACCGCCGTCGGCCCGTTCACCCTCGCCCACGTCACCTGGGACGCCCAGCTCGACGGGCTCGCACCCGGCGAGAGTGCCGACGTTCGCCCGTACCGGCTCGCCGAGATCGCGCCGCTGTGCTTCGCGACCCTCGAGGTGGACGCCGCCGCAGCAGCCGCCATCGCCCACGGCCGAGGGCTCCGTTGGCCCGTGCCCGCGGACCCGACGGCGCTGGTGCACGCGGGGGAGCTCCTCGCCCTCTATCGGCCCGACCCGGCCGACGCGGCCGTGTCCCTGCCGGTCGCCGTGCTGGTCTGAGGGCCGCGCCGCTGCGCTAGGGTTGCTGCGGTGCCGGCGGGGCACCGGGGAGGAGAGGGCCGCGGTGAGTCGAAGCGTCGTCGTCATCGGCAATTTCGATGGCGTCCACCCGGGACACGCCGAGGTCCTCCGTCGGGCCCGCGAAATCGGGCACGGCCTGCCCGTGGTCGTCATCACGTTCTGGCCCCACCCGGCCTCCGTGGTGCGGCCCGGGCGGGGCCCCAAACTGCTCACGCGCCTTGACGAGCGCATCGCGCTCCTCAAGGGAGCGGGTGCCGCCGACGTGCGTGTCATCGACTTCACCCCCGCCTTCGCTGCGAAGAGCCCCGGCGACTTCGTCGACGAGTACGTGCTGCCGCTGCACCCCGCCCACGTGGTGGTGGGGGAGAACTTCCGGTTCGGTCACAAGGCGGCCGGCAACCTCGCCACGCTGGCACAGCTGGCCGACGGCCGCTTCGACGTGGTCGGGCTCCCGCTCGTTACCGTGGGCGACGAGGAGACGTGCAGCTCGGCCGTTCGCGCCGCGCTGGATGCGGGCGACGTGCGCCACGCCGCCGCCCTCCTGGGCCGGCCGTTCCGCTTCACGGGCACCGTCCGCCACGGCGACCACCGCGGCCGTGAACTCGGCTTCCCGACCGCGAACCTGCCCGTGCCGGCCGAACTCGCCTGTCCGGCCGACGGCGTCTACGCCGGCTACCTCACCCGCCTGGACGGCCGGGACGCCCACGGGCACGGCCTCCCCTTCGGGACGCCGCCGCCCGCCTGGCCGGCTGCCATCTCGGTCGGGTCCAACCCGACTTTCAACGGGGTCGAACGGCGCGTCGAGACGTACGTGCTCGACCGGGACGATCTGGAGCTCTACCACGCACCTATCGCCGTCGACTTCTGCCAGCGCATCCGCGGGCAGGTCAAGTTCGAGGGGATCGACGCCCTCATCGCGCAGATGGACGACGACGTTGCCCGCTCCCGCACCGCCCTCGCCGACCACCCCTGCGCGGCCAGCCTGCGCGGACCGGCGCGGCGGTGAAGATCGGGACTGCGGGGTCTGGTCTTTTCGCCGCGCTCGGCGCACACTGTGCGCCATGGAGGGGCTGATCGTCCTCGCGGTGCTCGCGGCACTCACGGCGTGGGCCGCTCGCCCGCTGCGCCGCCACACCCGCGACCAGGCCGCGGCGCTGGGGCTCGCCCCCGACGACGTCGCCGAACTCAACGCGGCCGCACGCCGCATCCTGCTCGAGCACTACGAGTCGAACGCGACGCTGCTGCGCCGGACGCGCATGCTCCAGTTGCGCGGCGTCCCCCTGCGGCGCATCGATCCCACCCCGTTCAGCGAACGGTGGACCCTCGGATTCGCGGACGGCACCTCGCTGCTCGTCAGTGCCCTCAACCCGGCCACCGTGATCGCCATGCGTCTGGAGATGACCACGCGAACGCTGGCGTTGCATCGCATCCTGCTCCAGGAGCGCGGTCTCGAACTGGAGTTCACCGGCGGGCGCAAGGCGCACCGGGTGTACGCGTTGTCGAGCGGCTAGCCTGACGCCGGCGGCGTCCGACCCGACGGGCCCGACATCGGGACTCGGGGTCTCAGCGCAGGCGGAGGGATTTGCGGTAGATGGCTTCGGTGGCCGACGCCACCTCGGCGTCGACGACAGAGACGTTGACCGCGCTGCGGTGCTCGCCGGTCGGTGTGTAGTCGAGGCTGATGTAGAGCGGAATGGCCGCCGGATTGTCGGGAGTGACGCCGAGGAAAATCTCGTCGTAGCCCAGCTGCGCGGCCACGCTCTCGAGGTAGGAGGTGATCGCGACGCCCAGGCCTTGGCGACGGGCCGCGGGGACCACCCACAGCAGCTTGAGTTCGGGGACGAGTTCGTTGCGGGTGCGGGCGTCCAGGATGGCGCGGCCCATGACCTCGCCATCGACCAGGCCGACGACGACGTAGAAGTCGCCCTTCTCCTGCAGGTTCAGGTAGGACGCGGACAACCCCTCCGTGCGGTCGGTCTCGATGGCCTCCAGGCCTGCCAAGTCGTCGCGCGTCGCGAGGCGCGCCTCGATCTGGGTTCCCTGCACGGGCATCGCCATGGTCTCCCTTTCGTGGACGGGGTTGCTTCTCAAGTCTGGTACAAACAGGCCGAAACACAAGCGGGTCTTGCCCACCGATCACCCTCCCGGCGGAGAGTTCACCCTCTGTTCATGTGGCCCGTGGGCGGCGTCAGGAGAGCTCCTTGATGTGGGTGATGACCTCGGCCACGGCCTGCTGCGCCGACCCGTAGAGCATCGAGGTGTTGTCCCCGTAGAACAGGGCGTTCTCGATGCCCGAATACCCGGCGCCGCGGCCGCGCTTGATGACGATGCACTGGTGGGCTTTGTCGGCGTCGAGGATCGGCATGCCGTAGATCGGGCTCGACGTGTCCGTGCGCGCCACGGGATTGACCACGTCGTTCGCGCCGATGACGAGGGCTACGTCGGTCATGGGGAAATCGGAGTTGATCTCGTCGAGGTCGAAGATCTGGTCGTACGGGACGCCCGCTTCGGCCAGGAGCACGTTCATGTGGCCGGGCATGCGGCCGGCGACCGGATGGATGGCGAACTTCACGTCGACCCCCTCCGCCTCGAGCAGCTTGGTCATCTCGTAGACCTTGTGCTGCGCGCCCGCCACGGCCATGCCGTAGCCCGGGATGATGATGACCGAGCCGGCGTAGCGCATCATGGCGGCGGCGTCCATGGCGGACACCTCCTTCATCGATCCCTCGAGCGCACCCCCCGCCTGTGCCTCGCCGGTGATCGGCGTGAACAGCACGTTCGTGAGCGGCCGGTTCATGGCCTTGGCCATGAGCTGGGTGAGCAGCGTGCCTGCCGCGCCCACCACGATGCCGGCGATGATGAGCGCCGGGATCTGCAGCACGTAGCCCTCGACGCCCACGGCGAGGCCGGTGAAGGCGTTGAGCAGGGAGATGACGACTGGCATGTCCGCGCCACCGATGGGAGCGGTCAGCGCGAAGCCGAGGAACAGCGCGAGCGCGAAGAACAGCACGAGCAGGAACGGGTTGGGCCCCCAGATGACGATCGCGATGCCGACAGCCAGCGTGACGAGCGCGTGAATGACGTTGCCGGCGTTCTGCGCAGGCAACCGGAGCGTCTTCTTCATGATGCCCTGCAGCTTCAGGAACGCCACGATCGACCCGGTGAACGCCACCGAGCCGATGTAGGCGCCCGCCATCGCCAGCACCGCGTGCACGCCCGTCGGCGGCACGTCGGACGTGAACTCTACCGCGGCGATGAGCGCGGCCGCGCCGCCGCCCATACCGTTGTAGACGGCCACCATCTGCGGCATGTCCGTCATCTTGACGACCTTGCCGAGCCACGCGGCGACACCGCCGCCGAGCGCGAGCGCCACGAGCAACAACACCAGGTTGACGGTCCGGCCGGGCTCGAAGTAGGCCAGACCGCGGCCGTCGTTGCTTGGCAGGAACACGGTCGCGACCGTCGCCAGCACCATCCCCACCCCGGCCCAGGCGATGCCCTTCCTGGCCGTCTTCGGCGAGCTCATCGCCTTGAGACCGAGGATGAACAGCACCGCCACCACCAGGTAGACGCCGTTCAGGACCCACTGCATGCTCAGGCCTCCTTGCCGGCGATCGCCTTGGCGTCCGACTTGGACGCGAACATGCCGAGCATGCGTTCGGTCACCACGTAGCCGCCCGCGGCGTTCGCTGCGCCGAGCAGCACAGCGAGGAACCCGAGGGCGAGTTGGATCGGCGTGGTCGCGTGGGCCAGGGCCCACATGGACCCCACCAGCACCACGCCGTGCACGAAGTTCGAGCCGGACATCAACGGCGTGTGCAGGATCACCGGCACCCGTGAGATCACCTCGTAGCCGACGAACGCGGCCAGGATGAAGATG
>NZ_JARKOT010000136.1 GCF_029977985.1 Propioniciclava sp. | reverse complement strand
GTCCACCAGCACCACCATCAGGTGCACCTCGGGGTTGTTGGCCGTGATCGCGTTGGCGATGGCCTGCATGACCAGCGTCTTGCCGGCCTTGGGCGGCGACACGATCAGGCCGCGCTGGCCCTTGCCGACCGGGGCGACCAGGTCGATGATCCGGCCGGTCATGTTCAGCGGCGTGGTCTCCAGGCGGAACCGCTCCTGCGGGTAGAGCGGGGTGAGCTTCTGGAACTCGGGACGGTCCTTCGCCTTCTCCGGTGCGTCGGCGTTGATCGTGTCGATCCGCACCAGCGGGTTGAACTTCTCCCGGCGTTCGCCCTCCTTGGGAGCGCGGATCGCGCCGGTGACGATGTCGCCCTTGCGCAGGCCCCACTTCTTCACCATCGACAGCGACACGTAGGCGTCGTCCGAGCCGGGCAGGTAGCCGGTGGTGCGGACGAACGCGTAGTTGTCGAGCACGTCGAGGATGCCCGAGATCTCGAGGACGACATCGTCGTCACTCAGCACGGGCTCGGAGTCCATGCGCTCCAGGCTCATGCCGCCCCCGCCACGGCCGGTGCGGCGGTTGTTCTGCCGGTCACGGTTGCGGCGCCGGCGGCTCCGGCGGCCACCGCCGAAATCGTCGTCGTCGTTGCGCTGCGACTGCTGCTGGGGCTGCCGCTGCGGCTCGGGCTGGCGGCTCTCCTGAGCGGGCTCCTCGGCGTTGCCGCCGCGGCGGCGGTTGCGGCCGCCGCCGGCCTTCAGCGCCTCCAGGCGCGAGGCCACGTCGTCGTCGCCGGGCAGGGCCGGCTGGGGCTCGGGGGCCTCGGTGCGCTCCCCGGCCGGCGCGGCGTCCACTGCCGGCTTGCGGTCGGCGCGCTGCCGACGGGGCCGCTGGCCCTCGCCGGCGCTCTCGCTGCCGTTCGTCTCCTCCGCCGGGCGGGCGGCACTCCTGCGCTCGGGCGCGGGTGCCTCGCTGCGGGTGGTGTCCTTCGCGGGACGGGCGGCGCCGGCAGAGCCCTGCGCCCCCTTGATGGCCTCGATCAGCGCGCCCTTGCGCATCGTGCCGGTGCCCTTCAGGCCGAGGGATGCGCCGAGCTGCTTGAGCTCAGGCAGCAGCATGCCCTCCAGTCCGGACCCGCGTCGCTTGACGTCCTGGGTCGCGGCTTCGATGGTGTCAGTCACAGACTTCCTTTCGGATCGGCGGCCGCCGGGGTTCGGGCAGGCCCGC
>NZ_JARKOT010000135.1 GCF_029977985.1 Propioniciclava sp. | reverse complement strand
GCCGGCCGCATCGAGCCGGACGCCGACGCGGTCGTTCCTCCCAAGGAGCCCTGATCGTCCGCGCCGGCGAAGCGCTGGGCGTTCCTCGCCTGGGCTCTCGGCGGCTCAGGGGGCGGCGACGGCGTCGGCGAACCAGCGCGTAAGAGTGGTCGGGTGGGTGATGGCCGTGCCCACGACGACCGCCCACGCGCCATGGCGGATGGCCCGAGCGGCGTGGGCAGGGGAGTGGATGCGTCCCTCCGCGAGCACCGGAACGACGGCCAGGGCGACCACGTCGTCGAGGCAGTCCCAGTCGGGGCCTTCGGGTGCGCGCCCGCTCGCCGGTGTAGCCCGCGAGCGTGGTCCCCAGGATGTCCGCCCCACCCTCCTGCGCCGCCGCGGCGTCGGCGGGCGAGCCGCAGTCGGCCATGACGAGCACGTCGTAGGCATCGGTCTTGTCGGTGCCCGTGATCGCGTTGTACGCCTCGGAGCTCTGCCGCTCGTCGAACTCGACCGTGAGGCCGACCGCTTCGAGCGACTCCTTGATGATGGGCGTCGCCTTCTTCACCCAGCCGTGGTTGGTGCACATCATCCGGATGGACGTGAGGCCCGTTTCGGCGAAGAGCGACTTGGCCTTCTCGGCGTCGAGCGCGTAGACGGTGGCGGCCTTCTTGTAGGACGGGTGCGTGTCCTGGAGGAACGAGGTGGCAGGCGTCGCGTTGCCGAGGTAGGCGGTCTGCACGACCTTGTCCATGTCGATGGCGTAGAGGAAGCCCTGACGGTTGCGCACGTCGTCGAACGGCGCCTTGCCGTTGTTGAACATGGCGAACAACAGGCCGAAGCCCTGCTCGGACGCCACGGTGGCGCTCGCCTGGAGGGTCGCGATGGAGAGCTCGGGCACCAGATCCATGGCCTGGACGGCCTTCGACGTGAGGGCGTTCATGCGGGTCGCGTCGTCGGGCATGATCTTCCAGACCATCTTCGCAGCCTTGGCCGGTCGCGGGCCGGTGTAGTCGGCGAACCGTTCGAACACGATCTCCTTCGACGTGGCCGAGTTGTCCGTCATCTTCCACGGGCCCGTGCCGACGGGGTTGGCGTCGAACGCCTCGGCGCCCGCCTCGACGGCGGCCTTCGGGACGATCTTCACGACCGACAACCGCTCGGCGACGAGGGAGAACGGGTAGGCGAGGGTGAACGTGACGGTCTTGTCGTCCTTGGCCGCCACCCCCTGGATGAAGCTGATGAACTGGCGGTAGAGCGAGTTGTTGGCCGTGTCGAGGACGCGCTCGAAGCTGAACACGACGTCGTCGGCGGTGACGGCCGAGCCGTCGTGGAAGACGGCGCCGTCGCGCAGCGTGGCCTCCCACGTGGTGTCGTCGACCTGGGTCGGCAGGTCGGCGGCGAGGGCGGCGTACACCTCGCGGTCGCCCGACGGGAGGATCTCGGTGAGGCCCTCGAGCGTGTGCCAGTTCGCGGCGAGCGTGAGCGCGGCGGTCGTGGTCACGGGGGCGAAGCCGTTGGTGCCCAGTTCGTAGCTGATGCCGGCGGTGATCGTGCCGTTCTCGTTGGCGGATGCGGCTCCCGCGGTGGCGCCGGTCCCGGTGCCGGTCGTCTCGCGCTGGGCGGGCGTCGTGCCGCACGCGGCCAGCGTGCCGCTGAGGGTGGCCGCCGCACCCATCGCGCCCACGAGGCGCAGGAAGCCGCGGCGTGTGGTCGGATGGATGAGTTCGTTCGTCATGCGATTCGCTCCTAGAGGTCGGACGTCCGATGTCTGACGTTTGTGCCATGATGGACACAAGAGTGCCGAAGGAGCAATCACGAATGGATCACGATCCGCTGCCGGAGGGTCGCTGGCGCACCACGACGGCCATCAAGGAACTCATCCTCACCCGTGGCCTCAAGCCGGGCGACCCCATGCCCACCGAGAACGAACTCGT
This sequence comes from Propioniciclava sp., assembly GCF_029977985.1. GTDB lineage: Bacteria > Actinomycetota > Actinomycetes > Propionibacteriales > Propionibacteriaceae > Propioniciclava. The sequence goes on along the minus strand of NZ_JARKOT010000135.1, from coordinate 1,900 downwards.
CGACGTCATCGGCGTGTCCCGCTCCAAGCTGCGCGAGGCCGTCCGCACCCTCGTGGCCCTCGACATCCTCGAGGTGCGCCACGGCACCGGCACGTTCGTCGGACAGCTCTCGCTGCGGCCCCTCGTGGAGGGCATGGTCTTCCGCGGAGTCCTCGCGCCCGCCGACGACTTCACCGCTCTCCGCGAGGTGGTCGAGGTGCGCACCGGACTCGACCTCGGCCTCGGCCCGTCCATCGTCGAACGCCTCACCGGAGGGGACGACCCCGAACTGCGTCGCTGCGTCGACGCGATCACCCGGGCTGCCCAGCGGGGCGAGTCCTTCAGCCAGTGGGACCGGCTCTTCCACCTCACCCTCGCCGAGCGCCTGGGCAATCACCTCTACGGGCAACTCGTCGCCGCCTTCTGGGACATCCACACGACCGTGGCCCCGCGCCTGGGCGTGCCCACCTCCCGGGAGATGATGGACACCGCCCTCGCCCACGAGCGCATGCTCGACGCGGCCATCGCCGGCGACATCGAGGCCTACCGGCTGGCCGTCGTCGCCCACTACGAGCCGTTGCTGAGCGTCCTCGCGAAGTCGGACGCAGAGAACACCGATACCGTCATCTGACAAGGAGAATCATGGAAGTCGTCATCTGTCCGGACGCCGCCGAGGTCGCCCGCCTGGCCGCCGCCAAGGTGGCACGGGTCGCGCGCGACCGCGGGCCCGACCCTGTGATCGGGGTGGCCACCGGCAGTTCACCGGTCGCGCTCTATGAGCAGTTGTCGGCCATGGTGCGCGCGGGCCGGCTCGACCTGTCGACCGCGCACGCGTTCGCCCTCGACGAGTACGTCGGCCTGCCGGTCGGGCATCCCGAGTCGTACGCCGAAGTGATCGGGCGGACCGTGACCGAACCGCTGGGCCTCGACCCGGCACGGGTGCACGTGCCGGACGGTGCGGCGTCCGACCTCGAGGCCGCCGCGGCCGCGTACGAGCAGGCCATCCTGGATGCCGGCGGCGTCGACATCCAGATCCTCGGCATTGGGGCCAACGGCCACATCGGCTTCAACGAGCCGACGAGCTCGCTCGCCTCGCGCACCCGCATCAAGACGCTCACGGCGCGCACCCGTTTCGACAACGCCCGCTTCTTCGCCTCCGCCGGGGAGGTGCCCACCCACTGCCTCACCCAGGGGCTCGGCACGATCATGGCTGCACGCGAAGTACTGCTGGTCGCCCAGGGGCAGGCCAAGGCGGACGCCGTGGCCGCGGTCGTCGAGGGCCCGGTGACGGCGATGGTGCCCGGCTCGGTCCTGCAACTGCACCAGCACGCCACCGTCATCATCGACCCGGACGCCGCCGGTGCGTTGACGCTGGCCGACTACTACCGCGAAACCTACGAGCGCAAGCCCGCATGGCAGCGCTACAGCAAGGGGATCTGATGACCGGCTACCGAGCCGCACGCATCTTCACCGGCCACGAGGTCGTCGAGGACGGCGTCCTCCTCGTCGGACCCTCGACGTCCTCGCGTGCTGAGACGCTTGCCGTGGTCTCGACACGCTCGACAAGCGGCGCGACCGGCGCGGAGCTGATCAACGGTGAGCTGATCAACGGTGCGCTGGCAAGCGGTGAGCTGGCAAGCGGTGACGTCATCGACCTCGGCGACGTCACGCTGGTGCCGGGGCTCGTCGACGTGCACTCCCACGGGGGCGGGGGTTCGGCGGTGTCCGAGAATCCCGTGGGCGTGGCCGTGTTCCATGCGGCGCACGGCACCACCACCTACGTCGGGTCGCTCGTGACCGGCACCCTGGACACGATCGAAGGCCAGGTGCGGGCACTGGCGCCTTCTGTTGCCGACGGCACCCTGGCCGGTCTCCACCTCGAAGGGCCGTGGCTGTCCGAGCGCTACCACGGCGCCCACCC
>NZ_JARKOT010000131.1 GCF_029977985.1 Propioniciclava sp. | reverse complement strand
GGCCGAGGTTCCACATGGACGCCGCCTCGGCCTCCAGCCGCTGGTCGTCCACCTTGTTGGCGGCCAGCACGACCGGCTTCTTCGAGCGGCGCAGCACCCGCACGACCGCCTCGTCCTCGTCGGTGACGCCCACGGTGGCGTCCACCACGAACAGCACGGCGTCCGCCGCGTCGATGGCCAGCTCGGCCTGCTCGGCGATGCGTCCGGCCATGCCGCGCGCGTCGGACGCCCACCCGCCGGTGTCCACGATCACGAACTCGCGGCCGTTCCAGTTGGCGTCGTAGCTGACCCGGTCCCGCGTGACGCCGGGCAGGTCCTGCACGACCGCCTCGCGGCGGCCCAGGATGCGGTTGACCAGCTGGCTCTTGCCCACGTTCGGGCGGCCCACGACGGCCAGGACGGGTTTGAGGCTCACGAGCGCTCCTTGGCGAGGTCGATGACGGTCTCGACCACCTGGTCGAAGGTCAGGTCGGAGGTGTCGAGCAGCAGGACGCCGTCGGCGGCCGTCTGGAACTCGACCAGCTTGGAGTCGTCGGCGTCCCGGCGCAGCACCTGATCGCGCAGCTCGGCCTGGTTGACGCGGCCACCCAGTTCGCCCTCGCGGCGCGCCAGCCGTGCCTCCGGCGACGCGGTGAGCAGGAGGCGCAGGTCGGCGTCCGGGTAGACGACGGTGGTGATGTCGCGGCCCTCCGCGACCACGCCGTTCGGGGCCGCATCCATGAGGGCGCGCTGGCGCGCGACGAGATCGGCGCGGCACTCGGGGATCGTCGAGACGGTCGAGACGTTCGCCGACGTGCGCGGCTCCCGGATCTCGGCGGTCACGTCGCGACCGTTGACGCGCACCCAACGCTCGTCGGGGTTGAGCGAGAGCGCGATGTCGGCGTTGGTCGTGGCCGCGATGACCGCCGCCGTGTCGGACGGGGCCACGCCGGCGTCCAGGAACGCGACCGCGACCGCGCGGTACATCGCGCCGGTGTCGAGGTAGCCGAGGCCGAGCCGGCGGGCCACCTCGCGGGCGGTCGACGACTTCCCGGACCCGGAGGGTCCGTCGATGGCGATGACGAGGCGATCGGCGGGCACCGGTGCAGTCTACTGACCCGCCCGATCAGGGACGCACGAACCAGCCCGCGTCGGTGAGCGCCCGCGCGAGGCGGGTCGCCGAGGCCGGCTCCACCTGCACCGCCAGCCAGCCCACCTGGCGTTCGAGGTCGTGGTCGATCGTGACGTCCTCGACGTTCACCCCCGCCGCCTCGATGTCGGCGAACAGCTTGGCGAGCGCGCCCGGGGCGTCCGGGATCTCGACGACGACCGCAACCCACGTCGCCGGGCTCGACCCGTGTTTGCCCGGCAGCGACCGGACACCCTGGCGACCGCGCTCGAGGAAGGCGCGCACCTCGTCGGGGTCGTCGAGCACCGCGATGAGCTCGCCGAGAGAGCTGTGCAACTCCTCGAGCTCCACCCGCACCGCGCGCGCGTTCGCCGCGATGATCTGCTGCCACAGACGCGGGTCGGAGCCCGCGATGCGGGTGACGTCCCGCAGCCCCTGCCCGGCGAGGCGCAGGTGTTCGGGAGGCAGGTCGAGCAGCCCGCCGCCCACGAGGGCGCTCACGAGCTGCGGCACATGCGACACCTGCCCCACGGCCTCGTCGTGGTGTTGGGCGGCCATCGTCACCAGCCGGGCGCCGCAGAGCTCGGCCACCCGCTCGACCGTGAGCACTGCTTGGGCCGAGGCCGTGTCGTGCGGCGTGATCACCCAGGTGCGGTCGACGAACAGGTCGGCCCGGGCCGTCAACGGGCCGGCCTTCTGCGACCCCGCCATGGGGTGCGAGCCGCAGTACCGGGCCAGATCGGCGCCCGTCGCGCGCAGAGCCGCCAGCACGACGCCCTTCACCGAACCCACGTCGGTGACGGTGGCGTGCGGGTAGCGCTCCAGGCTCTCGGCGATCACGGACGCCAACGCCGCCGGCGGCACCGCCACGACGACGAGGCGGTAGTCGGCCGGCGGGAGCGGCTCGATGCTGCCCGCGCCTCGCGAGGCCGCCACCACCGCGTGGCTGTGCCGGGCGTCGGTCAGGTGGACGTCGACGCCCGCGTTCGTGAGCGCCATCGCCACGGACGCCCCGACGAGGCCCGTCCCGATGACCAGGGCAGGCGAAAGGGTCACCTCGATCACTGGCCGCCCTTCTGCACGAAACCGCGCACGTAGGCCTCGGCGTCCGACTCGAGCACCGTGTCGATCTCGGCCAACAACTCGTCCAGACCCGCGGCGTCCGCTTGTCCCTGCGGGGAGAGCTGGGACTCGTGCGACTCCTCGGACCGGCGCGCCGTGGTGCGCTGCCGCTGGATGCGCTCGCTCATCGTCCCTCCTCGGTGGCCGCCCGATGGGCCCCCACGAGTGTATCCACGCTCATGGGCTCCGCCGTGGGGGCGGGGTGGTGGCGGAACGGATCGGTGAGGTC
>NZ_JARKOT010000229.1 GCF_029977985.1 Propioniciclava sp. | reverse complement strand
TTGCCGCGGCCGGGAACCGTCCAGACCTCGGTGCCGGTGAACGGGTTGAGCTGCTTCACCGTCCCGTCGGCCATCGTCATGACGTACTCCGGCTCGCGCATGTACTGCTGCATCGAGTCCCTCCTGTAGCCGCTCCTCAGGGTAGCGTGCGGCCCGGTCAGGAACGGGAACCAACGCCCGAGCTCAGCATCGCTTCCCACCAGTCCCCACCCGAGGCGGTGGGTGCGACGTGGCCGTGTCCAACACGGTGTGCGACCCGCGATGATGGGGCCCATGGACACACTCGTCTCCAGCCGCACATGGCGCCAGGGCGTGCTCACCGACGACGACGTCACCCCCGACGAACTGGCGGTCGCCGCCCGCGACGCCGACACCCTCGTCTGGATCGATCTGCTCGCCCCGTCAGCGACCGACCTGGGGGAGGTCGCCGACCAACTCGGCCTGCCGGCCACGGCCGTCGAAGACGCCCTCGGCCCGAAGGAGCGGCCGAAGCTGATCCGCCACGAATCGCACCTGTTCTTCACCGTCTACGCGGTCGATCCGAACGCGACGCCGGGTGAGCTGGGGTTCAGCCGCATCTCCGGCTGGATGATGCCGCACGCGCTCGTCACGATCCGCCTCGACGATCGGTTCACGACGGACGCCGTCGTCCGCCGCTGGGAAGAGAGCCCCGAGTTGCTCCGCGAGGGAGCGGGAGCGCTCGTCCACGGCCTGCTCGACGTCGTCGTCGACGGGCACTTCGACGCCATCGGCACCCTCGATGACACGCTCGAACAGCTCGAGGACGCCCTCTTCGAGGACCGCCCCACCGGCGCACCGTTCGCCCGGCAGGCTTACTCCCTGCGCAAGGACCTGGTCGCCCTGCGGCGCGTCGTCCTGCCCATGCGCGAGGTTGTGAACGGACTGCTGCGCCACCCGGCCTCGAATGCCCCCGCTCTGCGGCCGTGGTACGACGACCTCTACGACCACGTCCTGCGCGCCGCCGAGTGGACCGAGTCCCTCCGCGACCTCGTCACCAGCGCCTTCGAGACGAACCTCTCCCTCACCGACGCCCGGCTCAACACCATCATGAAGAAGCTTGCCGGGTGGGCCGCCATCATCGCGGTGCCGACCGCGATCACCGGCTGGTTCGGGCAGAACATTCCCTACCCGGGCTTCGCCGAACCGCTCGGTCTTTGGCTGTCCCTCGCGATGATCGTCGTGGGCGTCGGCGTCCTCTATGCCTTGTTCCGCGCCCGCGATTGGATCTGATCGGGTCTCGCGCCCCGTCAGTCGCGGCGGGGATCGGCCTGGGGGGACGCCGCCGGCGTGAGCGACTCCCGACCGCCGAAGTACGGGCGCAGCGCCTCCGGCAGCCGGACGGACCCGTCCGCTAGCTGGTGGTTCTCGAGGATCATGATGATCGTCCGGGTCATGGCGCAGAGCGTGCCGTTGAGGGTCGCGAGCGGGCGGGTGCCCCCGGCGTCCTTCATGCGGATGTTGAGGCGGCGGGCCTGGAACTCGGTGCAGTTCGAGGTCGACGTGATCTCGCGGTAGCGCTCCTGGGTGGGCAGCCAGCCGTAGCAGTCGTACTTGCGGGCCGCCGACGACCCCAGATCGCCCGAGGCGACGTCGAGCACCTGGAACGGGATC
>NZ_JARKOT010000227.1 GCF_029977985.1 Propioniciclava sp. | reverse complement strand
CTGCCGCGGTTCCAGTTCCTCGATCGAGATGTCGTGCTCGTTCGGGCAGGCGAGCCGCTCGGAGTAGCGCCGGCGGCGTCCCGGATCGGACTCGTCGAGGTCGACGAAGTCGATCTCGATGACGCCCGAGGCGAGGCGCAGCGCCGTCTCGACCGAGTCGGTGAGCCGCTGCTTGACCGACGCCTTGACCGCCAGCCGATCGACCACCACCTCGATGCTGTGCTTCTTCTGCTTGTCGAGCGTGGGCGGGCTCGTGAGCTGGTGCACCTCACCGTTGACCCGGACGCGCGTGAAGCCCTGCGTGGTGAGGCTACGGAACAGGTCGACGTACTCGCCCTTGCGGCCGCGGATGACCGGGGCGAGCACCATGAACCGGGTGCCCTCGGGCAGGGCGAGCAGCCGATCGACCATCTGCTGGGGCGACTGCTTCGTGATGGGCTCGCCGCACACCGGGCAGTGGGGGTGGCCGATGCGGGCGAACAACAGGCGCAGGTAGTCGTAGATCTCGGTGATGGTGCCCACCGTCGAACGCGGGTTGCGGCTGGTCGACTTCTGGTCGATCGCGACCGCCGGGCTGAGGCCTTCGATGAAATCCACGTCGGGCTTGTCCATCTGCCCCAGGAACTGCCGCGCGTAGGCCGACAGGGACTCCACGTAGCGGCGCTGGCCCTCGGCGAAGATCGTGTCGAACGCCAGCGAACTCTTCCCCGACCCCGACAAGCCCGTGAACACGATCAGCCCGTCCCGCGGCAGCTCGAGGCTGATGTTCTTCAGGTTGTGCTCGCGGGCCCCCGCCACGATCAGTCGTTCCGTCACGCCGGACATCGTATGCGGCCCCTCCGACAGTTTCGGACGCCGCCGGTGCGGCCCCCGGCGGAAGGCGCCTCCGGAGAGTTAGGGTGGCCTCATGTTGTCGATCCTGAACTCGGGTGAGGTCAGGCCCGCCCTGAAGCGGATCAACAGCGCGACGGCGTCCCTGCTGCGGGACACGATCGACCTCGACGAGGACGCCTGGCGCGCGCCGTCGCTGCTCCCGGGCTGGTCGCGGGCGCACGTGGCGAGCCACGTGGCGCGCAACGCGGACGCCCTGCGGCTGGTCATCACGGCGACGATGTCGGGCGACGAGACGCCGTGGTACTCCTCCGACGCCGCGAAGTTCAACGAGATCGAGCGCGGGGCGG
>NZ_JARKOT010000223.1 GCF_029977985.1 Propioniciclava sp. | reverse complement strand
ACACCATCTGGGTCGAGACGGTGGGCGTCGGGCAGTCCGAGGTGGCCGTGGCGGGGATGGTGGATACCTTCCTGCTGCTCATGCTGGCCCGCACGGGCGACCAGTTGCAGGGCATCAAGCGGGGCATCCTCGAACTGGCCGACGTGATCGCCGTCAACAAGGCCGACGGGGACAACGCGGGCGAGGCCCGCGTCGCGGCCCGGGAGCTGACGATCGCGATGCGGCTCATCCGGTCCGACCCGAACGAGCGCCGGACGCCGGTGCTCACCTCGTCCTCCTACACCGGCGACGGCCTCGATGAGGTGTGGGAGGCCGTGCTTAAGCACCGCGCCGAGCTCGAGACGTCCGGCTCGCTCCACCAGCGGCGCGCCGACCAGCAGCGCGACTGGATGTGGTCGCTCGTCGTCGACGACCTGACGACGTCCCTGCGCCGCTCCCCCGCGGTGAAGGCAATCGCGAAGGATCTCGAGCACAAGGTGGAGGCCGGCGAGCTGAGCGCCGTCGAGGCGTCCACCGCGATCCTGGACGCTTTCCGCCGCGACTTCGCCTGAGCGTCGGCGTGCACATTCTGATCTGACCGGGGTCGATGCGCATGAACCGAATCAGTGGCACGTTTCACTTGCATCGACCCCGGCGGGATCAGAAACGTCCCTCGCCGGGGGCGGCGCCCTCGTCAGCCGCGCCGCTCCACCGCGAACGTGACGCTCGGCTTGGGCTCCTTGCCGCACGATTCGGGCAGTGGTGCCCCGACCTCGGGTGTGACGAGCAGCACCCACGTCCGGCCGTCGACATGATGGACGACGACCGTGTGCCCGTCGGGGTCGGGCTCACACCACAGATCACCCGGCTCGGTCACCCGTTCGGTCGCCCGCACCCAGGACTCCGCCGCCTGCCAGGCGGGCGGTACATGGGTCCGTCCGCGGTCGTGGCGGGCGTCCAGGCTCTCGACCGCCATCCGGCCGGACGCCGCGGCGTCCAGAGCCTGCGTCGCGAGTTCGGCGGTGAGCCGGGCCAGCATCTGCCCGATGGGCAGAACCAGCCCGGTGGGCGCGAACCGGTGCCCGCCGGTGTGCGAACACTCCCAGACCTGGCCGGGGTGGCGGGCGGCGGCAGCCTGGACAATCGGCCGGCCCTGGAGGGCGCAACAGACGTCGCGCCGTGAGTTGGTGCACACCAGCAGCACCGGGTGGCTCGCCGCCCGCAGCCACGGGCAGGCACGCAGGACGGCGTCGGCATCCCCGGCAGCGAGGTCTTCCCACGGCAGCCGCAGGACGGCGTCCGGTCCGAGCGCCACCCCTTCGAGAAGGAACGGGCCGGTAGCGAGGCCGCCCGCCACGAAGACGCGTCGCGACTGGAACCCGTCACCCGCAGCATGGTGTCCGGCCGCCCGGATGAGCAGGACGCGCCCACCGGCCGCCGACGCCTCGTCACCCAACGCGCGGCCGAGCGCGGGGTCGAGGTGCGACTCCACCAGGGCGTCCCGCCCCCACGGGCCGGGTTGCTCGAGCGCCACCCAGAACCCGGCGGGCGTTGCCGACCCGGACGCCGGCCGACGCTGCCACGCCGCGGAGCAGGCGACGCTCATCGCGGCATCCTCCGCCAGACGGCCCGGGGCACGTGGGCGGCGACGGCGAACAACACGCGTAGCTGCCACGGGATCCACACCACCGTGGGGCCGCCGGAGCGGACGCGGGCGGCCACGGCGTCCGCGACCTGGGCCGGCGTCGACGCGAACACGGCGGGCTT
>NZ_JARKOT010000221.1 GCF_029977985.1 Propioniciclava sp. | reverse complement strand
CAGACGAAACCGGCGGCGTCCGGACACGTGGCGACGACCGCCGCGACGGCCGCCGCGTCCCGACCGCCCACGAGCACCCGCCACGTCGGCGCCAGCGCACGCACGACCTCCCGGCCGATGCCCCGGGTGCCGCCGGTCACGAGGACCGTGCGGCTCACCGGCGGCGTCCGGTGCCGAAGATGGACCGGGTGATCTCGCGGGCGGCGGTGCGGGCCATCTGGCGCACCATGGTGTTCGACGTGATCTGTTCGAAGATCGTCTTCTCCTTGCGCGCCGACGACCGCGGCCGGGAGGCGCGCTCGGCCGCCGCCTCCTCCTTCGCGCGGGCGGCGTCGGCCTTGGCCCGCGCAGCCGCCGCCTCTTCCGCTGCGGCCGCCTCGGCGCCCGCCTGCAGGCGCGCGTTGAGCACCTCGTAGGCGGACTCGCGGTCGATGGGCGTCCCGTACTTGGCCTGCATCACCGACGACTTCACCCCGTTCGCCATCGCCCCCGCATCCAGCGGATCCATCGACGCCTGCGGCGCCCGCATGCGGGTCCACGCGACGGGCGTGGGCGCCCCGGACGGGTTCAGGACGGTGACGATCGCCTCGCCGATGCCCAGCTGCTGGAGCCGTTCGGCGAGGTCGTAGTCGGTCTTCGGGTAGGTGTTCACGGTCGCCTTGAGCGCCTTCGCGTCGTTGGGCGTGTGCGCGCGCAGCTGGTGCTGCACCCGCGAGCCGAGCTGCGCGAGGACGCTCTCGGGCACGTCCTTGGGCGTCTGGGTGACGAAGAACACGCCCACCCCCTTGGACCGGATGAGCCGCACGGTCTGCTCGATCGAGCTGAGGAAGGCCTTGGAGGCGTCCGCGAACAGCAGGTGGGCCTCGTCGAAGAAGAAGACGAGCTTGGGCTTGTCGAGGTCGCCGGCCTCCGGGAGGTCCTGGTAGAGCTCGGCGAGCAGCCACATGAGGAAGGTGGAGAACAGCGCCGGCCGGTCGGCCAGGTTGGGCAGCTCGAGCAGGCTGATGACGCCCTTGCCGTCAGGGGTCACCTTCAGCAGGTCCTCGGTCTCGAACTCGGGCTCGCCGAAGAAGGTGTCGCCGCCCTGGGCGCCGAGGGCGCTCAGTTGCCGCAGGATGACGCCGGCGGTCGCCTTGCTCAGCCCGCCGATGTCGGCCAGCTCGGCCTTGCCTTCGGCGGAGGTCAGGAACTTGAGCAGCTCGGTGAGGTCCTTGAGGTCGAGCAGCATGAGGTTTCGGGTGTCGGCGTAGTGGAACACCAGCGACAGCGAGCTCTCCTGGGTCTCGTTGAGCCCGAGCACCTTGCTCAGCAGGAGCGGGCCGAACGAGTGGACGGTGGCGCGCAGCGGCACGCCCGTGCCCTCGCCGCCGAGTGCGTAGAACTCGACCGGGCAGGCGGTGGGCGTGAAGTCCTGCCCGATGGCGGTGGTCCGGGCCAGCAGCTTCTCGGACGCCGTGCCTGGCACGGCCAGCCCGGACAGGTCGCCCTTGATGTCGGCGGCGAACACCGCGACGCCGGCGTGGCTGATCTGCTCGGCCATGAGCTGCAGCGTCTTGGTCTTGCCGGTGCCGGTGGCGCCGGCGACGAGACCGTGCCGGTTGAGCATCGACAGGGACAGCCGGATCTTCACCTCGGGCACCGGCTGGCCCGCATCGACCAGCACACCGAGTTCGACGGATTCGGTGTCGAAGGTGTAGCCGGCGCGGATGGTCTCGGTGGCATCGCTCATGCGCCACAGGGTAGCCCCGCGCGGCTGCCCTAGACTGGCCCCGTGATCTTCAAGCGCGTCGGCGAGGAGAAGCCCTACCCCGAGCACGGACTGACACATCGCCAATGGGCCCAGATCGCCCCCCGGCAGGTGCGGCTCGACCAGCTCGTCACCACCAAGCGCTGGCTCGACCTGGAAGCACTGCTCGAGGAGGACTCCACTTTCTACGGCGACTTGTTCGCCCATGTGGTGTCCTTCGAGGGCGACCTCTACCTGGAGGACGGACTGCATCGCACCCTGCGCGCCGCGCTGCAACAACGCAACTCGGTGCACGCCCGCGTGCTCGAACTGTCATAGGCTGACCACGGCCGAGGGAGGGACGATGGACGCACGCACCGTGATCCGGGTGTTGAAGACGCCCGTCACGTTGATCCTGCTCGTCGTCTTCGTGGTGTGGGTGACCCAGTGGGCACTCGCGGAGGTCCGCAAGCCGATCCCGAAGGCACCCCTTCCTCCTTGCGTCGTGACCGACGTCGGCCCCGAGCTCACGACCGACAAGGTGTTCGTCCGCGTCTACAACGGCACCGAAACGAGTGGCCTGGCCCGCCGTCTCGCGTCGACCCTACGCGCCGACGGGTTCACCGTGTTCAAGATCACGAACACCGACACGCCGGACGCGCAGATCTCCGAAGTCGTGGGCAACTCCGAGTCCAGCCCCGAGGTGGTGCTGGTGCGGCAGGCGTTCCAGGACATTCCGTTCCGGGCCGATGGGCGCGGCGACGCCACGGTCGACATCATCATCGGGGCCACCCAGCCGGTCGTGGCGACCGAACCGCAGTTCTCGGCCCCCTTGCCCGACGGTAAGGCGTGCATCGCCCAGGTGCAGATCTACAACAGCGGGGAGTGAGCGGCAGCCGCGCGCTCCGGGCGCGCCTCAGGCGTTCCAACGGCTGAGGCGGCCACCCTGACCGATGGACGCCAAGAGGTGTTCGACGGCGTCGCGTTGCCGGGAGGGGACGACGATCATGAGCTCGTCGCCCTCCTGGATGCGGTCGAGCGGGACCGGGGAGAGGGGGACGCCGTCGCGCAGGATGACCGCCACGACGCTGAGCGGCGGCAGGCGCAGTTCCTTGATGGTGACCCCGTGCAGCCGCGAGCCGGGCGGCACACTGACCTGCATGAAGTCGGCCTGCACCCGGTCGAGCGGGGCGACCTCGACTTCGATGTCGACGGGGGCGGCGTCCGCGATGCGCAGCAGGCGGGCCACCGCGGGCAGCGTGGGCGCCTGGAGCAGGGTGAAGACGACGACGAGGACGAGGACCTCCTCGAAGATGGTCTCGGAACGGGGCGAGCCGGCCGCCAGCGGCACGGTGGCCATGATGATCGGCACGGCACCCCGTAGCCCGGCCCAGGCGACGAACGCCTGCTCACGCCAGGGGAGTTTGAACCAGACGGCGCACAGCGCCACCGACAGCGGCCGCACGATGAAGGTGAGCACCGCGCCGATCACGACGCCCTCGAGCACCATGCGCCACGTGAGCCGCTCGGGGCTCGCCAGCATGCCGAGCATGATGAAGAGACCGATCTGGGCGATCCAGCCGACCCCCTCGGCGAACGACCGGGTGGCGTTGCGGTGTGTCAGGTGGCCGTTGCCGAGGATGACGGCGGCCACGTAGACCGCCGCGAAGCCGGATACGTGCGCCCACACGCCCAAGCCGTACGCGAGGACCGTGACCGCCATCGCCGACAAGGGATAGAGGCCGGACGCGGGCAGCGCCACGCGTCGCAGCAGCCACGCCCCGACGAAGCCCACGACCGCGCCCATGCCGATGCCTCCGGCGAGCTCGAAGAGGATCTCGGCGGCGATCGTGGCGGGGCCGCCGTGGGGCAGATCGCCCAGAGTCCAGGCCGTGGCGGCGGCGACCAGAAGGACCACCGGGGCGTCGTTGAGGCCGGATTCACCCTCCAGCACCGACCGCACGCGAGGCGGCAGCGGCAACCCGCGCAGGACGGAGAAGACCGCGGCGGAGTCGGTGGGTGCCGTGATCGCGCCGATGAGCACGGCCGTCGGCAGGTCGTAGCCGAGGACGAGGTGACAGAAGACGGCGACGAGCGTGATCGAGATCCCGACGCCGACGGTCGCCAGCAGACCGGCGAGGCTCAGAGAGCCCTTGATGTCGATCCAGCGGGTGGTGAACCCGCCCTCGGCGAGGATGAACACGAGCGCGGCGAATCCGAGTCCGTGGGCGAACGCGGCGTCCGACATGCGGACGCCGACGAGCTCGAGGGACATGCCCAGCCCGAGGAACAGCAGCAGTGACGGCAAGCCCAGGCGCGACCCGAGCCGGGCTGCCAGCGCCGCGGCCAGGACCATGACCGCCCCGAAGAGCAGCATGTCGTCCAAGCTCATCGTGCGCCTCCCGTTACCTGTGAGGATATCGCTGGCCGGTTTCGGAGGTGTTGCCGCCTCCGCGTCGAGCACGCCGACGTCGCACCAACGCACGATGGACCCACTGCCGCCGGGCCCCCACTACCCCGCCGGTGAGAAGCGGTCGTAACGCTGTCCCGCCACGAACTCCGTCCGCGCCGAGGCCGTGATGCCCCCGTCGGCGATGACGCGCGCGAGGAAGTGCCCGCTCGGTTTCACCGTGCGCTCCTGGCTGGGGTGGTCGTTGTGGACGATGCCGAACCGCGCGGACTCCCCCTCGCGCCATTCCCAGTTGTCGACGAAGCACCAGTGGTGGTAGCGCTCGAACGGCAGCTTCGAGCCGGCGATGGCCTCCAGGTGGTCGGCCAGGTAGCGGCACCGGAACCGCTCGAGCGCACCAGCCGCCGGGTCGCCGTTGTCGCACGTGCCGTTCTCGGTCACCCACACCGGCCCGCCGTACCGTTCGTGCAACTGCCGCGCGCACGCCACCAGGCCCTCGGGATGGATCTCCCAGCCCAGGTCGTTCACGGGCACCCCCGGCAGCGTGCCGTCGGTGAGCCGCGAGGACGCCGTCCTGCTGTAGTAGTTCAGCCCCAGGAAGTCGTGGTACCCCACTGGGGCGATGTCGTCCGGGCGACGTCCGAACAGTCGCGTGAAGCGACCCGCGAGCATGGCGTCGGCGACGGCGTCCTGGAACATCCACGCGCTGAGCCGGGCCGATGCGCGGTGCACCGGGTTGCGACGGTCGAGGGGCGTGAAGACGCGCATGTGGTGGGCGAACCCGACGGCGGCGTCCGGTTGCAGCTCGTGAATGAGCCGGTAGGCGCGGCAGTGCGCGATGGCCAGGTTGCCGAGGACGGTCCGCACCGCCGCCGGCGAGCGGACGCCCGGCGGCCCGTCGCCCCACAGGCGCGTCACCGTGGCGTACACGTTGGGTTCGTTGATCGTCACCCAGTCGGTGACCAGGTCGCCGAGCGCCGCCACGACCTCACGCACGAAGCGCAACCACACCTCGACCGACGCCGGCGACGTCCAATCCCCCAGCCCCTGGAACCATGACGGTTGGGTGAAGTGGTGCAGGGTGACGAGCGGCACCATGCCGCGCTCGCGCACGAGCGCGATCTCGGCCCGGGACCGGTCGAGGACACCCCCATCGAATTCGCCGGGGCGCGGCTCGATCCGCGACCATTCGACGCCCATCCGGTACGCCTGGAGGCCGAGGGACGCCATCAGTTCGGTGTCCTCGTGCCACCGGTTCCAGTGATCGGTGGCGCGCAGCGGCGACGAGCCGTCCCGGATCGTTCCGGGCAGCTGCGCCCAGTCGTACCAGTTGTTGTTGCGGT
>NZ_JARKOT010000214.1 GCF_029977985.1 Propioniciclava sp. | reverse complement strand
GCTCAGTCCCAATCGTCGTCTTCGGAGCCGCGGTGGCCGAGAGGATCGATCTCGTCCACGGCGATGCCGGTGGCCTCGGCGAGCTGCTCGACGATGGTGCGGAACACGAGGATGCGCAACCCCGCCCGGGTGCGGGCGCGCCGTTCGAGGGGGCGCCGGTAGACGACCACCTGCCCGTTCGTCGTCGGTGTCGCGGACACTGCCGTGGCCAGGGCGACCCGGTTCGGCGCCCACGGTGGGGGTGCGGCGGGGACGTCCTCGATGCCCACGTCGATCCCTCGCAGCGCGCGAGGGCAGTGGTCGTTGATCTGGGCGAGGGCGTCGTGGACGCACAGCATGAAGAACTCAGCCTTCGTCTGGCGCGCGCGGAGGGGCACCGGCGCCCCGGTGTACGGGTTGGGAAATGCGAGGCGTCCGCGGATGCCACGGTTGTGCCGGTCGCGCCTTCCACCCATGCGCAGCACTCTACTTCGCGTCGAGGGTTGGCCCGTTCCCCGGCCCGACACCCACGGGCAATGCGTTGCGCCGGCGTCCCCTGGCGGTAGCGTGCGGCAGGTGAAGCCACGCCACTGCACCCGCACGAGCTGTCGGCGACCGGCGGTGGCCACCCTCACCTATGCCTACGCCGACTCGACCGCGGTGGTCGGCCCGCTGGCGCTGCGTGCCGAGCCCGGCTGCTACGACCTGTGTGCCGAGCACTGCGCCGCCATCACGCCGCCGCGAGGCTGGGAGCTCATCCGGCTCCCGCTGGACGCCGAACAGCCCGGCCCCGATCCCGACGACCTGCTGGCGCTCGCGGACGCCGTCCGCGAGGTCGGGTTCACGTGGGACGCCCCGGGCGCCGCTCCTGCCGCAACGCCCACCCTCACCCGCCGCAAGGGGCACCTTGGTGTGGTGGCCGATCCGGGGGAGCCGCTCCGGTAGGCTGGGCCGGTGATCGCAGCACAGATCTTCAAGGCGAACGACATCCGCGGTTTGATCGGGGTTCCGGACGCCGAATGGGATCTGGAGGGTGCCCGCGCGATCGGCGCCGCCTACGTGCATGTCTTCGACTTGGCGGGCAAGACGTTCGTCATGGGCCGCGACATGCGCGTCACGGGCCCGCAGGTTTCCGCCGCCTTCGCCGACGGTGCGATGGCCCAGGGCGCCGACGTGATCGATGTGGGCCTCGCCAGCACGGACGCCCTCTGGTACGCCTCTGGCGTGCTCGGCCTGCATGGCGTCCAGTTCACGGCGTCGCACAACCCGGCGTCCTACAACGGGGTGAAGTTCTGCCTGCCCGGCGCCGCGCCCGTCACGCCCGAACACCTGCTCCGCCTCGCCGGGCTGGCCGTGGGCGACCCGTTCCCCGACGCCACCGTGCGCGGCACGCGCACCGAGCAGGACATCCTCGCCGGCTATGGCGACTACCTGCGATCGCTCGTCGACCTGGATGGGCTGAGGCCCCTCACGGTCGTCGTCGACGCCGGCAACGGCATGGCCGGTCACACCACACCGGCGGTTCTCGGCCCGCTCGGTCTGGACCTCGTCGGCCTGTACCTCGACCTCGACGGCACGTTCCCCCACCACATGCCGAACCCGCTCATCCCCGAGAATCTGGTGGACGCCCAGGCGGCGGTCCGCGAGCACGGCGCCGATCTGGCGCTCGTCTTCGACGGGGACGCCGACCGCTGCTTTATCATCGACGAGCACGGCGACGTGGTCAGTCCCTCCATCGTCACCGCGCTCATCGCCAGCCAGGAGTTGGCGCGCGAGCCGGGCGGCACGATCGTCATCAACACCATCACGTCGCGGGCGGTGGGCGAGGTCGTCGATCGGCTGGGCGGCAAGCTGGTCATCAGCAACGTCGGCCACACGTCGGTGAAGGCGCTCATGGCTGAGCACGATGCGGTCTTCGGTGGCGAACATTCGGCCCACTACTACTTCCGCGATTTCTGGGGTGCCGACACGGGCATGCTTGCGGGCCTGCACGTGCTCTCGATCCTCGGCAGCAGCGACGCGCCGATGAGTGCGTTGGCGGGCCAGTTCGCCGGGTATGTGGGTTCGGGCGAGATCAACTCGGTGGTCGCCGACGTGCCGCCGGTGCTGGACGCCGTCGTCGCGGCTTTCGCGGGCCGCGGCACGGTCGACACCGGTGACGGCGTCACCGTCTCCGGCGACGACTGGTGGGTGAACGTGCGCCCGTCCAACACGGAGCCGCTGCTGCGGCTCAACGTCGAGGCGCGCGACGAGGCGACGATGGCGGCGCTCCGCGACGAGGCCCTCGCCATCATCCGGAAGGAGAAGTGAGCATGAGTGATCTGGTTCCCGGCGTGCTGGAACTGCTGGTGTGCCCGGCCTGCCACGCGCAGCTGACGTGGGACTACGAGGCGTCCGAGCTGGTCTGCACCGATCCGGGCTGCGGGCTCGCCTACCCGGTGCGCGGCGGCATTCCGATCCTGGTGATCGACGAGGCGCGCAAACCCGAAGGCGCCTGAGCCGTGTCCGCGTTCGATGACGCCCGCCTTGACGACCCGGACGCCCTCGCCGCCGCTGACGATCTGTTGCGTCCGCTCGCCGAGGCCGGCGCGCGGCTGCGCCGCGAGGCCGAGCGCGCTCAGCCGGCCCTGGACGCGCTCGCCGGTGAGACGAGGCCGCGTGCGGTGATCGCGGTCGGCCCGGAGGCACGGCTGTTGCGCGCCATGCTCGAGCCGGTCTGCCCGGTCCCGTTCCTCGCGTGGCCAAGCCTGGGACTACCCGGCTGGGTGGGCCCGCTCGACCTGGTGGTCGTTCTCGGCGGTTCCGGCGATCACGCCGGCCCGGCCGCCCACGAGGCGTTGCGGCGCGGGAGCCGGCTCGTCGTGGTCGCCCCCGAGGACTCCACGCTGTGGCGGCAGGCGGAGTCGCGGTCGACGACTCTGCTGCCCACCGCGGCCGGTTTCGACCCGTTCCCCGTGGCGCTCGTCGCGCTGAACGCGCTGCACGCCTTCGGGCTGGCGGCGCCGGCGTCGGCGACCCGGGTGGCCGACGCGCTCGACGAGGTGGCCAAGCAGTGCAGTTATGCGCTCGACCCCACCGAGAACCCGGCGAAGCGGCTCGCCATCGAACTCGCCGACGCGCAGCCCCTCCTCTGGGGCGGCTCGGTGCTGGCCGCCCGCGCCTCTCGGCGCATCGCCGAGGCCGTGCGGACGGCGTCCGGCCGGGTGGCCCTGGCCGAGGACGCCGGCGAGCTGTTGCCGCTGCTCGCCGCGACGCCCGCCCGCGACCCGTTCGCCGACCCGATCGAGGACGAGACCGACCTGCGGCCCGCGCTCGTCATCGTCGACGATGGCAGTGGCGACGCCGAGAACGCCGCCCAGCGGGAGGCGCTGGAGGGGAACGCCGAGGTGGTCGACGTGCGCGTCTGCCAGATCGAGCACACCGAGGGTGAGCCGCTCGAGCGGTACGCCACCGTGCTCAGCCACGGGTTGTTCGGGGCGGCCTACCTGCAGATCGGCCTCGGAAGGGTGAGTCCATGGCGGACATGAAGGTCCTTGTGCTCAACGGCGTCAACCTCGGGCGGCTCGGGAAGCGCCAGCCGGAGGTCTACGGAGCCACGACGCACGCCCAGCTGGCCGAGCACCTCGTCGAGACGGGGGCCGGGCTCGGCCTCGACGTCGAGGTCCGCCAGACCGACCACGAGGGCGAGCTGGTCAGCTGGTTGCACGAGGCGGCCGACCACGGCTGGCCCGTCGTCCTCAACCCGGGCGCCTGGTCGCACTACAGCCGGGCCGTCGCGGACGCCGCCGTGCAGGTGCCGACGGTGGTCGAGGTGCACATCTCGAACGTGCACGCCCGCGAGGCGTGGCGGCACGAGCTCGTCGTTTCGCCGTACGTGACGGGGACCATCATGGGGCTCGGTCTCGGCGGCTACGACCTCGCCCTGGCCCACGTGGCGTCGCTGTCGCAGCAGTGATCCTCGCCCGGGCCGACTGGACGGCCCGCGCGGCCGCGCACGCCGCCCGGGCCGACGCCGCGGCGTCCGGTCACCTTGCCCGGCGCAGCCGCGGCGAGAAGCACCCTGTCGCGGACTTCCTGTGGGAGTACTACGCCCTGCGGCCGGGTGTGCTGCGCCGCTGGCACCCCGGCGCCGGCGTCACCCTCGCCGAGGCCCCCGAACGGGCTGCATGGCGCTTCCACCGGGCCACGGCTGCCGGTGTCGAACTCGATCCGGACGCCTATCTGGCCGCCCGGGGCTCCGCCGTGCGCTTCGTCGCCGGCCTGCTGGCGGCGACCGCGTCCAGGCCCGGCCAGTGGGCCTGCTTCGGGCTGCACGAATGGGCGATGGTCTACCGCACGGACGTCACCCGGCACGCCGTGCCGCTGCGGCTCGGCCCGGCGGGAACCGACGCGGTCGTCGAGGCGGCACACCTGCGCTGCACGCACCACGACGCCTTCCGTTTCTTCACGCCCGCGGCTGTGCCGCTCAACGCCACGGCGCCCACGCGGGAGGGCCAGGCGGACGCCGAACAGCCCGGCTGCCTGCACGCCACGATGGACTGTCTCAAGTGGTGCCTCAAACTCGGCCCCGCCGTGCCGGGGGAGTTGCTGCTCGACGCCTTCGACCTGGCCCGCGCCGCGCGCGAGCTCGACATGCGCGCCGCCCCGTACGACCTGGCCGAATGGGGGTACGCACCGATCCCGATCGAGACACCCGCGGGCCGGGCCACCTTCGTGCGCCACCAGCGCCGGATCGCGGAGCGCGGCGCCACGCTGCGCCGCCGGCTGCTCGCCGTGTGCGCGCTGCTCGACCCCCACGACGCGGAGCCGGCGGGCCGCGCGATGGAGACGCGCTAGGCTCGCTCCTCGTGGATCATCGTGTCGCAGACCTGAACCTGGCCGAGTTCGGCCGCAAGGAGATCACCCTCGCCGAGCACGAGATGCCCGGCCTGATGGCGATGCGGGAGCGGTACGGCGCGTCCCAGCCCCTCAAGGGCGCCCGGATCGCCGGCAGCCTGCACATGACCGTCCAGACCGCCGTCCTCATCGAGACGCTCGTCGCGCTCGGCGCCGAGGTGCGGTGGGCGTCCTGCAACATCTTCTCCACCCAGGACCACGCTGCGGCTGGAATCGTCGTGGGGCCGGACGGGACGCCGGAGGACCCCCGCGGGGTCCCGGTGTTCGCGTGGAAGGGCGAATCGCTCGAGGACTACTGGTGGTGCACCGAGCAGATCCTCGACTGGCCGGGTGGCCACCCGAACATGATCCTCGACGACGGCGGGGACGCGACCCTGTTCGTCCACAAGGGCGTCGAGTTCCACAAGGCGGGCAGCGTGCCGGAGGCCACGGCGTCCGACAGCCATGAGGACCGGGTGATCCTGCAGACGCTGCGGGCCTCGACGCTCGACTTCGTGGCGCTGGCCAACAGCATCCGCGGCGTGACCGAGGAGACGACGACCGGCGTCCACCGGCTGTACGAGATGGCGCGTGCCCAAGCGTTGTTGTTCCCGGCGATCAACGTGAACGACTCGGTGACGAAGTCGAAGTTCGACAATCGTTACGGCGTCCGGCACAGCCTCATCGACGGCATCAACCGGGGCACCGACGTGCTCATCGGCGGCAAGGTGGCTGTGGTGTGCGGCTACGGCGACGTCGGCAAGGGCTGCGCCGAGTCGCTGGCCGGGCAGGGCGCCCGGGTGATCGTGACCGAGATCGACCCGATCTGCGCGTTGCAGGCGGCGATGGACGGCTATCAGGTGGCGACGCTGGACGACGTGGTGGCCGAGGCGGACATCGTCGTGACGGCCACTGGCTGCCGCGATGTCGTGACCGCCGGCCACATGGCGCGCATGAAGCACAACGCCATCGTCGGCAACATCGGCCACTTCGACAACGAGATCGACATGGCCGGGCTGGAGGGCACCCCCGGCATCGAGCGGCGCACCATCAAGCCGCAGGTCGACCAGTGGGTGTTCGGTGACGGCCACGCCGTCATCGTCTTGTCCGAGGGGCGTCTGCTGAACCTCGGCAACGCCACCGGGCACCCGAGCTTCGTGATGAGCAACAGCTTCACCAACCAGGTCCTCGCCCAGATCGAGCTGTACACCAAGCCGGAGGAGTACCCGACCGGCGTGTACACCCTGCCGAAGCACCTGGACGAGGAGGTGGCCCGCCTCCACCTGCCCGCCCTGGGCGCACGGCTGACCACCCTGACCGACGTCCAGGCTGACTACCTCGGCGTCCCCGTCGCGGGGCCGTTCAAGACCGACCTGTACCGGTACTGAGGCGCCACGCAGCGACGCGCAACCGGCCAGTGCGCGGGTCAGAGGTCGAGGACGAACGCTCCCCCCTCGGAGCGGAAGCCCATCATCTCCAGGTAGTTGCGGTGCACCGTGGTGTGCGCGTGCGCGACGAGGCGGGTGAACCCGGCGGCGGTGAACGTTGCTTTGCCCTCGTTGAACAACCACCGCGCGATCTGGCTGTCGCGATAGGCGGGGGTCACGTAGTCGAGCTTGACCTCCAACTCGCGCCCGGACGGTTCCCCGATGAGGACGCCCGCCGGCAGTCCGTCGCGCGTGAGGAGCCGGCAGAACGTGTCCCGCACGGACGGGTGATAATCGGGCTGGCTGTTGGTGATCTCGAGGGCGTTGGCGGTCAGGAAGTCGCGCACGAACGGCGCATCCGTATCGATGGGCACGGCCGAGACGGGGCTTGCGCTGGTCAGTTCCTTGCGGAGGTGCCAGACGTTGATGAGGGCGACCGCGGCGTTGGCGAGAATGATGGGCAGCGCGCCGATGAGCACGCCGTACACCACGAACACGATCGCGCCGGCGAGGGAGACCGTCCGCAGCCGGACCACCGAACGCATCGCCAGCGACATGACGACCAGGGCGCTCGCGAGGTAGCCGACGATCTCGTGCCAGTTCATCCCCGCGGCACCTCGAAGGCGGCGAGGGTCGCCGAACCCTCGCCCAGCTCGCTCCACGGCGCCGTGTGCGTGAGCACAGCCATGGCGCACGTCGGGAACTTCTGCTCGATGCGCCGACGCAGCGTCGACGGGCCGGCCAACTCGAGCACGAGGTCGCTCACCGTCGGCTCGTGGCCGATGACGAGGACCCGGGCAGCGTCCGCAGGCAGGGCGCGCAGCAGATCGAGGATCGCGTCGGTGCCGCCGTGGTAGATGGCGTCCTCGACGCGCACCTCGGCGGCGGAGACCCGGCTCATGCTCAACAACTCCCACGTCTGCGCGACCCGCGCGGCGGGGGAGCAGAGGACGACGTCGAAGCGCGTGCCGGCCAGTTCGTTCCCGGCGACGACGGCGTCGCGGCTGCCCCGGCGCGACAATGGACGCCGCAGGTCTGAGTCGTTCGTCTTCCAGGAGGACTTCGCGTGGCGCATGACCACGAGCGTGCGGCTCACTGGTCGTCGCCGCCCTTGGGGCCACCGGGGTTGAGCGACTCCCAGATCTCCTTGCACTCGGGGCACACGGGGAACTTGTCCGGGTTGCGGCTCGGCACCCACACCTTCCCGCACAGGGCCACGACCGGCGTCCCCATCACCATCGCCTCGGTGAGACGGTTCTTGGGCACGAAATGGCTGAAGCGCTCGTGGTCGCCCTCGTCGAGGCGGAAGTCGGTGCGTTCTTCGACGATGGTCTGTGAGCCCGGCGCCGGCGTGAGCTGCGTCATGCATTTCATCCTAGACACAACGGCGTGATGGAATGCCGGCCGTGCCCACCACGCGCGCCCGGATGACGGTCGGGCTCCTCCTGTGCGTGTTGGCCGTCGCGTTCGAGAACATGGCGGTCCTCACCGCCATGCCCGCGGCGGCCGCCGACCTGGGCGACCGGGAGCTCTACGCATGGGCATTCACCGCGATCATGTTGCCGCAGCTCGTTGCGATCGCCGTCGCGGGCCGCTGGTGCGACACCCGCGGGCCGCTGCGCCCGTTCGCCGTCGGGCTCGCCCTGTGCATCGTCGGCATCGTCGTGGCAGCGGAGTCCGCCGCGATGGGCGTCCTGCTCGTGGGGCGCGCCGTCCAGGGCTTCGGTGGTGGCTTCGTCAATCTCACGCTCATGGTGACGACGGGCCGCCTCTACGCCCCCGCCGAACGCGCCCGGGTGATGACGTGGTTCTCGGCCTGCTGGATGCTGCCGTCCTTCCTCGGCCCGGCCGCCGCCGCGTGGCTGGTGGAGCACCTGACCTGGCACTGGGTCTTCTGGGCCGTGCTGCCCTTCTTCGTCGTGGGCGCGACCTTCGTCCTGCCCGGACTGCGCGGCCTCGACGCCCCCGAGGCGGACGCCGCCGCCAACCATGTGCCCGTCCTCGCAGCGCTGGCCGTCGCCCTCGGTGCCACCCTGATCCAGGCCGCCGGGCAGACCCTCGCGTGGACATCGGTGCCCCTGGCTCTCGCCGGCGGCGCCCTGCTGGCCGGCTGGCTGCGCCGGCTGATGCCGCGCGGGTTCAGCCCTGCCGGGCCGGGCATGTCCAGCACGGTCGTGACGCGCCTGGTCATGGCCGGGTCGTTCTTCGGGCTGCAGGCGTTCCTGCCCCTCATGCTCGTGGAGCGGGGGGCGTCCTACGGCGACACGGGCCTGGCGATCGCCGTGTCGTCGGCGGGCTGGATGCTCGGGTCGTGGGTGCAGTCGCAGCGGTGGCTGACCCTGTCGCGCGACCGGATCATCGCCCTCGGTGCGGCCTGCGTCGCCGCCGGCCTGGGCGTGGCCGGGCTCGGGGCGTGGCTGCCGGCGGTGGGGATGGGACTGCCCGTGGCCGGGTTCACCGTGGCCGGCCTGGGGATGGGGTTGGCGACGGCGTCCACCTCGCTGGTCGTCATGCAGTTGTCGCAGCCGGCCGAACTGGGGCGCAACACCAGCTCGCTCCAGACGGGGGAGATGCTCGGCAACGCCCTGCTCGCCGGCCTGGCCGGAACGCTGTTCGCGTCGCTGTCGCCGTTGAGGCGGCCGGAGGTGGCATACGGCGCGATCGGGGTGGCGATGACGGTCACGGCCGTCGTGGGTGTGCTGGTGGCGCTCAGGATCGGGCACGTCGAGAACGCGTCGGCTCGTCGGTAGGATGCAGCCGTGGACGAGGTCGATCGGATCCTGGCGGCGTGGCGCCGCGAAGCCCCCGACCTCGACGTGGCGCCGCTCGCGGTGCTGTCGCGCGTCAGCCGGCTCGCTCGCCATCTCGACCTCGCCCGGCGGGACGCGTTCGCCGTCCACTCCCTCGACGTGTGGGAGTTCGACGTGCTCGCCGCCTTGCGGCGCGAGGGCGAGCCGCACGAACTGTCGCCCGGCCAGTTGATCAGTCAGACCCTGTCCACCTCCGGCACCATGACCAACCGGATCGACCGCCTCGCCGCCCGTGGGCTCGTCGAACGGCTGCCCGATCTGCACGACCGGCGCGGCGTCCGGGTGCGGCTGCTGCCGGGTGGCGTCGAGGTCGTGGACGCCGCCCTGGCCGACCTCGTCCGGCGCGAGCAGGCGATCCTCGAAGCGCTGACCGATTCCGAGCGCGAAACCCTCACTGGCCTGCTGCGAAGGCTGCTCGACCCCTTCGAGTCCGAATAGGTCCGAGCGGCCACCGGGCGATAGGCTTCCGCACATGCCACTTTCCAACCCGACGCTGGGCCCGCTCGCTGACGCGTACGGCATCTCTACCGAGTTCTGGGACTGGAAAGGCCGGCACACCCAGGTGGACGACGCGACGGTGGTCGGCATCCTGGCCGGCATGGGTGTGAACGCCGCCACGGAGGACGCCGCCCGCGCGGCCCTGCACGAACACGGCCTGCGGGCGTGGCGGCGCGCGCTGCCCGCGTGCACGGTGGTCCAGTCGGGTCAGGAGGCGCGCCTCGCCGCGCACGTGCCCGCCGGCGCGCCCGCCGCGGTGTCCGTGCGCCTCGAGGAGGGCGGCACGGTCGAGCTCGCCCAGGTCGACAACGCGGTGCCCGACATCGACGTCGACGGCAAGATGACGGGCGAGGCCACGTTCGTCGTCCCCGGCGACCTGCCGCTCGGCTATCACCGGCTCACCCTGACCACCACCGACTGGACCGCCGATGCGACGCTCGTCGTCACGCCCGCCCGGCTCGGTTTCCCGGCGGCGATGGGCGACCGGCGCGAGTGGGGTTACGCCGCCCAGCTGTACTCCGTGCGCTCGGCCCGCTCGTGGGGCATGGGCGATCTCGCCGATCTCGCCGACCTCGCCACCTGGTCGGGCACGCAGCACTTCGCCGGGTTCGTCCTCGTCAACCCGCTGCACGCCGCCGAGCCGATGCCTCCGCTCGAGCCGTCACCGTATTTGCCGAGCTCGCGCCGGTACGTCAACCCGCTGTACATCCGGCCCGAGGCGATTCCGGAGTACGCGCTCATGGCCGATCACAAGCGCGAACGCATCCGGCGGATCCACGCCCAGCTGGACCGGATGCTCGCCGGTTCCGACCGCATCGAGCGCAACCCGATCTGGCTCGCGAAGATCGAGGCGCTGCGCATCGTCTACGACGAAGGCCTCTCCGAGGTGCGCGTCATGGCCAAGGAGAACTTCGTGCGCGCCGAGGGCCGTCCGCTGGCCCAGTTCGCCACGTGGTGCGTGCTCGTCAACACCCTCGGCATGAACTGGCGCGACTGGCCGGCCGAGTACCGCCGGCCGAGCTCGCCCGAAGTGGCCGCCTTCGCTGCCCAGTACGCGCGCGACGTCGACTTCTTCATCTGGCTCCAGTGGGTCGCCGACCAGCAGTTGCGCGCCGCCCAGTCGGCCGCCCGGGACGCAGGCATGCCCATCGGCATCATGAACGACCTCGCGGTCGGCGTCAGCAAGGAGTCTGCGGAGGCGTGGATCCTCGGCGACTCGTTCGCCCAAGGGGTGAGTGTCGGGGCGCCGCCCGACCACTACAACCAGCTCGGCCAGGACTGGGGCCAGGCGCCGTGGCGTCCCGATCGTCTCGAGGACCTCAGCTACCAGCCGTTCCGCTCCATGGTCGCGGGTATCCTGCGGCACTCCGGCGGCGTCCGCGTCGACCACATCATGGGCCTGTTCCGGCTGTGGTGGATCCCGGACGGCCTCAACCCCACCCAGGGCGCCTACGTGCGCTACAACCACGAGGCGATGGTGGGCATCCTTTGCCTCGAAGCGCACCGCGCGGGCGCGCTCGTCGTGGGCGAGGATCTCGGCACGGTCGAGCCGTGGGTGCGGGACTACCTGCGCGGACGCGGCATCCTCGGCACGTCGGTGGCCTGGTTCGAGTCCGGCGACGACGGGCAGCCGCTGCCGCCGGAACGCTACCGCGAGTACTGCATGGCGTCCGTGACGACGCACGACATGCCGCCCACCGCCGGCTACCTGGCCTGCGACCACATCCGCCTGCAGCACCGCCTCGGCATGCTCATCGAGGACCTCGACGCCGAACTCGCCCACGCGAACGCCCAGTTCGACACGTGGCGGCGCATCCTCACCGAGCGGGGTCTGCTCGCCGAGGGGGAGTCCGACGTCGCCGAGCAGGTGCTCGCCATGCACCGGTTCATCGTCGACACGCCCGCGCGCATCCTCTGTGCCGCGCTCACCGACGCCGTCGGCGACCGGCTGACGCAGAACCAGCCCGGCACGATCGACGAGTACCCGAACTGGCGCGTGCCCCTGTCGGGGCCGGACGGGCAGCCGATGAGCCTGGAGGAGGTCTTCGCCTCCGAGCAGGCCTCCCGCCTCGCCGCGATCATGAACGACTTCTCCGTGCGGGAGATGGGCCGCCGCTGACCCCCCCCGGGGGGCGAGGGGCGGCGTCCGACCCCGTGTGCCCGGCACGCACCGTGGGGGCCGGTCAGCCCTCAGCGACGACGACTCCCGCCGCGCGCCACGCGCCGACGACGTTGTCTGTGTTCGCCGGCGCCACCGCGGCGGTCAGGTCGAGAAGCACGGTGGTGGCGAATCCTTCGCCGGCGGCGTCCAGGGCGGTGGCGCGGACGCAGTAGTCGGTCGCGATGCCGCACACCGCCACGTCGGTGACGCCCTCGGCGCGCAGGTGCTCGGCGAGGGTGCGCCCGGTGGTGTGGTCGCGGCCCTCGAAGCCCGAGTACGCCGCCGCGAACTCCCCCTTGTCGAAGACCGCTTCGAAGGGCGTGTCGGCCAGCTCGGCGCGCAGCTCGGCGCCCGGCGTGCCCGCCACGCAGTGGACCGGCCAGCTGTCGACGAAGTCGGGTGTGGCCGAGAAGTGGTCGCCGGGGTCGATGTGGTGGTCGCGGGTCGCGACCACGACGTCGTACTCGGACGCCGCCACGTGCGCCGCGATGGCTGCCGCGGTCGCGATGCCACCGGCGACGGCGAGCGACCCGCCCTCGCAGAAGTCGTTCTGGACGTCGACGACGATCAGTGCGCGCGCCATCGTCAGCTCCCCGGTGCGTAGGGGTTGAACGTCTGGTCGCCGTCGGCGTCCAGCATCACGGTGAGGATGGCCGGGAAGCCCTTGCTCATCTTGAACGCCTCGCTCGGCAGCTCGGCGCGGGACGCCTGGTGGCGCGCGCGGGCGTCCGCGAGGGGCTCGCGGCCGACGATCTCGCCGCCGCGGATCAGCTCGCGCAGCAGCGGGCGGTCGTTGGTGTCGCCCTCGGGCGGCGCGCCGATGCCGACCACCTCCGCTTCGGCGATGCCGTGCTCGTTGAGCCGCCGGAGGGCGAACTTGCGGCCGCCGACGCTGCCCTTGTTCATCGATTTCTTGGCGACGGGCTCCAGGGGCGCGTCGGGGGCGTCCGAGCCGGCGCGCGAGACCAGCTTGTAGACGAAACCGACCGCCGGAGCGCCCGAGCCGGTCACGAGCTGGGTGCCGACGCCGTAGCCGTTCACCGGGGCGGCCCGCAGGGCGGCGATCTGGTACTCGTCGAGGTCGGAGGTGACGATGATGCGTGTGTTCACCGCGCCGAGCGAGTCGAGGAGCTTGCGGACGTCGACGGCCTGGGTGAGCAGATCGCCCGAGTCCAGGCGGACCGCGCCGAGGCGTCCGTTCGTCAGCTCCACGCCCTTCTTGACGGCCTCGGCCACGTCGTAGGTGTCGACGAGGAGCGTGGTGTTGTTGCCCAGGGCGGCCAGTTGGGCGCGGAACGCGTCCTCCTCGGTGTCGTGGAGGAGGGTGAAGCTGTGCGCCGCCGTGCCGGCCGTGGGGACGCCGTAGCGGCGGCCGGCTTCGAGGTTGGACGTCGAGGCGAACCCGGCCACGTAGGCCGCCCGCGCCGCGCACACCGCCGACCACTCGTTCGTCCGCCGGCTGCCCATCTCGATGCAGGGACGCTCGCCCGCCATCGCAGTCATGCGGGACGCCGCAGACGCCACCGCCGAGTCGTAGTTGTAGATGCTCAGCAAGACGGTTTCGAGGATGCACGCCTCGGCGAACGATCCTTCCACGGTCAGGACGGGGGAGCCGGGGAAGTAGAGCTCGCCGTCCGGGTAACCCCAGACATCGCCGGAGAAGCGATAGGACGCCAGCCATTCCGCCAGCGGGTCGTCGACCACGTTGTGTTCGCGCAGGAACGTCACTTCGGCGTCGTCGAACCGGAAGTTCTCGATGGCGTCCAGGGCGCGACCCGTCCCGGCGACGACGCCGTAACGACGTCCCTCCGGGAGGCGCCGCGGGAACAGCTCGAACACCGACCGGCGGAAAGCCGTGCCCGACCCCATCGCGGCCCGCACCATGGTGAGTTCGTAGTGGTCGGTCAGCAGCGCCGTCGACGTCGTCATGGGGGTCAGCCTAGCCAGCGGCCGTGCCAGAATGGGCGCCATGTCGACCCCCGAGGTTCCCGTCAAGCCGGCAGGCGGAACCGCCGTCGCCGAGCGGCCGGCGGAGGCTGCGGCGGCGCTGACGCCCTGGGTCACGATCGTGTGGGACGACCCGGTCAACCTCATGTCCTACGTCACGCACGTGTTCGTCACCTACTTCGGGTTCAGCAAGCAGAAGGCGACCCGCCTCATGATGGCCGTGCACACCGAAGGGAAGGCCGTCGTCGCGTCGGGGACGCGCGAGGAGATGGAGACGCACGTCTCCGCCATGCACGCCTATGGGCTCTGGGCGACCCTGGAGAAGTCCGAGTGAGGGAGTTCCAGCGCATCGACGACCAGCTCGTCACCGACCTGGAGGAGGTCGAGGTGGCGTTGCTCACCTCGCTCGTCTCCCAGGTGGACGAGTTGCTCGGCGGGGCGGGAGAGCGCGCGGCGGCGCCGGGGGCGTCCGACCCGTTCGCGGCCTGGGAGAGCGAGTTCGCGGCCGGCGTCGCGCTGGACCGGACCGATCCCGTCATCGGACGGCTCTTCCCGGACGCCTACGCCGACGACGAGTCGGCCGCCGCCGAGTACCGCCGCTATGCGGCCGAGGCGCAGCGCCGCGCACGGGTCGAGGACAACCGGGTCGTCCTCGCAGCGTTGGCCGCCACGGACGGAGGAGCCACGCCGCTGGTCATCGCCACCGATGAGGTGGGCGCCTGGATCAAGACCCTCAACGGCGTCCGGCTCAGCCTGGCGGTCCGGCTGGGCATCGAGTCCGAGGCCGACCACCGGCGCCTCAAGCGCCTGTCCCTGCGCGACCCCAGGACGCAGGTCGTGGCCATCTACGACTGGCTCGCCATGGTGCTCGAGTCGATCCTCGAATCGCTCTGACGGGGGCGCCCCTGCCCCCGCCGGTCGTACGACACCCCGCTCAGTGCCAGAACGCCAGCTTCAGCGCGATGGCGAGGACGACGCAGCCGATGACGGTGTCCACGATGCGCCACGCCTTCGGGGATGCGACGAGCGGGGCGAGGGCCCGGGCCCCATGGCCGAGCCCGACGAACCATGTGATCGACGCGAACATGGCGCCGAACGAGAACGCCCAGGCGGCGTCGCCTGCCTGGTGGGCGAGCGTGCCGAGGAGGGCGACCGTGTCGAGGTAGACGCCCGGGTTGAGGAACGTGAGGGTGAGGGTCGTGGCGAGAACGGCACCCACGCTGCCGGCGCCGGCGCCCGCCTTGAGCCCCTCGGCGCGGACCGCCGAGCGGAAGGACTGCAGCGCGAACCAGCCCAGGTAGAGGGCACCGCCCCAGCGGAGCGCCTCCAGCAGCCAGGGGAGAGCAGTGATGAGTACCCCGACGCCCAGGTTGCCCAGGGCGATGAGGAGACAGTCGGCCGCCGCGCACACGCCGATGACCAGCCCCACGTGCCGCCGGCTCAAGCCCTGACGCAGCACGAACGCGTTCTGGGGGCCGACGGCGACGATGAGGGACCAGCTGGCGAGGGCGCCCGACACGGCGGAGGAGATCACGCCGTCCACGCTAGGGGCCGAGGCGAATGAAGTACAGCGCAAGAATCTTGGGGTGCTGCACAATTGCTTCATGCAGATCGAACAATTGCGGGCCTTCGCGACGGCCGTCGACCTCGGCACCCTGGACGCCGCCGCGCGGGCCCTCACGCTCACGCCGTCGGCGATGAGCCAGCGGCTTCGGGCGCTGGAGACCTCCGCGGGCTCGGTGCTGCTGGAGCGGTCGACGCCCGTCAGGCCTACAGTGGCGGGCGAGATCGTGCTGCGCATGGCGCGGCAGGTGCTGCTCATCGAGGCCGAGGCCCGTCACGACCTCGGCGCCACGGCGGAGACCGAGCCGGCCGTGCTGCGGATGGTCGTCAACGCGGACTCGCTCGCCACCTGGTTCCCGGTGGTCCTCGAGCGCGCAGCCACCTGGCCGGACGCCGTCCTCCACCTCACCGTCGCCGATCAGGCGGTGGCCGCCGACCACCTCATCCGCGGCGCGGCGATGGCGGCCGTCACGTCGCGCGCGCGGGCGGCGTCCGGGTGTCGGTCCGTCCCGCTGGGGGTGATGCGTTACGTGGCGGTCGCGCGGGCCGAACTGGCGGCGTCCGGCCTCGCCGGCCTGCCGATGGTCAACTTCGGCCCGGACGACGACCTCCAGGACGCCTACCTCGCCCGGCACGGGCTGGGCCGGCCGCCGCGGGTGACGCAGGTGCCGAGCTCGGAGGGCTTCCTCGCGGCGGTCGAGGCGGGTCTGGGATGGGGGATGATGCCCGAGCTGCAACTGGCCGGAGCGGAGGCGGACCTGCGGCCGCTGGGGGCCGACGCGGTGGTCGATGTCCCGCTGTTCCTGCATCGCTGGAAGCTGGCCTCCGAGCGCCTCGACCGGCTCTGCGCCACGGTCGTGGAGTTCGGAAACGTCCACCTTGCGAAATCTTTGGCTACTACTGGCGGTCGTAGGCTGGGTTAGGTTAGCCTAACCTGCGTGAACGCGCCGATCGCCCTGGATCGCGCCCCCTTGGGGACGCCGCTCGTCGTCTGGTCGACCCATCCGGACGCCGCCGTCGCCCGCCGCCTCAGCACCCTCGGTCTCCGGCGGGGAGCCACGGTGACGGTCGTGCAGCGGCTCGTCGCGGGCGGCCGCGTGGTGTCCGTGGGCGGCGGCCGCGTCGCCCTCGACGCCGGCGTCCTCGCGGGGGTCACGGGGGAGCAGGCGTGACGACCGCCCCCGACACTCGGCGTGCGCTCCGCATCGCGCCGAAGCTGCCGACCGTCCAGGCCGCCTGCCATGGGCCGGTCGGTTCCGGTGCAGGCGCCGGCGCCCCCGTCGTGGCGCTCGCGGGGGCACCCAACGTGGGCAAGTCGACCCTCTTCAACGCCCTCACCGGGCTGCGCGCGACCACCGGGAACTGGCCGGGGACGACGGTCGACGTCGGCCGGGGTGTCTGGCGCTTCAAGGCCGGCGACAAGGTGTGCGCCTGCACGGAGTGTGCGGGGGACTGTGCCGCCAACGGCCCCGGGGAGTTCAGCCTCATCGACCTGCCCGGCGCCTACAGCCTCGATCCGCAGAGCCCCGACGAGGAGCTCACGCGCGCCCTGCTCGTCGACGCGCCGCCGGCCGAGCGCCCGGACGCCGTCGTGGTCGCCGTTGACGCCGCCCACCTGGCCCGGTCGCTGTACCTCGTCGGCCAACTGCGGGAGACGTCCCAGCGGGTCGTCGTCGCGCTCACCATGACCGACGTCGCGCGTCAGGCCGGCGTCGAGGTCGACTCGTACGCCCTCTCCGAGGCGGTCGGCTGCCCCGTCGTGGTCGTCGATCCTCGGCACCGCGGCGGCCTCGACAACCTGACCCGGGCCGTCCGCGAGGTGCTGCTGCGCCCGGCACCCCCCGTCCGGGGCGGACTCCACCCGACCGGCCCCATCGACGATCTCGAACGCGAGGACGAGCGCTTCTCCTGGGTCGAAGCCGCCGTGGCGGCGGGAACGACCACGTCGGGCGCGGAGCGCGTGAGCTTCTCCGACAAGGTGGACCGCGTCGCGCTGCATCCGGTCGCGGGTCCGGCACTGTTCCTGGCCGTGATGTGGCTGGTCTTCCAGATCACGACGACCGTGGCCGCGCCGCTGCAGGACGCCCTCGACGCGCTCTTCGCCGGGCCCGTGGCGGACGCCGTCGCGTCCGCCCTCGGCTTCGTCGGCCTGGGCGGCACCTGGGTGGAGGGGTTGTTCGTCGACGGCCTCGTCGCCGGCGTAGGCATGTTGCTCACCTTCGTGCCGCTCATGGCGCTCATGTTCGTGCTGCTTGCCCTGCTCGAGGATTCGGGGTATCTGGCGCGGGCGGCGGTGGTCACCGACCGGTTGATGCGCACGATCGGGTTGCCCGGCAAGGCCTTCCTGCCGCTCGTGGTGGGCTTCGGCTGCAATGTGCCGGCGATCAGCGCCACGCGCATCCTCGGCGACGCGCGCCAGCGCGTGCTCACGGCCCTGCTGGTGCCGTTCACGTCGTGCACGGCCCGCCTGACCGTCTACGTCATGGTCGGCACCATCTTTTTCCGCGGCGTCGCGGGCACCGTTGTGTTCGTCATGTACCTGGCGTCGATCCTGTTCGTCATCGGCGTCGGGTTCGCCCTGAGGAAGACGCTGTGGCGCACCATGGGTTCCGAGCCGCTCGTGCTCGACCTGCCGCCCTACCAGACGCCGACCCTCCGCCTCACAGCCGCCGTCACCTGGTCGCGCCTGCAGGGCTTCCTGCGGACGGCGTCCGGGATCATCGTGCTGACCGTCTGCATCGTCTGGTTCCTGCAGTCTCTGCCGGCCCAGCCGGGGCAGCAGTTCGGCGAGGTGCCCGTCCAGGATTCCGCGTATGCGGCGGCCGCGCAGGCGGTCGCTCCGGTCTTCGAACCGGCGGGCTTCGGCGAATGGCAGACGGTGTCCGCGCTCGTGGTGGGCTTCGTGGCCAAGGAGGCCGTCATCAGCTCGTGGGCGCAGACCTACGCGGTCGCCGAGCCCGGGGACGGCGAGGATCCCGGCAGCCTCGGCACGGCCATCAGCGCCGCCTTCGACAACTCCTCCGGGGGGCACCCGCTGCCGGCGGTCTGGGCGTTCCTCGTGTTCCTCATGGCCTACACGCCGTGCGTCGCCACCGTCGCCGCCCAGAAGCGCGAGATCGGCCTGCGGTGGACCCTGTTCGGCATCGCGGTCCAGCTGGCCGTCGCATGGAGCGCCGCCGTGCTCGTCTTCCAGGTGGGGAGGCTGTTCTGGTGAGCGGGCCGCTGACCCAGGTGTTGGACGCCTTCCGCGCCGGCGCCGCGTCGCTGGCCGACGTGGGACGCATGACCGGGCTGCGGCCCGACGTGGTCCGCGCCAGTGTCGACCACCTCGTCCGCCTCGGCCGCATGGACGCCAAGGAACTGGCCGCGGGCTGCCCGGCGTCCGGTTGTGGGTCCTGCGCGTCCGGGTTGCCCGACGGGCGGGCCGGCTGTGGGGCGTCCGGCCCCTCCGTCGCCCGGACCGGCCCCGTCCTCGTGGCGCTCACCCTTCGGACGCCTCCGGTCGCCGCCGGCGTTCGGCCACCCGCCTAGCCTTGGCGCACGGGCCTCGTGGTGCAGCGCGAGGCAGGGGGCCGCCGCGAGGCAAGTGCACCCGGCGCAGGTTCGTGCCCGACAACCGCGGGCTTGCCTACGCTGGGGGCATGCAGCAGGCCCGAGGAATGGAAGGAGCGATCGCATGAGCGTCCGCATCGATCACACAGGCGGCCGGAGGGGCCACGGCCCCATCGTCATCGGTGGCGAACGCAGCGTCCCACCCGTGGGCAGCGCGCAGCGCGCATGAGGGACGTCGACGCGCCGATCGGGATCTTCGATTCCGGGTTCGGCGGGCTCACCGTGGCCCGCGCCGTGTGGGACCAGCTGTCGGCCGAGGACACCGTCTACCTGGGTGACACCGCCCGCGCGCCGTACGGCCCGCTGCCCATTTCCGAGGCGCGCGAGTACGCCCTCGAATGCCTCGACCACCTCTACGAGATGGGTGTGAAAGCGCTGGTCATCGCCTGCAATACGGCCTCGGCCGCCGTGCTGCGCGATGCGCGCGAGCGCTACGACGTGCCCGTCATCGAGGTGATCCTGCCGGCGGCGCGACGGGCCGTGCGCGTGACGAAGAGCGGCCAGGTGGGGCTCATCTGCACGGTGGGCACCGCCATGTCGCAGAGCTACGACGACGCGATGGCGGCCGTGCCGGGCGTCCGGCTGCACACGGCGCCGTGCCCCATGTTCGTCGAGTACGTGGAGCGCGGCGTCACCGGCGGGCCGGAACTGCTCATGATGGCCACCGCTTACCTGACGCCCTTGCAGCAGGCCGGCATCGACACCCTCATCCTCGGCTGCACGCACTACCCGCTGCTCACCGGCGTCCTGTCCTACGTGCTCGGCGACGAGGTCACCCTCGTCAGCAGCTCGGAGGAGTGTGCCAAGGAGGTCTACCGCACCCTGACCACCGGCGGGCTCGCGCGCAGCGGACACACCGGCGAGCGGCAGTTCCTCACCACCGGCAACCCCGACCGGTTCTCGGGCATCGGACGCCGCCTCATCGGCGCCAGCCTCGACGAGGTCGTGCAGCTCTCGACGCTCCGCTGACCTGGAGAGTGAGCCCAGGGGCGCAGACGCCGGTTGGGCGGATACACGCCGCCTGGGCCGAGAAACGCCGCTTCCGCCGCGCCCCGACGCCGGTCAGGCGCAACTACGCCGCGTCTGCGCGGCGTTTCTACGCCTAAGCGGCGTGAGCGTGTGGGCACCGCCGCCCGGACGCCCTCCGACACCCCGAGCGGACGCCCCGCCAGGCGGTAGACGCGCCACGGCCCCGACCGAGCACGCGGGTAGGCTGGCCGGGTGAACTCCACCCGCGCCGACGGCCGTTCTCCTGACCAACTCAGACCAGTCACCATCACGCGCAACTGGCTCGACCATGCCGAGGGCTCGGTCCTCGTCGAGTTCGGCAAGACGCGCGTGCTCGTGGCGGCGTCCGTCACCGAGGGCGTCCCGCGCTGGCGCAAGGGCTCAGGACTGGGCTGGGTGACCGCCGAGTACGAGATGCTGCCGCGCTCGACGCACACGCGTTCCGACCGCGAGTCCCGCCGCGGCAAGGTGGGCGGGCGCACGCACGAGATCTCCCGGCTCATCGGGCGCGCCCTGCGCGCCGTGATCGACTACAAAGCCCTCGGCGAGAACACCATCGTCATCGACTGCGACGTTCTGCAGGCCGACGGGGGTACGCGCACGGCGTCGATCACCGGCGCCTACGTCGCCCTCGCGGACGCCGTCGCCTGGCTCCGCGAGCGCAACCTCCTCGCCGGCGAGCCCCTCAAGAACTCCGTCGCCGCCATCAGCGTGGGCGTCGTCGGCGGCGTGCCGGTGCTCGACCTGCCGTACACGGAGGACTCCACCGCCGAGGTCGACATGAACATCGTCTGCACCGGCGACGGGCGGCTCATCGAGGTCCAGGGGACCGCCGAGGGCGAGCCCTTCGACCGCGCGCTCCTCGACCAGCTCCTCGATCTCGGCCAGGCCGGCTGCGCCGAGCTCACCCGCCTGCAGGCGGAGGCTCTGGCCCGGTGATCCGCACCCTCGTCCTCGCCACCCACAACGCCAAGAAGCTCGCCGAGCTGCGGCGGATCGTGGCGAACTCGGGGCTCACTGTGGCAGTTCTCGGGCTGGACGACGTCGAGCCGTACCCCGAGCCCCCCGAGACCGAGCGCACGTTCGAGGGCAATGCCCTGCTCAAGGCGCGCACCGCGGCGGCCCACACGGGCCTGCCCGCGCTGGCCGACGACTCGGGCCTCGAGGTCGACGTGCTCAACCGCATGCCGGGCGTCCGGACGGCGCGCTGGGCCGGGCCGGCGGCGTCCGACGAGGAGAACCGGCGGCTCGTGCTGGCGCAGGTCCACGACGTGCCGGACGCCGATCGCACGGCCCGGTTCGTGGCCGCCGTGGCCCTCGTGCTGCCGAACGGCTACGAGCACGTCGTCGGCGACACGATGGAAGGCCGACTGGCCCGCGAGGAGGTCGGGGAGAATGGCTTCGGCTACGATCCGATCTTCATCGCCGAGGGCAACGACGTGACCAACGCGCAGTTGACCAGCGACGCCAAGGACGCAATCAGCCACCGGGGCAAGGCGGTGCGGGCGATGGTGGCCCACATCCGGGAGTTGAACGAGGAGCAACGGTGACGAACCACGCCGACGAGCAATACCTGGCCCTCCTGCGCCGCATCCTCGCCGAGGGCACCGAGAAGGCCGACCGCACCGGCACGGGCACGCTGAGTGTCTTCGGGCACCAGATGCGGTTCGACCTGCGGGCGGGGTTCCCGCTGCTCACCACGAAGAAGCTGCACACGCGCAGCATCTTCGGCGAACTGCTGTGGTTCCTGCGCGGGGACACCAACATCGCCTGGCTGCACGCGAACGACATCACTATCTGGGACGAGTGGGCCGACGCCAACGGCGACCTCGGCCCGGTCTACGGCTACCAGTGGCGCAGCTGGCCCACCCCGGACGGCCGGCACGTCGATCAGATCGCGCAGGTGATCGAGCAGATCCGCAGCAACCCCGATTCGCGCCGCCACGTGGTGGTGGCCTGGAACCCCGCGATGGTCGACGCCATGGCCCTGCCGCCGTGCCACATGATGTTCCAGTTCTACGTGGCCGACGGCCGCCTCTCCTGCCAGATGTACCAGCGCTCGGCCGATGTCTTCCTCGGGGTGCCGTTCAACATCGCCTCGTACGCGTTGCTGACGCACATGGTCGCCCAGGTGACCGGCCTGGAGGTGGGCGACTTCGTGCACACGTTCGGCGATGCCCACCTGTACCTCAACCACCTCGACCAGGCGCGTGAGCAGCTCTCGCGGGCGCCGCGGCCGTTACCCACGCTCAACCTCAATCCGGCCGTGACAGCAATCGACGCCTTCGAGCTGGCCGATGTGGTGGTCCTCGGCTACGACCCGCACCCCACGATCAAGGCGCCGATCGCGGTCTGATGCCCGCCGGTGACGACCGAGTCGACGGACTCGATCGGCGTGATCTCGTGACCGGCCAGGCCGCTGCCGCCCAGCAACGGGCGGTCCGGGCACTTCCTTCCGTGGTCGACCAGGCGCGGCGGCTCGTCCACGCGGAGGTTCACGGCCGGGCCTGACCCGGCCGGCGTTCCGGCGCTCAGCGCCCCGAGAAGTGAGTCGCGAGCTCCTGAGTGCGCTCACGCCGTGCTCACGCCGTGCTCACGCCGTGCTGACGCCGTGCTCACGCCGTGCTGACCCCCACCACCGCGGCGCTCGGCGCAGCACACCCGGACGCCGCCCCGTTACGATCGCAGGCAGCCGACAGAGCACAGGAGGGGACGCGTGCGGGTCATCGCGATCGCGATCGTGGCGGAGAACGGCGTGCTGGGCGACGGACAGGCACAGCCCTTCGAGTTCGCCGAGGACTGGGCGCGCTACAAGCGCGTCACCAGCGGGCACCCGATGGTCATGGGCCGGGCTACGCACGAGGCCATCGGCCGCTGGCTTCCGGGGCGCACCACGATCGTCGTCACCCGTTCACCCGAACAGGTGGAGTTGCCCGTCGAGGGGAGTTCCGCGGTCGGGCTCACCGCGGGCTCGGTGGAGGAGGCGCTCCGGTTGGCCGCTGACCTCGACGACGAGATCTACGTGGCCGGCGGCGGACAGATCTACGCCCAGGCATGGCCCTACCTCACCGACCTCGACCTCACGGAGGTGCACGCCTCCGCCGAGGGGTCGGTCGTCCTGCCCGAGATCGACCCGGCCGAATGGCGCGAGATCCGCCGCGAGCCGCGCGGCGCGTTCGACTTCGCCGGCTACACCCGCCGGACGCCGCCCCTCGCCCTGCCGCGCGCCGTGCCGGATGGCCGCCCGATGCCCGATCTTCCGCGGGAGCAGGGACCGCCCGACGAGGCGTCCCCGTGAGAGGTCAGGCGTCGATCCTCCACCTCGACCTCGACGCGTTCTTCGCGGCCGTCGAGCAGCGCGACAAGCCCAGCCTGCGCGGCAAACCCGTGATCGTGGGCGGCATCGGGCCGCGCGGGGTGGTGTCGACGGCGTCCTACGAGGCCCGCAGGTTCGGCGTCCATTCGGCCATGCCGACCCACGAGGCGCGCCGGCTGTGCCCCCACGCGGCCTTCCTCGCCGGCCGGTTCCACGCCTATCGCGCCAGCTCGAGGATCGTCATGGGCATCCTTCACGAGGTCAGCCCTCTCGTGGAGCCGCTGAGTCTCGACGAGGCGTTCGTCGACCTGCTCGCGGCCGACCTCCCCGACCACACGACCCCGACCCTCACCCGCCTCGCCGAGCGCATCCGGGCCGACGTGGAGCGACGCACGGGCGGGCTGACGGCGTCGGTCGGCAT
Source organism: Propioniciclava sp. (assembly GCF_029977985.1). Taxonomy (GTDB): domain Bacteria; phylum Actinomycetota; class Actinomycetes; order Propionibacteriales; family Propionibacteriaceae; genus Propioniciclava. The sequence continues at coordinate 1,895 of NZ_JARKOT010000214.1, read as the reverse complement.
CGGGTCGAGCAAGTTCATCGCGAAGATCGGCAGCGAACTCGCCAAACCCAACGGCGTCCGCATCATCGAGCCCGGCACGGAGGCCGACACCATCGCGGACCTGCCGGCCCGCGCCATCCCCGGCGTCGGCCCGGCCACGATGGAGCGACTCAGCCGCCTCGGCGTCCGGACCGTCGCCGACATCCGCGCCCTCAGCCATGCCGAACTGGTGCGCGAGCTCGGCAAGGCGTCGGGGGAGTGGGTGCACGGGCTCGCGTTCGCGCGCGACGACCGGGCTGTGGTGGCCGAGCGGGACGCCAAGTCGATCTCCGTCGAGGACACCTTCGAGACCGACCTCACCGACCGCGCCGACCTCGACGCAATCATTGAGCGGGACGCCGCCCTCGTCGCCGAGCGGGTCGCCAAGCACGGCTTCTTCGCCCGCACGGTCACGCTCAAGGCCAAGCGCCCCGACTTCACCACGATCTCCCGCTCGCTCACCCTCCACGGCGCCACGGACCGCGCCGACGTCATCGCCCGCACCGCGAAGGCGTTGCTCGATGGCGTCCCGATCGAGTCCGGCTTCCGCCTGCTCGGCGTCGGCGTCGCCGGGTTCGTTCCGGCCGCTCAGGAGGAGTTGTTCACCGCCGAGGACGCCGCCGGTCCGGTGGTGGCACGCACCGAGTTTCCGGCGTCCGTCGACCAGCCCGAACGGCCCCGCTTGCGCGCCGACTACGCGCCGGGCGCCGACGTCGTGCACGACACGTGGGGCCAAGGCTGGGTGTGGGGCGCCGGGCTGGGCCGGGTGACCGTTCGCTTCGAGACGGCCGACACTCCGCCCGGGCCGGTGCGGACCTTCCGCCGCGACGATCCCGCACTGCACGTGCTGGAGGAGTCGCCTCTGGTTGAGTAGGGGGCATGGAGAGCAACTACTTCGGTTCCACGGGCCTGTCCGTGCCCGTCCTCGGTCTCGGGACCAGCCAGATCGGTGACCCGTCCCTCAGCGAGGCGGACGCCGCCGCGGTCCTCGGGCGCGCCCTCGACTCCGGCGTCACCCTCATCGACACGGCCCACTGCTACGGCGTCGCCGAGGAGCGGATCGGCCGCCACGTCGCGCACCGGCGTGACGAGTTCGTCCTGTCCACCAAGTGCGGCCACCAGCTGGAGGGCTACGACGACTGGACGCCCGCCATCGTCCGCGCCAGCGTGGAGGAGTCGCTGCGGCGCCTGCGCACCGAGTGCCTCGACATCGTGCACCTGCACTCGTGCGACGCGGACGCCCTCGCCGACGGCACCCTCGCGGACGAGCTCGACGCGCTCGCGCGCGAGGGCAAGATCCGCGTCGCCGCCTACTCCGGCGACAACGACGCCTTGGCCGCGGCCGTGGCGTCCGGCCGGTTCGGCTCGATCCAGGCGTCGATCAACATCGCCGACCAGCACAACCTGCGGACGATCATCCCGGACGCCGACGCCGCCGGTCTGGGCGTCATCGCCAAGCGGCCGATCGCGAACGCGATCTGGCGGCACGAGCGGCGCCCCGACGGCGTCTACGGCTGGCAGTACTGGGATCGGCTGCAGGAGCTGGCCTACGAGGTCGACCTGCCGATGGCCGAGTTCGCGCTGCGGTTCACCGCGTTCGCACCGGGTGTGTGCACGTCGATCCTGGGCACGACCAACCCCGACAACCTCACCCGGGCGGTCCAGGCCGTCGAGCAGGGGCCGCTGCCCGACACGGTCATGGCCCATGTCGGCCAGCGGTGGTTCGCCGTCGGCCAGGACTGGGAGAGCCGCCGCTGAGCGCGGCGGCCGACGCCCTAGACTGGCCCTCGGCCGGCCGGAGTGGTGGAACTGGCAGACACGCAGGATTTAGGTTCCTGTGCCCCTGGGCGTGAGGGTTCGAGTCCCTTCTCCGGCAC
>NZ_JARKOT010000211.1 GCF_029977985.1 Propioniciclava sp. | reverse complement strand
CCGGGGGCACCTTGGCCAGCTCACGTCTGGCCTTCTGCACGTCGCGGAGCCTGCGCAGGCAGCCGTCCAGGTCGTCCAGGGTCTCCGGCTCCATGGCCGCGATCTTCAACAGGGCGGCCACCTCGGCCGGGGTGCTGGTCATCTCGGCATCACCTCCGCCATCCCTAACGGCCCGCGCCCCTCATCGGTGGACAGTCAGAGAGGGCGTTCAGATACTCGCCGGCGGCTCCGCTGAGGGCCGCCACGCAGCGAGCAGTGCGACGCCGCACCGTCCGGGCGCACACGCCCCACTCCTGGGCCACGACGGCGCTCAGCTGGCGGCTCGACAGGCCGGCAACTCCGCCCTCGCGGGCATGACCATCGGCCTGGAGGGTCTTCGCGGCCTCGATCAGACTCACCAGCAGTTCCCGGTCCTCGTCGGTGATGACGTCCTCGGCGCACGCCCAGGCGAGCAGCTCGGCCAACTCGGCTGCCGCGTCGTCGTCCTCGAGGAGCCGATCGTCGGCCGGGTCGACGGGGCCCAGCGAGACCATCGAAAGCCGGTGGGGCATGTGGTGCGTGGGTGCCCCGCAATCAAGTAGCACGCCTTCACGCAGCTGACCGGCGACCTTCGCGGCCACCCAGTGCGGACGCCGCCACGGCAGCCCGCGGACCTCCACCCACAACTGCGCGGCCAGCACCTCGTCGACCCGATCGTCGGCCAGCCCCAACCGGCGGCGCACGCGCAGCGCGGTCGGGAGGAGGAGCCACGCGAGCACCAGCGCTGCGTCGCGGTCGTCGGCGCCGTCGAAGGCCGCCAGCCGGGCCAGGCCGAGCAGGACGCCGTTGGCCAACGCGGGTTCGGCCGCTCGCCTCCAGTCGTCCAGCCGGGCCGGGTCCTCGACCACCTCCAGCCGGGGCTCGATGGCGACCCATTCCGCCCAGTGTTCCTTGACGACGGACGCCATCCGCTCGTCCTGCAAACCCAACATCTCGGTGATGTTCATGGCCGTGGTCCTTCCGCGTGGGTATGCAGGAAGATCACCAATCGGACGTTGTTCCTTTCGTAGTCCACAGGGCTTCGCGGCATCGAACTGCGACCCACGACGCGGCCAACACCGACCAAAGCGCCTAGTCGGCCCCGCGTTGCCCCGCGTAGCCCCTGACACGCCCTGCCAGAGGCTGGTGATGCGCCAGCGCGTGAAAAGTCGGCCTGGCGCGTCACGGAAGCAACGACGCGGACGGCGCAAGGCCGCGTGCGGACGGTTCGCGATAATCGGCGGGTGAAGAACGTGATCGGGCTCCGCGGCGAGCGGTATCCGGTCACGCCAGACATCGAGCGGTTCCTGCGCTCGATGGACCGTGATGCGCTGCAGTCGCTGGTACTCGAGATGGCGGGGTACAGCCCCGAGGCCATGCGATCGCTGCAGCTGCGCGCCACACCCGAGGACGAACCGACCGCCTCCGAACTCCTGGCCGCCGTCGACGCAGCGCTGGCCGGAGTCGACCTCGACTACCACGACCCCTTCTACGAAGACGTCGACGACGGCGTCCAAGGAGTCGAGGCGTCCGTCGACGAACTGGAGCGGCACCTCGACGGCGGCGCCCACCCCCTGGTGAGACGAGTACTCCAGCACCTACTCACCCGGCTCGGCGACTTGGCACGGGACGCCGACAACGCCGACGCCCTGCTCGAAGTGGCCGAACGGGCGTCGGCGCTGTTCGGGCGCGCGGTCGAAGGGCACCCCGACCCGGTCGGCCTCGCCCGGTGGGTGGTCAGTTTCCGGGTCGAGCACGGCGGATGGCCGTCGCTCACGCTGGACGCCGTGGCCCATGCGTTCGACGCGCCCGCCTGGGACGCCTACCGCGCGGGTGTCGCGAGCTTGGGCGGCGGTGGACCGGCAGCCGACCCCTACCGCAGCGAGATCGACCGCATGCAGCTGGAACTGGCCGATCACGACGGCGACGTCGACCGGGCTGTCGTCCTGCTGCGCGGAGGTGACCACCCGTACTA
>NZ_JARKOT010000210.1 GCF_029977985.1 Propioniciclava sp. | reverse complement strand
AAGTACGTCAACAACGACGTCTGCTACCCGGCGATCATGGTGATCGGGCAGCTCATCAACGCGTTCCTCACCGGTGAGGCCGACCCGGACAACTCCTCGGTCGCGATCTCGCAGACCGGCGGCATGTGCCGCGCCACGAACTACGCGGGCATGTTGCGCAAGGGGCTCGCGGACGCCGGGTTCGGCCAGGTGCCCGTGCTCGCGCTGAGCACCCAAGGGCTCGAGGATCACCCCGGCTTCAAGCTCACGCCCGGCCTGCTCCACAAGCTCGTGCAGGGCATCGTGCTGGGCGACCTCGTGCAGAACGTGCTGCTGCGCGTGCGGCCCTACGAGGCGGAGCCCGGCTCTGCCCAGCGCCTGTACGAGAAGTGGGACGCCCTCGTCCAGGAGTTCCTGCGCCACGGCGGGTGGTCGCCGACGTTGAAGCGCCGGATCGGTTACGGGTGGCTCATCGACACCATCGTGCGCGAGTTCGACGCGCTGCCGCTGCTCGACGTGCCGCGTCGGCCCCGGGTGGGTGTCGTGGGCGAGATCCTCGTCAAGTTCCACCCGGATGCGAACAACCATGCCGTCGGCGTCATCGAGGACGAGGGCTGCGAGGCGGTCCTGCCGGGGCTGCTCGAGTTCGTGGGCCAGGCGCTGTACGCCGGGGAGTGGCGGTTCGAGAACCTCGGCCTGGGGTCCAAGGGCGGCGTCCGGGCGCAGAAGCTGGCGCTCTGGCTGCTCGAGAGCTATGCCAAGCCCGCCCACCGGGCGCTGGCGCGGACGAACGGTAAGTTCACCGTCCAGGCCGACATGCACACGATGGCGACGCGCGCCGAGCGGGTCATCTCGCTGGGCACGCAGGCTGGCGAGGGCTGGCTGCTGACGGCCGAGATGATGGAACTCCTCGAGACCGGGACGCCCAACATCATCGTCGCGCAGCCGTTCGCCTGCTTGCCGAACCACGTCGTGGGGCGGGGCATGTTCGGCGAGTTGCGCCGCTTCTATCCCCACGCCAACGTGACCTCGATCGACTACGACCCGGGGGCCTCCGAGGTGAACCAACTGAACCGCATCAAGCTGATGGTCGCCACGGCGCACAAGAACGCGCGGAAGCTGCGCGAGGCCCAGCGCGAGCCGGCCTTCGCGGGCGGTGCGGGCGTTGGCAGGGTTGGCGACGCCGACGACGTCCGGGGTTGGGACGAGGGCGTACCCGACGAGGGCGATTTCGTTCTGGTGGACGCCTGAGCGCTGGCCCGCGCATCCTCACCGGAAGCCGGCGGCGTACGGGGGGCGCCTCCGCGTGCAGCAGTGGGCGCCTCAGGGGTGTGCGGGTGCGTGTTGCTCAATGCGCGCTCTGGCACTGGTTGTGCAGCACGGGGCTGCACACGGATGCCTTGATCAGGACGCGATCGACCGGCGAAACCACCTTGAGGACTTGAACCACGAAGGACGCTGCAGAGGGGCCGTTCATGCCTCGAGGGTGCGGTCGAGCAGGTCCTTCACCTCGCCGGGCAGCGCAGGCTCGGGGAGG
>NZ_JARKOT010000207.1 GCF_029977985.1 Propioniciclava sp. | reverse complement strand
GGTACGCCTGGAGGCCGAGGGACGCCATCAGTTCGGTGTCCTCGTGCCACCGGTTCCAGTGATCGGTGGCGCGCAGCGGCGACGAGCCGTCCCGGATCGTTCCGGGCAGCTGCGCCCAGTCGTACCAGTTGTTGTTGCGGTCCCCGCCCTCGATCTGGACGGCCGCCGTGGCCGTTCCGATCAGCAGCCCGGACAGGTCGGTGAAACCCGCGTCCATGTCCTCCCCCTCGACCCGCGATTCTCCTCCTTAGGACTGTCCCACAATCGACCTAGGTCGGAGGCGACCGCCCCGGGGGGATGGGAGGGTAGGGGTAGCCTCAACCAGGAGTGACCCGTGACTGTCCCGCCCTCACCCTCCCCCGACCCTGACGCCCCCACGGCCGTCCTCGCCCCTGAACCCCTGTCCGAGGTCTCCTCGGACGCCCCTCCTCCCCCCGCGCGCGAGCGGCGGTTCAGCCGGCGCGACTATCTGATCATCGGGGCGCTCGCCCTGCTCGGCGTCCTCGTGCCGGTGCTGATCACGCTGCCTCGGCTGCTGGCCACGATGGACGCCGTCCAAGGGGCCCAGGGCACGCCGAGCGAGGTCGAGTACGCCGTCACCCGCACCTCGCTGGCCCAGCCGGTCACGCTGACGGGCACGATCCAGCCGACGCAGCGCCTCGACCTCAGTTTCACCAGCGAGGGTGAGGTGACCGAGGTTCCCGTGTCGGTCGGCGACCCGGTCAGCCCCGGCTCGCGGCTCGCCGCCATCGACGCGACCGAACTCCAGGCGGCCGTCACGGACGCCGCCGCCGAGGCCGAGGCGGCCCGCAAGGACTACAACACGGCCCGCGCGTCCGGCTCGTCGGCCGAGGTCACGGCCCTGCGCTCGGCGTACAACGTGAAGCAGCAGGCCCTCAAGGACGCCCAGGCGGCCCTCGACAAGGCCACGCTGGTGTCCACGATCGACGGCGTGGTGGCAGCGGTGAACGTTCACGTGGGCGACACCGCCGGGTCGGCGTCCAGCGGGGCTGGCGGCACCGGGGCGAGCACCGGCGCCGACGTCGTCGTCATCTCGAAGACCTTCCAGGTGGACGCCACGGTCGGCGCGTCGGAGCGCACGCGGGTGACGAAAGGCATGCAGGCCACCGTCACGACGGCCACCTCGAGCGTTCCGCTCTCGGGCACGGTGACGGGGCTGGGCGTCGTCGCCGAGGCAGGGTCGGGTGGCGGCGACGGCAGCCAGGCCAGCGCGGCCGGCTTCCCCGTCACCGTGACCATCGACGGGGCCCCCGAGAACGTGTTCGCCGGCTCGTCGGCCACCGTCGACCTGCTCCCCGCCGACACCGGCGAGGCTGTGCTCGCGGTGCCCATGATGGCGCTGGTCGACTACGACGGCGGCAGCGCGGGCCACGTCAATGTCCGACAGGGCGACGAGCTCACCACCGTGGCCGTCACGCTGGGTCAGCCGCAGGGCGACATGATCGAGGTGCTGGACGGGCTGTCCGAGGGCGATGTCGTCGTCTACACCGATTACTCCTCGATGATGCCTCCGGGCGGCATGGGCAAGCCGGGTGACATGGGCGGGGCCGTCGCCACCGCGGAGCCGTCGCGATGAGCGCCGATTCTCTCCTGGAACCCGTCGAAGCCGCCGATCCGCCGGTCCAGCCTGTCGACGCCTATCCGGTCCTCCAGCTGCGGAACGTGTGGAAGACCTACGCGACGGGCGCCGTCCAGGTGCACGCGCTGCGCGGTGTCGACCTCGACGTGCACGCGGGGGAGTACGTGGCGATCATGGGCCCGTCGGGCTCGGGCAAGTCGACGCTCATGAACATCATCGGGTGTCTCGACGTGGCCACCCACGGTCAGTACGTCCTCGACGGCACCGACGTGGCCCACATGAGCGACAACGACCTCGCAGACATCCGCAACGCGCGGATCGGCTTCGTGTTCCAGCAGTTCAACCTGCTGCCGAGCACGCCGGCCTGGCGCAACGTCGAGTTGCCGCTGTGGTACGCGAAGGTGCGCGCCGCCGAGCGCAAGCAGCGCGCACTGGACGCCCTCGCTCGCGTCGGCCTCGCGGAGCGCGCCCACCACCGCCCGGGCCAACTCTCCGGCGGCCAGCAGCAGCGCGTGGCGATCGCGCGCGCCCTGGTGACCGACCCAGCGTTGATCCTCGCCGACGAGCCGACCGGCAACCTCGACTCGGTCTCCACCGAGGACGTCTTGAACCTCATGGACGAGTTGCACGCCGCCGGCCGCACGATCGTCCTCATCACCCACGAGGCCGACGTGGCGGCCCGCGCCGAACGCGTGGTCCGGGTGTTCGACGGACGCATCGCCAGCATCGAACGGCGGGCCGACCGATGAGCCGGTGGGAAACGCTGCGCATCGCGGTCGGTGCGATCCTCGCCCACCGGGTCCGGTCGATCCTGACCACGCTGGGCATCACCATCGGTATCGCGGCCGTGACCCTGTCCGTGGGCCTCGCTCAGGGTGCCACCGCGAACGTGAGCGAGCAGATGGGGTCGCTCGGCTCGGACGTGCTCACCGTGATGAGCGGCGGCTTCGCGGTCGAGCCGGGCCAGACCTACGACCCCTCGCTCATGACCCCCCTGTCGATGGCGGACGCCGACGCCTTGTCCGATCCGGCGGCGGCCCCCGACATCATCGGGGTGGCCCCGGTGATCCAGAACGGCCTCGAACTGCGCTTCGGCGACGCCGTCGCGAACGTGACCATCGAGGCGTCCACCCCGAACTGGGCCAGCGTCCAGGGCCGCACCCTGGCGGCCGGGTCGTTCTTCACGGCCGCCGAGTACGACGATCGCGCCGCGGTCGTGGTCCTGGGCGCGAACACGGCGACCACGGCGTTCGGTGACCCGAACGCGGCCGTTGGAGCCACCGTCACTCTCGGCAGCGCCAGCTTCCGGGTGGTCGGCGTCCTCGAGGCGGCGGGCTCGGGGTTCATGGGCAGCGGTGACGACATGGCCGTCCTGCCGATGACGAGCTACACCGACCGGCTCGCCTACGGCGGCGAGAGCGTGTCGACCATGTACGTGCAGGCTGCGTCCACCGAGCGACTGTCGGCCGCCTATCAGGAGACCGAGCAGCTGCTGAGCGCGCGCCGCGGCGTCGCGACGGCCAACGAGGCGGGCGTCATGATCATGTCGCAACAGTCGCTCGTGGCTGCCATGGAGCAGATCACGCTGACGCTCACGATCCTGCTCGGCGGCATCGCGGCGATCTCGCTCGTCGTCGGCGGCATCGGCGTCATGAACATCATGCTGGTGTCGGTCTCGGAGCGCTTCCGCGAGATCGGCCTGCGCAAGGCGTTGGGGGCACGCAGGCGCGCGATCCTGGGGCAGTTCCTCACCGAGGCGGCCCTGCTGGCTCTCGTCGGCGGCGCTTTCGGCCTCGGCTTCTCGGCGCTCATCGCCTGGCTCGTGACGAGTCTCACGCCGGTCCCGATCCCGGTGAGCGTGCCGACGGCTCTGCTCGCGCTCGGTGTCTCCGCCACCATCGGCATCATCGCGGGCGTCTACCCCGCCTCCCGCGCCGCCCGTCTCGCCCCCATCGACGCACTCCGCCGCGAGTGAGGAGTTTCCTGCCATGACTGACCATCCCACCCCGCTCCCCCCGGCGCGGATCAAACCGGCAGCGGAGCGCCACCGTGATGTGGCGGCCATCCGACGCCGCAACGCGCTCGCGGCGGTGCTCGCCCTCGTCCTCGTCGGCGGGACCGTGTGGGGCCTCGCGGCTGCGCAGGAGGCCAGCCGCCAGCCCGCCGACCGCTACACCACCGTCGTCGCCGAGCGTGGCTCCGTGACGCAGCGCCTCAGCGCCACCGGCACCGTCGAGAAGGTCAACGACGCGTTCGTGCACTTCCCTGCAGCCGGCACCGTCATCGAGGTGCCCGCGTCCGTCGGTGACACGGTCAAGGCGGGCGACGTCCTGGCTGTCATGGACGACGCGTCCCTGCGCACCCAGGTCCTCCAGGCGCAAGCCGACGTGGACGCCGCCGTCCTGGCGCTCAAGCAGATCCGGGACGCCGCCGACGCGGCCACGAGCGCCGGCGCCGGCACCACCGGCGGTTCCAGCGGGAACGTCGGGCTGTCCTCGTCGGCGGGTTCCCCCGGGTCCTCGTTCCCGTCCGGGTCTTCCGGCTCCTCCGGCTCGGCCAGCCTGCCGGACGCGCCGGTGCCGATGCTCGACCTCACGCCCCTGCAAGCCGCCCTCACCGAGGCGGACGCCGCTGCTGGCCTCGCCTCCACCCGTCAGGACGAGGCGGACGCCGCCTTCCAGGCCATGCTGGAGGTGTGCGACCTCGCCGACCCCCACCCCAGCCCCACTCCCGACCCGAGCCCACCGCCCGACCCGAGCCCCACGCCCGACCCGAGCCCCACGCCCGACCCGAGCCCCACTCCCGACCCGAGCCCGACCCCGGACCCGAGCCCAACGCCCGACCCCAGCCCAACCCCAACGTCGACGCCGGACGCAGACCCAACGCCCACGCCAACTCCAGACCCCGAGCCGAACCCCACCGCGTCGCCCTCACCCGGCACGCCGGGTCTCGACGACCCGCACGAGCGTCTCGTGGCCTGCGGGGAGGCGCAGGCCAAGGTGGCGGACGCTCAAGCCGCCCTCGCTGAGGCCCAGGAACGAGTGAGCGCCAGCAACGGGCAGGGGTTCGCCCTCCTTCAGGCCGCCGCCGCCTCCGTCGCGGACTGGTTCGGGAAGATGCAGGCTTGGGCACTCTCGGTGATGCAGGCCGCCGCGCAACTGGCGCAGTTGGGCTCGATGCCCGGAACGTCGGGGATGCCGTCAGGTGCCGGTGGCGCGGCAGACACTCCGGCCGGCGCAGGGCCGTCCGGGGGCGCCCCCTCCGGCGACAGCGGCGGGCCGGGCGGTGGCGCGCCGTCCACGGATCGTTCGACGGTGGTCTCCGCCGAGGTCGGCCTCGCCAAGGCACGCCGCGCGCTCGCGACGGCCCAGGGGAATCTCGACCGCGCCACGCTGCGCGCTCCGATGGACGGCGTCCTCACCGCGCTGCCGTTCACGGTGGGCGGCACCACGACGGGCACCGAACGTGCCACGGTGACCGCTCCAGGGGCGGTGCGCGTCTCGCTCACTGTGCCGGCGGCGTCCTTCCCGTTCGTCCGGACCGGGCAGCAGGCCACCCTGCGGGGTCCGGGTGGCGCCGAACTGCGCGCGACGGTGGAGGGCAAGAACCTCATCCCGAACAGCTCGGGCGCCTACCCCGTGACGGTCATCACCGGCGCCGACGGTGCGGACGCCTTCGCCGCCGGAACCACCGCGACCGTGGACATCGAGGTGAGCAGCGCGACCGACGTGGTCGTGATCCCGCTGACTGCGGTCGTGCGGTCGGGGTCGACGGGGAGCGTGCGCATCCTGCAGGGCGCCGAGCCTGTCGACGTGACGGTCACGCTGGGCAGCGTGGGCGACACGCGCATCGAGGTGACCGAGGGCGTCCAGCCCGGTGATCGCCTCGTCGTCGCAGACATCACCAAGCCCATGCCGAACCCGTTCGTCGGCTGAGTCTCCCCTCACGAAGGACGCCTGACCCGGATCGGGTCAGGCGTCCTTGGTGTCGTGAGGACCTCACAGACTGGCTGGCGGTGGCGGTGGGATTTGAACCCACGGTGGGCAGAACCCACACGCGCTTTCGAGGCGCGCTCCTTAGGCCGCTCGGACACGCCACCGTCTGTCAGACTATCGCGACCCGTACCCGCCCGGCCAATCGGCGTCGCTCAGCGCGGACAACCCAACACGAGGGGTGACCGGCGGCGTCCATCACCGATGGTCCTCGAAGAAGTCCCTCAGCACCGCCCCGCACGCCTCGGCGAACACACCGGAGACCACCTCGACGCGATGGTTCAACCGCGGGTCGCGCACCACATCGAACACCGACGCCACCGCCCCGGCCTTCGGGTCGAACGCCCCGAACACGAGCCGCCCGACGCGCGCATTCACCAGGGCACCCGCGCACATCGCGCACGGCTCGAGCGTGACGACCAGCGTGCAGTCCTCGAGGCGCCAGGCATCGCGCAAAGCGGCCGCTCCCCGGCGCAGCACCAGCATCTCCGCGTGCGCGGTCGGGTCCCCGGACTGCTCGCGCTCGTTCCCCGCCACCGCCAACTCCGACCCGTCAGGGCCCAACAGCACCGCCCCGATCGGGACGTCACCCGCCGCGGCGGCCGCAGCGGCGGCGTCCAACGCCCGACGCATCGCGATGTGCCAGCGGGTACCGCCGGTCACAGGTCGAACGCCGACGCCACGCGATCGTAGGGCTTGGCGTACCCGAGCTTGTCGACGATGCTCTCGACGATCTCGAGCGGCTCTGCGTCCAGGTCCTCGCAAAGGGCCTCAAGGTCCATCTCGGACAGGCCGACATCGGAGAAGAGGTCGAGGTCACCGATGGTTTCGGAGTCCTCCTCGTCATCGGGCACGTCGGCGCCCAGGTAATCGGCCACGTCGCGAGCGATCGGCCAGTCGTTGGCGGCCACCGAGTCGCTCAACAGCACTTGCACCACCTTGCCGCGGACCCGCACGAACACGAAGAACTCGCCCTCGATCGACACCACACCGACCGCGCCGGCATCACCCGGAACCCGGCGCAACTCGTCGATCAGGGCGTCCAGGTCGTTGGCGAGCTCGACGGGCAGCGCGATCGCGGTGGGCTGCCCTTCCTCCCGGAACAGGGCCGCGACAAGGTCGATCTCGTCCTCGGTGGCGTCGTCGGGGTAGTCGTCGTCGTCCGAATCCGCGTCTTCGGACTCGTAATCGTCGGCGTCCTCGTCGTCCTCGTCATAATCCGCGTCGTCGTCGGAGGCCCCGCCCAACGGCTCGAGGTCGACGTCGTCCAGACCCGGGCGATCGTCGCCCCGGTCGGCGAGTTCGGCGTCGTACTCGTCGTCACGATCAGGCATGGGTGCCTCCTTCCGGCACTGTCCATCGTGTCAGACTCCCGGGGAGTTCGCAGCATGGCCATCTGCAAGAATGCTCCGCGTGGAACTGATCGTCGCCGACCACCCGCTCGTCTCCCACAAGGTCCGCCTGCTGCGGGACGTGGACACCGACTCCCCCACCTTCCGCGCCCTCGTCGAGGAGCTCGTGACGCTCCTCGCCTACGAGGCCACGCGCGAGGTCCGCGTCGAGACCGTCGAGGTCGTGACGCCCATCACCACCACCACCGGCACCCGCCTGTCACACCCGACACCCCTGGTCGTGCCCATCCTCCGCGCCGGACTCGGCATGCTCGAAGGCATGATGAAGCTCATGCCCACGGCTGAGGTCGGGTTCGTCGGCATGGTCCGCGACGAGGAGACCCTCCAGCCGTTCACCTACGCCGAACGCCTTCCCAAGGACCTGTCGGGCCGCCAGTGCTACGTTCTCGACCCGATGCTCGCCACCGGCGGCTCGCTGGGCGGCACCGTCCAGTTCCTCGTCGACCGCGGCGCCGACCACATCACCTGCATCTCCCTCATCGCCGCCCCCGAGGGCATCGAGCGCATGCGCGAACTCGTCGACCCGGTCGGCGTCCCGTGCACCCTCGTCGTCGCGTCCGTCGACGAGAAGCTCAACGAGCACGGCTACATCGTCCCTGGTCTCGGTGACGCCGGCGACCGCCTCTACGGCTTGGCCGACTGAGCCGCGGACGCCGCAGCCGTCCGACTGCGGGTGGTCCAGAGACCGAACGCGACCAACGCCGCGACGACCACGAAGATCATGCCGGGCGGCACGACGAAGGGACTGCCGTCCGCCACGAGGTAGTACACGATGCCCACGGTGCCGTTGACGACCCCGTGCCCGATCGCCGCCGCGAACACGCCGGACCGCTCCGCCGCCCAGGCGAGCACAAACCCCAAGGGGATGCACATCGCGACCATGGCCGGGATGCCGAGAGCCCAGTCGCCGCGGTAGTTGAGGCCCAGCCAGATGATCGCCGGTGCATGCCAGAGCCCCCAGACGGAACCGATCAAGGTGTGGGCGCGCCAGCGTCCGAGGGGGGCGAGTTCCTCGGCGAGCACGCCACGCCAGCCGTACTCCTCACCGAAGGCGAGCAGCGCGTTGAGGGTCGCCCCGGCCACTACCCCCTGAACCACCGAGATCGCGGCCAGCACCCAGGGCGGGGGCAGCGTCACGTCATCCGGGATGGGCACCCCCACGACCTCACTCAACGCAGCAGCCAACTCCTGGGAGGTGGTCATGACGCGGCCGGCGCCCGGCAGACCCGCCGCGGCGGCGACGACGGTGAGGAGGACGGCCACCAGCGTGATCGTGAGGGCGGGCAGGACGCCGCGCGCGACGATGCCGCCGAGCCGGCGGGCGTCGGCCTTGAGATGGCGCAACGTCCGCACCACGAGGAGGGGGCGGCGTCCGGCCGTGAGCTCCACCACCAGACCGGCCACCAGGGGCATCGGCATGTAGAGGACAGCCATCAGCACACGCACCACCGTGACGCCGACGACGGGCAGCAAGGCGGCCAGCGCGAGCCCGACGACCCACGTGCCGCCGACGGCGATGAGCAGGAACAGCCCGACACGACGCCAGTCGACCTGGGTCGCGGCCGGAGGCGAAGCGGGTGTGGGCCGGTAGGCGATCATGAGGCGCTCCCCAGGTCGCGGCGTTGTTCGGCCGCGCGACCGGCAAGAGCCAAGCCGACCAGGGTGGTGCCGGCGGCTCCGAAGGCGAGCTTCGCGAAGAGGGGCGCGACCCACCAGC
>NZ_JARKOT010000191.1 GCF_029977985.1 Propioniciclava sp. | reverse complement strand
GGACGAGGAGAAGACCATGACGAACGACAGGCTCGACCCGATCACCGGACGGAGGGTGCCCGGCCAGGTGCCCGAGGACGCCCTGAGTTCCGGCGCGGGCAGCGACCGCAACTACCCCGACCTCGGCGACGTCGACCCCGGAGTCGCCGACCCGGCCTACGGGCTGGACGACACCGAGCCGGTAGGTGACGCGGAGATCCCGGGTCAAGCCCGGGATGACGTGCGCGGGGGCCGGGATGACGTGCGCGGGGGCCGGGATGACGTGGCCGGCGGCGGAGGCGACGCGAGGGCGAAGGCAGAGCACGTCGCCGAACACGCCATTGACAAGGCAGCGGACGTGAAGGACACCGCCGTCGAGAAGGCCGCCGACGTCAAGGACGCGGCGCTCGAGCGCGGCGCGGACGTGGCCGACGTGGCCAGGGACGAACTCGCCCGGCTGGCGGGCGACGCTCGCGCCCAGTTCCAGGGCCTGTGGGACCAGGCCAGCGGGCAGCTCCGCGAGCAGGCGAGCACCGGCAAGCAGCAGCTGGCCGACCTGCTGCACGCGCTGGCGGGCGAGCTGGGCGAGATGGCGTCGAAGTCCGAGCAGGACGGTCCGGTGACCGCGCTGGCGAAGCAGGCGTCCCGGCGGGGCGGCGAGCTGTCGAACTGGCTGGCGAACGCCGACGCGTCCGATGTGCTGGCGGAGGTCCGGCGGTTCGCGCGGCGCCGTCCGTTCGTGTTCCTCGCCGGGGCGACCGTGGCCGGCGTGGTCGTCGGCCGGCTCAGCCGGGGCCTGATGGCCGGCAGGGACGTCACCCCGTCCCGGTCGGCGACCGCGGCGGCGGAGGCGACGGACGTCCCCGCACCCCGGCTCGCCGCGGAAGTGCCGGCGTACGGCGGCGGCACCACCGGCCAGACCTACGGCTACGACCGGGCCGACGCGGGCGGTGACCTGCGGTGACGACGTCCAGCGACCCGGTGGTGCCGGGCGCCGCGACCCCGGCCCGGCGGGAGCCCGAGCGGTCGATCGGCGAGCTGATGGGCGACGTCAGCCGCGACCTGTCCACCCTGCTGCGGCAGGAGGTGGAGCTGGCCAAGGCCGAGCTGCGCGAGTCCGGCACCCGTGCCGGCAAGGGTGCCGGGCTGCTCGCCGGCGCGGCGGTCGGCGGCCTCCTGGTGATCCTGTTCCTGTCCATCGCGCTGTGGTGGGGACTGGGCCTGGCGATCGGCAACGCCTGGTCCGCCGTCGTGGTGGCCGTGGTGTGGGCGATCGTCGCCGCGATCCTCGCGGTGGTCGGACGCAATGAGCTGGCCCGGGTGCGCGGCCTGCCCCAGACCGTGGAGACGGTCAGCAAGATCCCGAATGCAGTGAAGGGCAAGGAAGAGGAGAACCGATGACCAGCGACCCGTCCGTGATCCGGGCACAGATCGAAC